>JBIOJM010000043.1:0-43921 GCA_044450785.1 Isosphaerales bacterium
GACCCGCGCCCAGCGCGCGGCCGGGGGGAGCGGGGTCAGGAGACCCGCGCCCAGCAGCCCGTCAATCTAAGATTGACGGCTCAGTAGTGAAGACAAAGTCCGGCGGCAAAGCCCGCCTCCGTTTCAACAAGATCTCCAGATTTACCACCAGCTAGTCACTAGCCACTAGCCACTATTCGACTTTCTTCCCCCACCCCAGAGGCACCCCGGCGGTGTCCTCGGGTTTGACCAGGACCTCGGCGAGGATGGCGTCGTGTTGGATATCACCCTCGGCGAGCTTGAGGCGGTTCTCGAGATGGGCGACTCGTTGTTCGAGGAAGAGGACGCGGGCCTCGAGCTCATCGGGCCGGCGGGGTCTTGGGACTTCAGGGTAGCCGAGCTGTCGCTGGAGGGCCGCGAACAGATACATGGGATCGCGGCCGCGGTTGGCGCGCGCGATCTTTCCCTCCTTTTCGCCGAACAGGATCGGGAACTTGGGGATGAAGTCGGGGTTCAGCCGCCGTCGTTCGTTGGCGAACTGTTCCGAGCGCACATAGATCAGGTCAGCGAAGTCGACGTCGCCGAGGCGGCTGCGCAGCGTGAGGATGTAGTCGTGCCAGTCCTCGTTATAGAACGGGTCGGCGGCCATGGCGGCCAGTCCCTTGTTATAACCCAGTCGGTTGCGCGACAGCGCTTCGAACTGATAGACGAACAGGGCCGGGACGGAGGGCCCCTCGGCTTTGAACTTCGCCTCACGCTCCAGGATCAAGAGGGCCTGCTCCATGGGGAATCGGCTCGTGTCGTTCTCGGCCTGGCCGATGACGTGGGCCTGGAACGGAGTGAAGTAATGGCTGATCCGGTCCATGGCCGGTCCCATCTGGCCGCACCCCTTCATCTCAACGTGCAGGAAAGAGACAGCCAGCGGCAGCCTGGTCGTCGACAGCAGCTCCTCGCCGATGCGTGCCAGGATTTCCTGGGACGGCAGCCCGTCCACCAGCCGCTCACGAAAGGTGCGGAAGAAGTAGAGCTGCTCGATGTACTCTTCGCGCTCGAGCACGGGCATCGCGAATCAATCCTTGGTGATCGGTCTCGCTGGAAAGACGTTACTGACGGCCTTATGCATCTCGCGGTCGAGCCGCTGTGCGAGCTGAGGGTCCATGAGAGTGAAGTGGTCGCGGTCGGGGACGATCTCGACGACGGCGTCGCTGCCGAGCATGGCCAGCGATTCCTTGAGCAGCTTGACCGCCCCTTCGAGGTAGAACGTGTCAAGGCCGCCGGTGATGACGTGGAGCTTGCCCTTGAGCTTGGGCCCGAGCGCCGGCCAGTTCCGCTCGACGGTCAGCCTGATGTCAAAGGCTTCCCATGCTTTGGACACGGCGGGATCGATGGCGCCGGTCGCGCGGTCCCAAAGCTTGCGGGGGCGGCCGGCGCGGTCGAGCGGGCTGAATACGGCCTCGAACGAGCCAAGCTGGCTTCCGTAGCCGATCACGTCGTCCACCTTCGAGAAACGGTCAATAAAGAGCACGGGAACGGTTCCGCGTCGTGCGATTGGGCGGGGCTTGCCGTCGCGGTCGCGGTACATGTTTTCGCCGGGCTTGTAGAGGTCGATCCGCGAAAAGTCGCGGAAATCGACCGGGTCGGGGCTGGTCGACCAGGTCCCGCCGAAGAATTGGGGATAGGTCACCTGGAGCCAGAGGCTGCTCCAGCCGCCGGAGGAATGGCCATTGAGCAGGCGGGCGCGAGGATACGCGAGGGCGGGAAACGTGCGCTCGATGTGGGGGATGAACTCTTCGACCAGTGCCGCGCCCCGCGGGCCGTTGGTCGCACTGTCGGCGAAGACGTGGTGGCCGGTGCCGCAGTCGGGGTCGAGGACGACCCGGATGAATTCCTTGCCGAATGCCAACCGCGGATTATCAGCAAAGAGCGACGCCATGTGATGGTCGCCGCCGAACCCGGGAATGATGTAAATCACCGGCCGGCTGGCCTGCCGGTCTCCGATGGGAATCGCATTGGGCAAGATCACGGCAGCGCGGTGCTTGATTGGCCGGTGGTAAAAGGCGGAAAGCTTCGGGCTGGCCAGCTCGACCAGCTTGATCCGTTCGGTCGACTCGAACGTCCGGGGCGGCACGACCTGGTCGATCATGAGCGCGACAGTCCCACCCTCCCGGGGATCGAGGGCGGCGTGGACGACCGGCCCGTAGGCGTTTCCCTCGCCGTCGCCGATCTTGTGCGTGTCCGGGTTGAGCCGGACCACCGCCTGGATGGAATACCGGCCGGGTTCCAGCTCATCGAGCGGACCAGGGAAGCCGTCCGAGCGGGAATCGATCCGCAACGGCTCGCCCGGCTTCCAGCTCTCCACGTTGACGGCGTAGAACGGCTCGGTCTGGAACCAGTTGGGCCCGAACCGCGGTTCGCGCGCCGCCTGGTCGGACGCGAGCATCACGTAAACGCGGCCCTTGATCGGTTCGGTCCGAACCTTGGCGGCACACTTAATCTCGAATGACAGCCCGTTGGCTTTGGAAGCCGTGCGGGTCTTTGTTTCGGACCGTGTGGTCACGGTTGTTTGCGCGCCGGACCCGGCCGCGGGAACGCCCAGGAGCGTCGTCATGACGATCACGAGGATTGGTTGGCGGAGACGACCGAGAGCGTTGGTATTTTCCGGTCTCTTCACATTTCCTCATTTCCCGGGTTCCGGAGGCTGGGGGAGCGTGACCAGGCTGTTCAGGCTGCGACGATAATGCCAGAGCTGGCGCTTGTGCCCCCGGGTCGCGGTGCGGTCGCTCCATGCCTTGGCGACGGCCTGAAGTGACTTTTCAGGCGCCTCGCCGCCCAGGGCGGCCTGACGCCCCTTGGCCAGGTCACTCAGGTAGAGGTCGGCCCCGGGAATACGGAGACCGGGCACGACTCGGTCGGCCTCCAAGGTCTGTCGGACCGCGACAGACCACAACCGGGAGTCGACGTCGGGCGCCGAGCTCGGGTCGGGCAGGCCTTGATCCATCTGGCTGTCGCGGACCGGCAGCAGTGGGAAGGTACGCTCCGCACGGATGCGATTGCCGTTCTCGGGGCTGGCCAGATACTTGGCGAAGTCGAACGCCGCATCGAATTGCTTGCCCGAGAGCCGGCTGCTGATCCCGATCAGCCAGCCGCCCCCCTGAGGCAGATAGCTCGGTGCATTGGGGGGGGAGCACGGCTTCCACTCCTTGCGGATCGGCTCGAAGACGCGGTCCGAGCCGGGCAGGCGGGCGATGCTGACCGGCTTGCCGTGCGACCAGTCGGCGGCGCGTTCGGCGCTGTCGATCAGCATGGCGACGTTGCCGGTGCGAAACGCCTGGCGCGCGGCGACGGAATCGAACCGGTCCATGCCGGGTGGCCCACAAGCCTTCCAGGCGACCAAACCTTGCAGGGCCTCGACGAAAGGGGGCGTATCGATCCGCGGGGTGAATGCGTCGGAGTCGAACAGGAACGAGAAATGGTCGCGGTGCTGCCCCAGGCTGGCCGCGCGCGCCAGCAACGCCGCGTCGCCGACGCCGCCGGTCTCCGGCCCGAGCGCCACGGCGATTCCGTGATCGGGCCGGCCGTCGCCATTCCAATCGCGGCCCTGGAAAAACTGGGCCAGGGCATCGAGCTGCTTCCAGGTTGCCGGCGGCATCGTCAGCCCCGCCTGGCGGGCGGCCGCGCGGTTGAGATCGCTCTCGAAGGCATCGCGACGGTAAACCAACACGAGAGCCGACCCCCCACAGGGCAAGGCGAATAGCTCCTTGCCGTAACGGCTGACCTGTTCACGAAAAGCCGGAGCGAAGTCCATGTACTGGAACGTGTCATCCCGGGCAACGGGTGGGGGATTGGGCCGCCGCCAGCCCTCGTCCTCGGTTGTGGATTCAGCAGGCTTGGGGGGCATGACCCGATCGTCAGGAATGACGGCGAGCGCGCTCTGATCCACCAGGTCGCCCAAACGCTGTGCCGGGAAGACGACGACGTCCACGGTCGAAAGCGAGTCGAGGGTGAGCGGCTCCTCATGGATCGAGAGGTTCCCGCCGCGCGATGCTTCCCACTCGCCGCGCTGCGGTGTCACACCCACCATGATGCGGACATCATCGAGCGCCCCCACCTTGAGCGAGATGCCCGCGAACGACGGGGCCGGGCGCACCTGAGCTTCGGGTTCCCCATGGCAGCCTGCCAGAAGCGCTCCAACGACCAGGACGAGCCAACCGCAGCGACGCCGCCAGAACCTCCGCATCCCACGCCCCCGCCAGCCTTGACCACGGAATCGTTTGTCCGCCGTTGAACCGGGTCGATTTCGTCACGGTCGACAAGATTCCATGGTACGAAACGACGTGTCGGTCGGTCAAATCGCGGCTTCGGCCGTATCCGGCGTAACCGTTCAGTCCTCTTCGGGGCGCCGAATTCTCTTTCGCCGAATGGGTGGGGGGAACGTGGAGCTTGGTGGGTGGTCAGTGGTCAGTTTGAGGAGGCGTGAACATCGCGAGCGAGGGCGAGGACCGCACACACGGCCTTTTGCATCGAAAATTGCCCCCTTGAATCGGGCGGAGTTGTCGAGGCTGCCGGGTGTGCAGCGGGTTGCCGCGGGCAAGGACGGTCGATTGCCGTCGCGGTCGCGAGACGGTAGGTCCGATCGCGGGCAGGACGTGAAAACCGGGAATGCCGGCGCGGCTGATCAGGCCGTACCGCATTTTGTAGTGAACCTGGGCCGGCGAGGTTCGGATTTCCCTGGGAAATCCGAGTTTCCATCCCACCAGATGCGCAACATAGGCTAATACGGGAAAGAGGAGCCGCGGATGTCGCCGCAACTCCTCTTCGCTTCTCGACTTCGTTAAAGCTGGGGATCTAGGATTCGAACCTAGCTTGCATGCCTTTCGCTCACATTGGGGCGGCAATGCGATGGCATTGCAACCCCCGCAAGCCTGACGCCTTATGCCCCAAACCAGGCTTGGATAGCATTGTAGCGGCGTAGGGGTCGCACTTCCAATCCTGCACCCAATTTGCACCCAAAGCAGACGCCGCCTGCGCGCTCAGGCATCCGAGTCGGCCGTGGTTCCCTCGAAAAGCTGGAGGAGAATGTGGGCCGGATCTTAAGACGCCAGAAACCGGGACCCAAGCGGCAACCATCCGAGTTGAGTATGATGTCCCCGACCTAGATTTGGTGACCTCTTACAAGGTCGGTAACGGATTTGGTGACGAGTTGGTGACGGCCTGGAATCGATGCGAACTGTGGGAAACCGCCGCCATGAATCGGTCGTGCCCGAGGTCGACCGGGCGGCGCGCATTCGCAGGAAGCATGCAGCCGAGCGAACAGCCGCGGTCTTTCGCGAATCTCGCGGGGCGTGCAACTTATCGTTGGGGCACATCTGGCCCGTCGTCGCTCGTCCGGGTCAAGGCCATCAGAAACGATCAGATGCTCGCCGAAGACAAGCATCAGAACACGAACGGGCCTGCCTGTTGAAAGGAGCATGTCTCATCAAAGACAATCTAGCAATGAAGCAGCCGGGATCGACGCGCTGGTGCGGTTGACCGAACTGCTCTGATCTGCTGACCTCGCCGTCCGGACGTGGCTGACGTGGCTGATGGAGACTCGGTGACGACGTGGCTGGGACAGCTCAGGGCGGGAGAAGAAGCCGCCCTGGGTCAACTCTTTGCGCGCTATCGATTACACCTGGAGGCCCTGGCCCGCAAGCGCATGAAGGGAGCGCCGCTCGTTGCCGAGGACGACGAAGATGCAGCGCAGGAGGCATTTTGGGAGTTCTATCGCCTGCTCAAAATGGGTAAAGTCCCTCGGCTGGAGAATCGCGAGCAGTTCCTGGCGTTGATGGCCCATCTGGTCGCATGGCGTGTCGCGAAACAGCTCCGCCACGAGTTCGGTACTCAAAAGCGCTGTGGCTCCGAGGATGTGAACGACTCGATCCTCCTTTCGCTCGCCGTGTGCCCCGGGCCGACCGCCGAAGAGAAAGCCATGGCCGAGGACACCTACAACGATTATCTCCGGTGCCTGCCTGAGAAGCTTCGTGAGTTCGCGGCGCTTTATCTCGCCGGGCTGAGCTACAAGGAGATAGGACACCAGCTCAACTGTGTCGAAGACACCGTGGGCCGGAAGGTCCGCCTCATCCTCTCGCAGTGGCAGGTCAAGGCGGAAGCGAGCGTGAAAGCGTGAGCTGATTGGAGGGGGAACTGTAATCGGCTCGTCCGTGCACACTGCCGCGAATGGAACCAGCGATCGGCAACAGGCTATCATGATGTCATCGGCGTACGCGGCCGATTTCCGCGTGTCGTATTTGCACTTGCCATAAGGTCCCACGATGGCTGACCCTGCAATCCCGCAGCGTGAGATTCTCTCACCCGAACTCATGGTGTGGGTGGACGAGATCGCAGATCAGTTCGAATCCGCCTGGCGAACACTCACGCCCCCCGTGATCGAAGATTTTCTCGGTGGGGTGACCGAATTGCGCCGCGGGGTCCTTCTGACGGAACTGGTCAAGTTGGACGCCGCATATCGTCGCAGACTCGGCGAAAAGCGAGAGATCCAGGACTACATCGCCGACTTTCCCGAACTGAGGGGCCTTTTCGGCTTCCCCGAGGAGCCATTCCAGCAGGAATCAAGAGCACAGGCAGCGCCCGCAGCGGCCGATCCCCTCGCTCCCGAACATCGGGCAACCTCTCCGGCGGGTCTGCGCGTTCGCGGTTACGAGATCCTCGGCGAGCTGGGGCGAGGAGGAATGGGCGTGGTGTATCGGGCCCGCCAGGTCGCTTTGAACCGGATCGTGGCACTCAAGATGATCTTGCCGGGCGGCTTCTTGTCGCCGCGCCAGCGTGCACGCTTTCGTGCTGAGGCCGAGGCGGCCGCGCAGATTCAGCATCCCAATATCGTGAGTATCTATGAAGTCGGCGAGTATGAAAGCCAGCCCTTCTGCGCGATGGAGTACATCCCCGGTGGCAACCTGGGGCAACGGCTGGGGGGCACACCACAACCTTCGCGCGCAGTGGCCCTGCTCATTGAGACGCTCGGCCGTGCGGTCCAACACGCGCACGATCAAGGGATCGTTCACCGCGACCTGAAACCGGCCAACGTGTTGCTCGACCGTGGGCCGGAGACGCCTCTGGAACACTGCCGACCCACGATCGCCGATTTCGGACTGGCCAAGCAGGTACCTGCCAACCACGATTCGCACGGGTTAGACGCTGCGGTCGAACTGTGCCGCCAGACGCAGACCGGTGAGATCCTTGGCACACCCAGCTACATGGCGCCGGAGCAGGCCGAGGGAAATCCGGGCCTGATCGGACCGGCAGCCGACATCTACGGCCTGGGAGCGATCCTCTACGAGTGCCTCACCGGCAGGCCGCCGTTCCGTGGTCAGACCGCGCTCGATACCCTGGAGCAGGTTCGCAGTCAGGAGCCAGTCCCGCCCACCCGCCTCCGGCCCCGGCTGCACCGCGACCTCGCCACGATCTGCCTGAAGGCCATGGCCAAGGCTCCCGCTCGGCGGTATGCCACCGCCCGTGAGCTGGCCGACGACCTGCGGCGCTACCTTGACGGCCGACCGATTCTGGCTCGCCCTGTTTCTCGCCCGGAGAAGCTTTGGCGTTGGTGCCGTCGGAATCCCCTGCCATCGATTCTGAGCCTGGCGGCAATTCTGTTTTTCGTGGTGGGGTTTCTTGTCTCGGCCTACTTCGCCGTGGCGGAAAACGCGCAGGCGCGCGAGGCGCGCGCGCATGCCGGAAAGGCCGAGCTAGCCCGGAAGAGGGCGGTCCGCGAATCCGCCCTTCTTGCGATAGAACGGGGTCGCAACCTGGCCGAACAGGCCGATGGCAGCCGGGGGCTGCTCTGGCTGGTGCGCGGCCTCGAGCTGGCGACGGAGGCCGACGACCCGGAGCTGACTCGCGTGGTCCGTGCAAACCTCGCGTCGGTCGCCGGGGGGCTGCACAAGCTCCGTCAGGTCCTGCCCGTGGGGCCACTCCGCGAACGCTGTATTTTCACTCCGGATGGGAAGAGTCTCTGGGTAAGTTCCTGGCAGAGCCAGGAGGTCCGGCTCTGGGAGATCGACTCGGCATCGCCCGGGCCGGAACTGCCCTGGGATCATGCGCAAGCCTTCGTGCTGGCCATGAGTCCGGACGGTAAGCTGCTTTTTACCGGGTCTGGCGAGCAAAGCCGGCTCTGGGACGCCGCGACCGGCCGCCCCCGCGACCCGCCACTTCAGAGCCATGAAGGGATCCGCGTGGCCGCGTTTGCGCCGAACGGGCGGGTGCTGGCGACAGGCAGCGGGCGCGGTTCCGCCTGTCTGTGGGACGTGGCCACGGGTCAGTGTCGCGCCCGGCTGACGGGACACCAGGCCGAGGTTATGGGTGTAGCCTTCAGCCCCGATGGACGGATCCTGGCGACGGGATCGATTGACGACACGGTCCGGTTCTGGGATGCCGAGACAGGCCAGCCCAAAGGCAAGCCGATCAGCCTTCGCGGTCAAGTCTATGCATTGGCCTGGAGCCGCGACGGCCAGACGATCATCACAGGCAATGCGCAGGGTACGACCAATTTCTGGGACGTCTCGACTGGACTGATGCAGGGCCAGCCGCTCCATCATCGCAATGTGCTCCTGTCGCTGGACGTCAGTTCCGACGGACGGATCATCGTGACCGGCAGTGGCGATCATACCGCCCGGATCTGGGACGGCAGCTCCCACCAGACGGTGGGGAATCAATTGATCCATCAGGGCGGGGTCTCCGGGGTGGCCTTGAATTCCGCGAGTACTGCGCTGGCCACGTCGTGTGACAAGGGACTGGCGCGGATCTGGGATCTGGTCCCTGCTCCCATCAAATTGACGCACCCGACCTGGGTTTTCGCCGTCGGCTTCAGCCCCGACGGCAAGACCGTCCTGACCGGCTGCGGAGACGGGAGCGCGCGGCTGTGGGACATGAGCAGCGGAAGGCTGCTCAGCGAACCTCGAGAGCATGACGGTGAAGTGTATTGCGTCGCGTTCCGGCCCGACGGACGCGGTTTTTTCACAGGCTCGAATTCGGGCCAGGTCTGGTCGTGGGACCTCCTCCCGGCGAGCAACGGGGCGAAAGTCTGCAGGTTCCCAGGCCGAATCAACGCCATCGCCGTCAGTCCGAGCGGTCGCACGCTCGTCTCCTGCAGCGAGAAAGGAATGGCGATCCTCTGGGACGTGGTGGCGGGACGGGCTCGGGGCACTCCCATGAAGCACGATGTCTCGGTCACCTCGGCCACCTTCAGCCCGGATGGATCGACGGTCTTGACTGGCAGCCGAGACGGGACGGCTCGCCTGTGGGATGCGGCCACCGGGCAACCCAGGGGCTCGGCTTTCGTTCATCCTGACGAGGTTGTCGGGGTGGCGTTTCATCCTGACGGCCGGCGCATCCTCACCGCGAGCCGGGACACCGGGGTGTATCTCTGGGACCCGAAAACGGGGCAGCCTGTCGGCAGGCCGCTGCCCATGCTTCAGGCTGTCACCTGCATGGCGATTGGCCACGACGGCCGGACGGTTCTTCTGGGCAGCGAGCAAGGGATCGCGCAGCTCTTCGACCTGGACACCGCTTGGCCCCTTTCGAGCGCGTTCGCGCACGAGCGCAGCATCCGGGCAGTTGCGCTCAGTCCCGACGGACGGACCGCGCTGACCGCCGGACAGGACGGCGCGGCTCGGATCTGGGATGTTCCGCTGCCCCTCGAAGGCACACCGGAGCGGGTCCGCGTATGGGTCCAGTCGATCACCGGCCTGGAGTTGAAGGACGACGGAAACGTATCGGTGCTCGACGCGCCCACCTGGCGAGTCAGGCGGCAACGGCTTCAGGCCCTGGGAGGCACGCCGTGCCCGGGTCTCTGACCGGCCAAGGCCGATCAGAACAATTCGCATTTCCCCCGGTCGGGTTTTGTCAGAGTTCCGGTATGAGCAAGTAGAACGTGCGATACGGTGTCGCGTTCCGTAGCCGCGCGGAAGTACTGGGGCATCGGCGGACCGGGACGCGCGCGATGCGCGTGGCTGGGGCTTCTCAACCGTGATCGCGCTTGCGGTGGCTACCGCGTAGCCTCCGTCGCACCCGTGCTGCTCTACCCTGGCTCATGTATCGCGGAGGAATGCTTCCGTGATTGGCCACGTCGATCTCATGGGGACTCAAATGACGCCTCCTGATCGCGATGTTCATCGTGCGAGACACGCCTGCCGATTCGCAATCTGGAAGGCGACCTGGACCGCATTCTTAAGGAGGCGTCGTCGATGATTTCCCTCTTCGGTTTTGGACTCCCGGCACGCAAAACCCGTCAACGCTGGGATTCCCGGGTCCGCCCTGCTCGACCAATCATCGAAAGGCTGGAAGATCGCACGCTCCTCGCGAGTGTGGCGTTCGCCACCTACTTCGCGCAGAGCTACGATACAGCGTTCGCGGTGGATAGCGCGGGGGACGTTTTTTTCTCCCACAACGGTAACCTGTTGAAGTATTCCTCGTCCGGCCAACAGCTTTGGGCGGTGCAACCGGCATCGATTAACATTCAGGATTACGGCTTGCGGGTGCCTGGGGTGGGCGGCGCGATGGCCCTGGACGGAGCCGGGAATGTCTATCTGGCGGGCGGCGGCACTGTAGAGAAATTTGACGGAGTCTCAGGGGCGTTCATCTGGGGGCGCAGCCTGGTGGTGATACCCAATCTTTCCGATACTTCGTACCACTGGGCCGCAACAAGCACGGGTTTGGCGGTGGATCCGGAGGGGAATGTTTACCTCACCGGGGCGTTCGCCATGGGCGACATCTACCACCCCGACCTCACGCTCGCCTTCGGCACGCCGGGGTTTGGTGTGAATCAGCCCCTGAACCTTTACCAGAATAGTGATACGGGCGTCGCGTCCTATGTCGTCGAACTCGACCACAACGGTCAGTTGCTCTGGGACGGTGGCTTGCTAAACGTCGGTCCAGGCCCATATTTCAACAATGTTGATGTCCAGGCCAACAGTATCGCCACGGACGCATCGGGCAATGTCTACGTCGCGGGTGGCTTTGCGGGAACGGCCAACTTCGATCCTAACGGTGGGCAGTACATACTGACCAGTTCGAACGCGAACCTCAGCGCATCTGCGGGCAATCCCCTTCCTCCGGATGCCTTTGTCCTCAAGCTCAACTCCGCTCATCAACTGGTCTGGGTGGATGACATGCGGGCTGACACCGATGCCTACGGCTCATCCTCCGCTGGTGAAGCGGTGGCGAATGCCATGGCCACCGATCCTGCGGGCGATGTTTATCTCACCGGCGGCTTCAGCGGGAGTGTGTACCTTGATCCCGCCGCCCCCGGAAGCTATCTCAGCGGCTTCAACAGCCAGGGCTTCAGCGGCGCCTTCGTCGAGAAGCTCGACACCAATGGAGTCTTTCAATGGGCGACCCAAGCCACGGCATACTCCGCGGCAGGAGCGGCCATCGCTCTCGACTCGGCCGGCGACGTTTATACGACTGGGCTTTTTATACACACTGCCTACTTTGGGTCCATCGAAGAGCAGCCCCCCGACCAATCGGGATACGGCGCGTATGTGTGGCAGCTCGACCCCGACGGCACAACCACCTGGGTCGGGTATTTGGATTCGCCCAATACGTATCCTTTCGGGGATGGCATTGGCGTCGACGCCGCCGGCGATATCTTCGTCAAAGGCAAGATGCAGGCCAACCCAGGCGCCGTGCCGGAATATGTAGCGGTGCCGGTATACTTCTATCCCGGCAGCGGCAACCCGGTCCTGATGACGACGACATTTGGCCAGGATTTCTTGTTGAAGCTCGTCCAGAACACTCCCCCGACCGCCGACGCAGGCGGCCCGTACAGCATCACTCAAGGGGATTCGCTGGCCTTGAACGCCGGCGCCTCCAGTGATCCGGACGGCGACCCGCTAACCTACTCCTGGGACATCAACGGCGATGGCGTCTATGGCGATGCCACCGGCGTCAGCCCGACGCTCACCTGGGCACAGCTTCAGTCCTTTGGCATCGGACCGGGAACCTACAACGTCAGCGTGCAGGTGAACGACGGCACCTACGTGGCGACGTCCCCGGCCACCACCCTGACGGTCAAGGAGCCATCGCCGGTGCCGACGATCAGCCCGCCGAACGGCGGCGTGGTTGGCCAGGACCTTTCCTTCGTGTTCGGTGTCAGCAACCCGTCGCCCGCCGATCAAGCGGCTGGATTCACCTATGCCATCAACTGGGGCGACGGCTCTCCGGTTCAGACCGTGACGGCCTCTCCGGGCAATGGTTCCGGTACGACGGTCAGCCACGCCTTTGCCGCCGCTGGACTTTACCCGGTGTCGGTGACCGTGGCCGACGAAGACGGAGAACAAGGGACATGGACCGAGTCGCCGGCGTTCGCCGTAGCTCCCGCCGCCACGACGGTGACGATCACCTCGGTCACGAATCCCTCCGTCAACGGCCAGGAAATCCTTCTGACGGCGACTGTCACCGCAGACTCACCGGGAGCGGGAATCCCCACCGGAACCATCACCTTTCAGGACGGCTTCTATCAGTTTCCGCTCTCGGGGTCGTTCTCGCTCGATCCGACCGGGACCTTGACCCTTGGATACTGGGTCTTGTCCGCGACCTATGCAGGGAACCTGGGCGATCACGCGCTCACATTCTCTTATGCGGGCGACAGCAATTTCGTTGCCAGCAGCGCGACCGTGGTCCAGACGATCAACGCGCTGAACTCGACGAACCTGCAACAGGTCCTGTCCCAGACGAATTCCGTCACCATCGAGGCGCTGAACAGCGACGATGCGACGGCGATCGTGAACGCGGTAAATGGACTTGCCCCACAACCGACACCGGTCACTGTGGCCCTGATCCTGAGCGCGGGAACCTACACTGATCTGACGGCCAGTCCACCTACCGGAGTGACGCTGGTCATCAGCGGCAGCGGGTCCAGCACGACGACCGTTGTCGGCCAGTCGCCTGCCTTGACTGTCACGTCAGGAAACGTGGTGGTCAGCGGCGTCACCTTGACAACGGCAACCGATGCTCCGACCATCCTCGTCAGCGGCGGCAGCTTGACGCTCCGAAGCGACGTCATCCGGGAATCGACCGGCTTCAGCGACGCAGCCATCTCGTTGCTTGGCGGCACCGTGGACCTGGGGACGACCGCCAGTCCCGGCAACAACACCCTCAACGTCAACGGGCCGGGTGAGCTGGTCCACAACGCCACAGCGAGCCCCGCACCAGATTTTGGCAACACACTGGAGGTCAATGGAACCCCGCTCGCCGCGTCTTTCCTTAGCTTCACGGTGCTGGGCAGCTCGACAACCTCGTCGGTCTACGGGCAGCCGGTGACCTTGACCGCCGGCGTCCGACCCGCCAGCCCCGGCGACGGCGCGCCCACAGGCGACGTCGACTTTATCGACACCACAACCGGGACCGATCTGGGAACGGCACCTCTGATCAACGGGGCCAGCACGCTGGTCACCTCGACCCTCGCTGTCGGCAGCCATACGATTGCCGCGAATTACCAGGGGGACAGGAATTTCGCCTTCAGTCTCTCTTCGTTGACGCAAGCGGTCGCACCGGATCGCTCGACAACGACCGCCAGCTCCTCTGCAAGTACGTCAAGATTCGGGCAGCCCGTGACCCTCACGGCCACGATCACCGCAAACGCGCCCGGAGCAGGCACACCGACCGGCAGGGTCGATTTCTACGACACCACGACCAGCACCGACCTGACGCCTGGGAGTTTACCGCTTGCGTCGGGCACCGCCACGTTCTCGATCGCGAGCCTGCCGGTGGGCACCAGCACGATCACTGTGTCGTATTCCGGCGACGGCAACTTCATTCCCAGCAGCGCCGGTGCGGGCACGATTACGATCACTCCGTCGCTTATCGTTCTGGACCCGACAGCCGGGGGAGCGCTCTCGCTCTCGGGAAATGCAAGCGTCGCTCTCGCGGGCGGCGTGTTCGTGGACTCCGGTTCGTCGAGCGCTGTCTCGGCCAGCGGCAACGCCCAGATCACATCCTCCCTGATCGACGTTCATGGTCAGATCCGGAAGAGCGGCAATGCGAGCTTCAACCCCACTCCGGTCACCGGAGCATCGCCCCTTGCCGACCCGCTGGCCTCGCTGGCGCCACCGGGCACCTCCGGAATGACCAGTTGGGGGTCCGTGAGCCTCGGCGGCAACTCCTCAGCGACGATCAATCCCGGCACCTACACCAAGATAACCGTCTCCGGAAACGCCAGGCTCACCTTGAACAGCGGCACTTATATCATTGAAGGGGGCGGCTTCTCCTCCTCGGGAAACGCCAGCGTCAGCGGCTCCGGCGTGACGATCGTCAATGTCGGCAGCACGTACCCGGCTACGGGCGGAACCTACGGCAGCATCAGCGTGAGCGGCAACGGCTCCTACAGCTTGAGCCCGCCGGCCAGCGGGACCTACGCCGAATCGTGATCTTCCAGCCGTCCGACAATTCCAGGGCTCTCAGCATCAGCGGCAACGCCTCGGGAACGACCGGCACGGTGTACGCGCCGACAGCGCAGCTCGCCGAGAGCGGCAACGCACAGCTCAGTGCAGCCATCGTCGTCGACACCATGACGGTCAGCGGCAATGGAGTGGCCAACACGGTGACACTGAGCTCGCCTCCCGGGACCGTGGCTTACTCGCCGGCCCAGATCATGGCCGCCTATGGCGTCAGCGGACTTGGGGACGCCTCTGGCCAGACTATCGCCATCGTCGATGCTTACGACGACCCCAGCATCTACCAGGCCCTCGACGTCTTTGACTCCAAATTCGGGTTGACGGTCTCCGGGCCGACACTTTACGACCAGTACGGGCGGGCCTCCGCGTTCTTGACGGTCCTCAACCAGTACGGTCAGGCCACGTCTCTACCAGGGACCGACCCCAGTGGCCCTGGCACCAACAACTGGGAGGTGGAGACAGCGCTCGACGTCGAGTGGGCACATGCCCTGGCGCCCGGTGCCCAGATCATCCTGGTGGAGGCCAGCAGCCAGGCACTCTCCGATCTCATGGCCGGCGTGGCCACCGCGGCCAGCCAGCCGGGCGTATCGGTGGTGTCGATGAGCTGGGGCTTCGCCGAGGGCCAGGCTGTCTTCGCCAGCGATGAAGCGACCTATGACAGCACATTCAATGTACCGGGCGTTACCTTCATCGCCAGCACGGGTGACTATGGCGCCGCCGACCCCGAGTATCCCGCCTTCTCGCCCAACGTGGTGGCCGTCGGCGGCACGAGTCTCACTCTCAACGCCGACAACTCTTACAACAGCGAGACCGGGTGGGGCTATTATTCCAGCGCAGCCGGCGCCTTGATCGGCTCGGGAGGCGGGATCAGTTTGTACGAGCCCGAGCCGCAGTACCAGGAAGGCGCGCAGTCCACGGGCTTCCGGACGATGCCCGATGTCTCCCTGGTTGCTGATCCCGCGACCGGGGCCTGGATCGCCGACACTTACAATCTCGACCCGAGCAACCCGTTCGAGGTCGTGGGCGGCACCAGCCTGTCAGCCCCGGCGTGGGCTGGGTTGTTCGCGCTCGTCAACGAGGGCCGAGCGGCCGCGGGCGAATCGAACTTGAATAGCTCGACGCCGACGGATGCGCAGCGGGCCCTCTACATGCTGCCGCAAAGTGACTACAGCTCGATCACCAGCGGCAACAACGGCTACACGGCCAGCGCCGGCTACAACGTGGTGACGGGCCTGGGCACGCCGGTCGCGAACGTGTTGGTGCCGGATCTGATCGCTTATCAGGGAACCGGCACGACGTATACGGGCTCGACTGTCGCTCCGTTGCAGAATTCTGGGCTGGTCATCACCGGGTCGAGCGGCAGCGGAGGAAACCAGGTCTTGAGCGTGTTCGATTTCCTCACCGTCACGGGAAACGGGTTCGGTTACGCCCAGGGTCAGGTTCTCAGCGCCGGGCTTAGCTCGCCCGTCAGCGAGACGCCGTCACTGTCTGCTGCCGGCCGCGACCCGGCCGGCCAGCCGATCGGAGCGGAAGTCACCTTCGGGCCGGCAACGAGTCTCAGCCCGGCCGGCCCGAAGGTGACTTCGGCGACGATCGGCCTCACGATCACTCCGGTCTCAACGGGCCTCATGTCACAGCCACGCGCCTGGTCGACGGCTCAGCCCGTGTTGAATGCCCCGGCAAGATCCGAGCGCGTTGTCGTGCTCGAGCGAGCCGATCGGGAACACGTCGCCGACCTGGCGATCATGAAACCTCGGCCCGCTCCGGTGACCGATTCGGTCTTGAACGAGCTGGCTTCGGACGCGGTCCTGGTGCGCACGTGGAACGCAGCCGAGACGACCGGCGTGCCGGATCATCCCTGGGACGGCGTCGTCATGGAGGTGCTCCCCAGAGGGGTCGACGTGGCCACGCGCGGCACGGGCCTGGAGGCCGTGTCTGAGATCCCTACGGGCAGGATGCACGTGCCACCGACGGACTCAACCCGAGAGCCCGCCTCGTGGTCGTCGCGGCTGGCGATCATTCTGCTGGCAGCAGGCCCATGCGCTTGTGGGGCAAGCGGCCTGATTCCCAGGAATCAGCGGACTATCAGCTTGCATCCGAGGAGGAGGTTACACAAGTTCACTCCCTGAGTTCCAGGGACACCCTACCCAACGAAGCGCACCGAATGGGTTCCGCTTTCGTTCACTCGCGCCGAAGCTCACCGGCCCGGCGCGCCGAAATGAGCCATTGCATGACCTGGAAGCGCTGCGGCGGGCCGAGTCCGCTTGAGCGCCGGTCAGTCATCGGTCCGTTGCCGTCGCAGCAAATCGACCCGATGCTTCTCCATGACCTCCAAAAGCCGGGCGTCCTCGACGTCCCAGAGGGACTGGTCAGTCTGGTCTTCAACCAAGAGTCCGAGGTTCGCTAGCAACTGGCCGAACCGGACATCGGGGGACAACTGCTGGAGATCGGTAAGCTTCTCGATCAACTCGTGCTGGGTTGCCGGGATCATGGCACTTGGTCTCCGATCTTGGGTTCACCGGCATAGGCCCGTCGTAGCTTGCCGACGATCTCGACACGGATCGTGGCCCCAGGCGCCAACTTGGCAATCCGGGTGGCGCGGGTCACTCCATTGTACACAACAAGCACACCGTCTGAAGCCTCGTAGACCCAGGGCGCGGGCATCCCCGCGGACGACGCCCCGAATCGAGCGATCTGACGTTGCAGTTTGAAAGGGTCCGCGCCGCCCCGCCGCGAAGGTAGCCGCAATTCGCGAGGATCGACATCACGGAAGTCTTGTGGCATGCCCCACAGTTTACCGCCGGCGATTAGCGAAGTGTGAGGCTCCGACCAACTGATAATCGAGCAGCTTGCGAGAGTCTCCGCTCTCCGACCACGTCGGCGATCATCCGTCCGGATGGGACACTACTCAGCTTCCAGCCCTACGGCGAGGAAGGATTGCTGATCGCAGATACCGACATCACCACGGCGACTGGCAACAGCGCGATGGGTCGTCGTGGCCGTGATCCTCGTGGGCAGGTCCGCTCAACGTCAACGGTTTTGCGCGGGCTCCGGTTCGCTGATCCGTCAACTCAAAACCGTCAACCGGATCCGACCCCATGGACTCAATTGATCTCCAGCTCGTCGCGACCGGGCAGGGCGGGGAACGGGGCGGTGGGCAGCGCCTGGTACCAGTACGCCACCGAGGACATCTCGGGCTGCGTGGGCAGGTAGCGGCCGTCGGCCCGCCACCCTAATGCCTGGATCGTCACCTTCAGGTCCCGTTCGAAGCGGATCGGGTCCATCACGTGCCAGCGGTACATGGCGTGGCGATGCACCGCCTGGTACGTCCCATCCGGGCGTATCACCTGGTGCATGCCCAGGAACGGGGTCGAGTAGTCGACGTAGCGGCCGTCGACCTCCCAGTCGAAGGACCCGCCGAAGTAGTCCTCCGTCCCGGTGCCGCAGATCGTCGGGAACTCGCCGTCGCCGTCGATGTAGAACTTGATCTCGCCCTCGCCCCACCACCGGTTGTTGTGCACCCCGACGCCCAGCACCGTCCCGATGTAATGGCCACGGCCCTTCACCCCGTCGAGGATCGTGTACGGCTGCTTGTCGGGCAACGGATTGACGCGGCGGAACTGGGCGTGGAAGTACGCCGAGTCGGCCGGCACGTCGGTCAAGGTGTAATTGACCTGGTAATAGATCGTCCGCGGCTGCCGGGGGTTGATGTTCTCGAGAGTGATCCGGCAATGCCGGCGGAAGGGCATCTCCCAGAAGCAGTTGAGCGCCTTGTTTGGGTTAACCGAGACGGGCAGCGAGTCGACCCGGACCAGCGGCCCCCGGGTGCCCGGCGTCTGGTCGTGGGTGACCCAGGGCAGCGCGAAGAAATCGGGCAACGGGCACTCGACCGAGGGCTGTTTCTGGCCGTCCCAGTGGATGCGCAGGATGAAGTCGCGGCCGACGTACCCGCCGAACCACATGCTCTGGACGGCCCCGGGGCCCTGGATGTCAGCCATCGTGAACGTCGCCCTGGGTGCGACATTCACAGACGGCGAGATCTCCAACCGCGGCCCAGGTCCCGCGCGGCGCCGGCGCCGGTCCCCTCCGTGGCCATGCCGCCGCGTCCCTTCTCTCCGGTCGGGTTCTCGGCGCTGAGGGACCGCGTCCGGGCCGTCGCCAGCCGCGAGAGGTTGCCCAGGCTCATGCCCAGCCCGTTGAAGGTCCCGGGCGCACCCGCGCCCGGGTCGGGTTGAGCACCCGCGCGGGAACCGGAGCGCCAGGGAAGCCCGCCGCCGAGCAGGAGCAGCAGGACCGCGCCCGCGAACCAGGCGGGACCGCTCGCAAACCGTCGCACGCGTAGCCAAACGCCTCGTCCGTCCATCTTCGCCCCGCTGAAGCAGTCCCGAGCCCGCTGACCCTGCTCAGTGATCAATGCCCAGCCGGTACATGAGCTCCTGGAACTGCTCGTGGTAGACGTCGTCGGTCGAGTGGAGATGCTCGGCCTCGGAGATGAACTTGAGGGTGTCGTCGCGCTTCAAACCGTACTGAAGCAAGATCTCCTCGAACGGCTCGAGGTCGTGAGCGTAGACGAATAACAGCTTGTGCTCGTCGAACTGAACTTCCATGGGACCGGAGGGGTTGAGCGCAGCCATGCCGGTGCAGCCGTCGTGGAGGAGCAGCGGCTCATAATCGTAAAGAGTGCTCTTCAAGATCACCGTGTCCATGTGCTCTCGATACAGATCGGCGTGGGAGCCGGGCTCCGTGTCGTGGCTCGATTCCATGACGACATCGACGACGTCGCCGAGCGGATCGAGCAAGTCCATGAAGATCTCGAACAGGTTCTCAGCGGACACGGAAGCGGCCAGCACCGGCATCTTGCTTCCACTCTCGGGATCGCAGTAGGTATCGCGCCGGTATCCCGAGCGGGGGATCACATCCAGACCGATCGAAGGGCGAACGGCATCCGTCAAGCTAAAGTTGCCATAGCGTCCGACGCGAAGGTGAGCGTCAAGCTGGTCCTGAGTGAGGTCATCAAAACTGGTCCGGGAGATACGACCCGGGTTGTTGCGCAGCACGCGCTCGAGGAAGCGTTGAAGAAAACTCATCGAGAAGGCTCCCCTCCTGAACCGCGACGAACTTCGGGAAAGTTGCGATACGACCCTCGGCCACCGCGTCAAACGGTCTTGGGTGTCACTCCCAAGCTAAGCCATCCCAGGCATCCGCTTGACACCGCGCCCAAGGGAGTCGAAACCCACCCCGGGGACGGGCGCCCTTCCGTCGGCAACGCTTCAATGCACCTCTTTTATATATACCATGCGTGGCTTCCGCATCCGCCCAACTCGCCCCAGATTTTCAAAAGTCGGGGGGGTCGGTCGAATTCAGCGCCTCACGAGACGAGCGTTCTCCTTCAAAAGAGCGATCAGCCGCACACACGAATCCAATCATCCGGCAGGGAACGCAATTTCGATACCATTGCCGAAGGCCCACGGTCGGATTGCGTCGTGCGTCCCGATCTGGCAAAAACTTGAGACAAGTTTTGAAAAATATGAACTCTGCCAGCCAGAAGTCAACCGTACAATTGCCGTACCTCCATTTTGTAAGCATATGCCCCCGGGGAGTACAAGCCCGTCGATCGAAAAAGCGACTCGTGTTGATTGGGGAGATCAAGAATCCACTCTCCCAGGGGTGCAGCCGTCTTCTCTGCCCGGCTTGACCAGGTGAGAAGCCGGCGTCACGACCGAGAGGGAGGGATGGAGGAATGTTTGCGACCATCGCCCCCCTGCTCTTGCCATGCTATACTGACGCACGATGGGACCGTGTCGCGGGACCCAGCGCGAGAGGACGAAGATGCTCTTGAGGCGAGCCGGAGGGACAACGAACCTTTTCAATGTGGTCTTTTAGACCCAAATGATGGGAGAGGCGAACGGTCATGGCCATGGATCGCGTGGATGCCTACATCGAGGCGCATCGGGCCGACTTCGAGGAACAGCTCAAGGCTTTGATCCGGATCCCCAGCATCAGCGCCCAGCCGGACCACGACCGGGACACGCGCCGGGCGGCGATCATGATCCGAGACGACCTGGCGGCCATGGGATTCGAGTCCGAGCTGATCGAGACCAAGCGGCACGCGATCGTTTATGCGGAGTGGCTGGGCGCGCCCGGAAAGCCGACGGTGCTCATCTATGGGCATTACGACGTCCAACCTCCCGAGCCGCTGGAGCCGTGGTTGTCTCCGCCGTTCGAGCCGACGGTCCGCGACGGCAATCTCTACGCTCGGGGAGCGACCGACGATAAAGGTCAGATGTTCACCCACATCAAGGCGGCCGAGGCGTGGCTCAAGACGTCGAAGAAACTGCCGATCAACGTCAAGTTCGTGATCGAGGGGGAGGAAGAGGTGGGGGGCGCCAGTCTCGAGGCGTACGTGGCCGAGCAGACGAAGCGGCTGGCGTGCGATTACGCGGTCATCTCGGACAGCAGCCAGTTCGCGCCCGGTCAACCCGCGATCACGTACGGCCTGAAAGGGCTGGCCTATTTCGAGCTCTCGGTTCAAGGGGCCAACCGCGACCTGCACTCCGGGACCTACGGCGGCGCCGTCGCGAACCCGCTCAATGCGCTCGCCACGATCCTGGCCAGCCTCAAGGGCCCCGACGGCAAGATCCGGATCGCCGGCTTTTACGACGACGTGCGACCACTGGCCGACTGGGAGAGGGCCGAGTTCGCGGCGCTCCCGTTTTCGGAGGCCGAGTTTCAGGCCGATCTCGGTGTGCCAACCCTGGAGGGAGAGGCCGGCTATACGACGCTCGAGCGGAAGTGGGCCCGACCCACCTGCGACGTCAACGGCATCTTCGGCGGCTATGCCGGCCCCGGCCCCAAGACTGTGCTGCCCTGCAAGGCCGGCGCCAAGCTCAGCTTCCGGCTCGTCCCCAACCAGGACCCCAAAACAGTCGAGCGGCAGTTTCGCGAACATGTCGCCAAGGTCTGCCCGACCGGCGTGACCTGTGAAATCGTGACCCATCACGGGGCGCCCGCCGTCCTGGTCAACATCGATACGCCCGGGGTCCGTGCCGCGGTCCGCGCCGTCGAAGCGGCCTTCGGCACCAAGCCCGTCTTCATCCGCGAGGGAGGCTCGATCCCGGTCGTCGGACTGATCAAGCAGCAGCTTGGCGTCGACACACTCCTCCTCGGTTGGGGCCAGAACGACGATAACCTGCACGGCCCCAACGAGAAGTTCTGCGTCGCGGACTTCCACCGCGGCATCAAGGCCAGCGCTCATCTGCTGGAAGAGCTCGCGAAGTCAGAGGCGGGTTGACGAACGGCTACGTACTCACATTGAGCTGGGTCGTACCGATGAGAAGTTGACAAGAGACTGCCATGCTCGACCTGAAATACGTTGTCGCGAACGCCGAGGCGGTGAAGCAGAACTGCCGCAACAGAAACGTCGCCCCCGATGTGATCGAGGACGTCGATCGCGCGGTCGCGCTCGAGGGAGAGCGGCGCGGTCTGCTCCAGGCCGTCGAGGAGATGCGCCGCCGGCAGAACGAGGTGGCCCAGGCCACCGGCCGCGAGCGCGAGCCGCAGAAGAGATCGGCCAAGATTGAAGAGGGCAAGCGCTTGAAGTCCGAGGTGGCCGAGCAGGAAGAGCGGCTCCGCCGGCTCGATGCCGAGCTGACGCAGCGGTTGAGACGCGTTCCCAACCTGACGCATCCGGACGCGCCCTTCGGCCTCAATGAGGACGACAGCCGCGAAATCCGCAGAGTCGGCACGCCCCGCACGTTCGACTTCAAGCCGAAGGACCACGTCGAGCTCGGCAAGGACCTCGACCTGATCGATTTCGAGACCGCCGGCAAGGTCAGCGGCAACGGCTTCTACTTCCTCAAGAACGACGCCGTCCTGCTCGATCTGGCGCTCCAGCAGTTCGCGGTCCGAAAACTGATCGACGCGGGATTTACCCCCATCATCACACCCGATCTGGCACGCAATAATATCTTGGAGGGGATCGGGTTCACGCCGCGCGGGGACGAGACGCAGGTCTATTCGATCGAGGATACCGAGCTCAGCTTGATCGGCACCGCCGAGATCACACTGGGCGGAATGCTTGCGGACCTGGTCCTGGCCGAGCACGACCTCCCGGTCAGGTACGTGGGTTTGTCGCATTGCTTCCGGACCGAGGCTGGGGCCGCCGGCCGGGCCAGCCGCGGCCTCTACCGCGTTCACCAGTTCACCAAGGTCGAGATGTTCGCGTTCTGCACACCCGAAGCCTCGAGCGCGATCCACGCCGAAATGCTGGCGATCGAGGAAGACCTGTTTGGGGCGCTCGGCATCCCGTTCCGGGTGCTCGACATCTGCTCGGGCGACCTGGGAGGGCCGGCCTATCGCAAGTTCGATCTCGAAGCCTGGATGCCCGGTCGAGGCCCGCACGGCGAGTACGGCGAGGTGACCAGTGCCTCCGACTGCACCGATTATCAGTCGCGCCGGCTCAATATCCGCTATCGCCCCTCGGGTCAGAAAGGGACTCGATTCGTGCACACGCTCAACGGAACGGCGGTCGCGCTCAGCCGGGCCTTGATCGTGATCCTCGAGAACTATCAGCGGTCCGACGGCCGCATCGACGTGCCCGAGGTCCTGCGCCCTTATGTCGGCAAAGACGTGATCGGCTCCCACCGGGCAACCACCTGAACAGCGCGAACAAGATGTTGCGGAGACGGAGGAGGGTGCATGCGACATCCGCTCTTGGTGCCCGACCTCCGTGAGCTGATCCACGACGGAGAGATCGCCGGACTCCGCGAGTTCTTCGCCGATTATCACCCGGGCCGGGTCGCCGAGCTGATGGAGGACCTCGAGACATCGGAAGCCGATGCGCTGTTTGTGATCCTACCGCCGCGCGATCGTGCCCAGGTCCTTTCTTACCTCGACAACGATCGGCAGGCCCACCTGGTCAAGGTCATGCCGCCCAAGGAGGCGGCCGAATTGCTCCATCTGATGTCGCACGATGAGCGAGCCGACCTGGTCAATCGGCTCGACGAGGAGGTCGTCGACCCGGTGCTCCCGTTCCTCGCCCAGGCCGAGCGCGAGGATATCCGCCGATTGGCCAGCTTCGAGCCCCGCACCGCCGGTGCGGTCATGACGACCGACTACGTCACGCTCCCGCCGCACATCACCGTGCGCGAGGCCCTGGAGCTGGTGCGCCACGAGGCGCCGGACCGTGAGACGATCTATTACTGTTATGTCGTCGATCACAAACGCCGGCTGATCGGATTCGTCTCGCTCAAGAAGTTGATCCTGTCGCGCCGCGCGGCCGTGATCGAGGAGATCATGCAGCGTGACGTCATCTTCGGCCGCGTCGACGAGGACCAGGAGGCCGTCGCCCGCCAGATCGATAAATACGACCTGATCGCCATCCCCATCGTCGACCGCTCCGACATGCTGGTCGGAATCATCACCCACGACGACGCGATCGACATTCTCCGCCAGGAGCAGACCGAGGACATCCTGGCCTTCGGCGGTGTGTCGAGTGACGGCGAGGCCAGCGAGGAAACCTACTGGCAAGGGCGTATCACCGAGGCCGTGCGCCGGCGCATCGGCTGGCTCTTGCTCCTGTTCCTGGCCGGAACCCTGACCAAGTACGTGTCTCACTTCTTCAAGGACGTTCAGCTTCGCCTTCCCGACCTGATCGACTTCATACCGCTCATGATCGGCACCGGCGGCAACGCCGGCAGCCAGACCGTCGGCACGATCATCCGCGGTCTGGCCCTGGGCGAGATCCAGCACGCCCAAGCGTTCCGTGTCATTTTCCGCGAATGGCTTACCGGCCTTCTGCTGGGGACGGCCCTGGGGGCCCTCGGTTTCATTTACACCTGGTTCTTGCACGGCAGCCCGGCCTTCGCCGCCGTGATCGGGCTGGCCATCCTGTTCATCTGCACCTGGGCCAACACGGTGGGCGCGATGGTCCCCCTCCTGGCCAAACGGGTCGGCATCGACCCGGCCGTCGTCTCGGCCCCGCTGATCAGCACCCTGGTCGATGCCACCGGGCTCGTGATCTTCTACACGGTCGCCGTCATCGTCTTGATCAAGCTCGCAGGAACTTGACCTAAGAATTTGCATAGATCTGTCCGTCATGGCGCGACGAGGCCCACTGCGGCCGGCGACGGAACCAGGACAGATCGAGCGCGTGGGCGTGGTACGTCAGTCCCATCATGCGGAGTGCGACCATCGCAAGGTAGAGCACGAAGACCCAGTATCCCCAGAGCGCCACTGCCTCCATCCACATCCGGGGCATTCTGTAAAGCAAGCCCCAGACTCCCAGCACGGCCAGCCCCATCGCGATGCTGGCCATCAGGCAGGGTCGCACGTAGCCCCAACCGATTCGCAGGACCCCCGCGCCGACCGTGATCGGATTGGCGGCGATGAGATTCTCATGCAACAGCGACGCCGCCAGCGCCATCTGGGCATAGCCGGCACCCAGCATCGTCAGCCCCGCGAAGACGATCCAATCGAGCCAGTCGATGTCGCCACAGACAAGCCAGTAGAGCGCGATCGGCCCGCCCCCGATGGCGACGCCGAAAAGGGCCGCCCAAACCCATCGGCAAATCCCTGCCGCGATGTCAGCCGGGTGCCACTCGGGCCACGCGGGGTGATCGTTCTCACCCAGGGCGCTCGAAACCAGGACGTGGCCGAGGAACAAGAGCGCGTAACCGAAGGTCATCGAGAAGCTGAAGACCACGGGGACCATCACCGGCACGACCATCAGCCCCAGTGCCCAGTCGCCCTTGAGTGGCTCTAGCACGCTGATGATGTCGAAAATCGGCAGCGAGAGCATCCAGAGGATGGGAGGGAAAAAGACCAGCAAGCCCAGGCCGGGGCCGTCCGCCAGGGGATAGATGAGACACTCGACCAGGCTGGGTGCCACCCGCGGATGACGCCACCGCAGGGCGCACATCGATTCGTCCCGGTCCGATCGCGGAACCACCCGAACGGAAACAGCGGCCTGGGGATTGTACCAACGCTTGGGTCTGGCCATCTCTGCTTCATCCCCGAAGCGAACCCCGACGCAGCAACCGAGAAGGAATTCCTGAATCCAGAATCGAGGGCGGAGCCTCGGGGGGCTGATGAAAAGTTGGCCTTGCACAAGCTGAACGTTCATCCCGATTTCGTTGCGCGGTTCCTTTCCCCCCCTTGCGAAGGGGGGGCACGGGGGTGGTCCCGGCACGATCAGTCACAAGGTCTTCCTACTTTCCATCAGCCCAGCGGTGCCCGACCATTCTCCTAATTATCCCGAAAAGATCGCCGGCCAGCCAGTGAGTTTGCTAAGGATACCAGTTCACGATCATCCCTACCAGAAACGAGGTGACACCACAGCCGGGGAGTGGTCAGAACCGTTGACGGGTGGAGCACGGGGAGACCTTGAGTCGGCCCAAGGGGCGGGGTCGGGAGACCCGCGCCCAGCACCCCGGTCGGGGTCGGGAGACGCGCCCAGCAACACCGGTCGGGGTCGGGAGACGCGCCCAGCAACACCGGTCGGGGTCGGGAGACGCGCCCAGCAACACCGGTCGGAGTCGGGAGCCCCGCCCAGCACCCTGGTCGGGGTCGGGAGCCCCGCGCCCAGCACCCTGGTCGGGGTCGGGAGCCCCGCGCCCAGCACCCCGGGCGGGCTCGCGAGCCCCGCGCCCAGCACCCCGGGGCGGGGTCAGGAGACCCGCGCCCAGCAGCCCGTCAATCCAGGATTGACGGCTCCGAATTCCCGGGGGGGAAGGGATTTGAATCGCCTGGTCAGGTGGATGGCCTCGCGGCCGTGGACCGGCGTCGCCAATTCATCTGAATGGCGACGGTGCCCTCGATCGCCTGGAATAGCGATCTCCCGGCCGTGGCGTGGCCGCCGAGCTCGAGATCTTCGCGAATCGGGACGGCCGGCTGCGGCCGGGCTACTACTTGTCTTTCTTTTTGGATCTCTCGCCGGCCATCTGGTCGAGCACGGAACGGACTTCCTTCGCCTGGCTCGGGTCAAGCGGGTGTGATTTGAGCAGGTGGAGAACCAGCAGGCCGGGCTCGCCTTGGTAGAGCTTGTCAACCAGGCTGGTGAGCCGCCGCTGGCGGACCTCCTGGGTGGAGATCACGGGGCGATACACGAATGCCAGCTCACGTCGATCGCTGGTGATCAGCGCTTTCGACTCGAGCCGGTCGAGCAGCGTCGCCACGGTGGCGTACGACCATTGGCGCCCGGCGGCGCGCAGGCTTTCCATTGCCTCTCGGACCGTGGCCTTGCCAAGGTCCCAGAGGACCTTGAGCACGTCAAGCTCCGAATCGGGAATGGTGGGGGGGCGTTTGGCCATCGGCTGTCGTCTCGACGTTAAGAAATCAAGTCGGCCCCACGCTCGCGATGGGTTTGCTTCAGCCACCCTGTGTTCAGCCTCGCGGGATTGGGGTATGAACCGACCATGATACCGGGGTCAGGACCCACTATCCGGCTATCCTAAGACAACTGTCTCAGAAGGTCAATCCCTCCGACCAAGAATCGTGGAATCCAGGGCGGCGCGGGTCGAGAGGACCGGCGGCCGCGGCCGTGTCGTCAGGGGTCAGTGGTCAGAAGCGGCTGACCGATCGAAACACAGGCCGGTCCATCGAGGTACAAGCAGGCGAGTTCGCTCCTTTTCGGGCAAATCTCCAATGAGGGGCGATGTTGCGAACGGGTCGCGCCAGACCTCGATCTCGTGAACCGAGGACCTTCGATGCGTCGTCGCGGCTGGGTTCTGTTGATCGCGAGCGGGTTAATTCCCGTCCTCGGGCTGGTACACACTCCCCCCGACCCGATGCTCCTGATCTACTCGGTATTTGTGCTGGCCTGTCTGTTCCGAAGGCGTCTGGCTGGTTGGTCCGATCGGCTTTCCTGGCCTCCCGCCGTCAGTCTGTTGATTTTCTTCTGGTTCTCCGGCTGCCTCACCGAAACACTGGCCTGGCTCAACAACTACGCGAATACCGCGCCGGAGCCGGCCTTGTTCCATCCCCAGCTCATCCCGGATCTGATCCTCGGCCTGGGCTTCTACGGCGGTTGGGCCGTGGCTTGGTGGCTGGGCTTCCGGTGGTTCCGCTTCAACCTGGCCGAGACATTCTTGATCACCGGGATCCAGGGGATCTTCTTTGAACAGTTTGGGGCGGTGTTCGTCCGCATGGTCCGGCTGCTGCCGACCAACCCCTTGTTGTCCCTGCTGATGGGACTTTATGTGTTCGCCGTCCACGGGTCCGCGGTGGGACTGGCAATGGTGCCCGTCGTCCACAGATTGGGTGAGCGGTCTCGTTCCCGGAACCCGATCCGGCTCCTCATCGTCTGTTTGTTGATGGTCGTCTTGTCGATTGTCGGCGCCCAGTTGGTGTCCTTGATCGCCCTTGGCTTCGGAGGTCTCCCGCCCAAAAGGTCGATCGTCGAGCACCCTCTCTGGTGAGGTTCCGACTGTCCAAAGCGAATGGGCCGCGAGCCCATCGCGAGCCGATCGGTGCCCTGGACGTGAGGCAGGGACGGGATATCGAGCCGGTCGCGCGGGCGCCGAATCCGCACGATCCCTGGTAGGATGCCCTCCATCCCTGAAAGATTTCGGCGCGCCGGCCGAAGGACTCTATCGGGGCCACCGGGAATCCCTGGACCGGGATCGAGGGTTCCAGGGAGCTAGTCAGGGTGGTCTCGCGTTTGCTACCTTGATCTGAAAGGAGACTCTTGCAATGCGAATTCAACGGAGAATGGCCGCCCTCCTGGGCTCCGCGCTCGGTTTATGCCTCTGGGGTTGCTCGGGTGAGCAGGTCGAGTCGGGAGCCGGCGCGACCGCCCAGGGTCTCGACAAAGGTGGTGGTGCCATCGAGTCCGCCGGCAAGTCCGTCGGCGCGAAACTTGAGCATGCTGGAGAGGGCACGAAATTTGAGAAGGTCACGAAGGCGACCGGCGCCGCCATCGAGCGGGGGGGCGAAAAAACTCACGAACTGCTCGACAAGGGCGGCGAGAAAATCAAGGAAGCCGCGCCGGCTGTCGGCAAGGCCATGGACAAGGCCGGCGAAAAGCTCAAGGACATCGAGACGAAGACCGTCGACAAACTCAAGGACGCCGGAAGCAAGATCAAGGAGGAGGCCAAAGACCTCAAGGATAAGGCCGGCGAGAAGCTCAAGGACCTCAAGGATAAGACCGGAGAAAAAATCAAGGAGCTCAAGGACAAGGCCAGCGACGCGCTGGACAAGAACAAGGAGAAAACTCCGGCCACCGACAAGAACGACTGAGATTCCTGGCCGCGAGCGAACCGCGCCGCCGCCAGCGCCAGCGCCTGGGCCGGTGCCACCGCACCGGCCGAGTCGCGTGGCAGCAGCACTCGTCGCGGCAAGTCGTGACGTGGCTCTCGAGCCCCCGACTGGCTCCCGCGGCCGAGCAACCCTTGACGGCAAGGGTGGTTAAACTCGAAGATGCAGCATTGGAGAGACAGGACGGTTTCCAATACTGGGGGCTGTTGTCCGAATCATCTCGGAGATATCCTGAGGGGCCAGGCGACACAGGGCGATAGCGCGTCCAGAGCTGTCGGTTTGCCACGGGGCGCGGAGACGGGCGATGGACCGAGCCGGAACGGGGGCCTCGCACGTGCTGTCATGTCCGGAGTGTGCGGGGAAACTCGAGGGTTACGATGACGCCGCCGCGCCGCCGCTGGCGCGCTGCCCGCGTTGTGGGTTTCCGTTTCCCGCCTGGAGCGACCCGCGCGGACCGGCGCGGGCCCCGGCGGGCGCGCCTCCTTTGGGCGGATTGATGCTGGTGTGGCGCAACAGTGTGTTGCGGCTGCTCGAGCGCCTCTACTGGATGGGCACGCTCGCGGGATCAGTGGCGATGCTGGCGCTCGGAGGCTTCGTTCCCGTGGTTCGGGGCTGGCTCCGCAACGAGATCGACGGGTGGTCGGACATCGTCGGGGCGCTGGGTGGCGTGTGGTTCGCGGTTGACACCATGGACCCCGACAGCGATCTCGGCCCGGTACTGGCCCGGGTGGACGCGCCCCTCTTGTTCACGACGATCGACACGGTCGGGCGGCGATTGGGGGTCAAGCCACCCGGGCAGGTTCGTCTGACGTACCTCCCTTGTTGCGGGGTGGTGGCCTGGGGCCGGTCGCGCGCCTTGCTGATCGGCCTGCCGCTCTTCCGGGTGCTCACCCAGGGAGAGCTGCGGGCCATCGTCGCGCACGAGCTGGCGCATCTGGCGCGGGGAGACGCGACCCGAGCGGCCCGCTCGGCCCGGTTCGTCGAGGCGCTCGAACAAGCCGTCGAGCGAAACGGCCGCCGGGTGCGGGGCCCGCTCGGCGCCTGGGCCAGGTACTGCCTGCGCGAGGCGTCCTGGCTGATCGAGCCGGTGGCGCGTGGGCAGGAAGCACGCGCCGACCGGTGTGCCGCGGCGATCGCCGGCGGTAGCGCCGCCTCGTCCGCACTGGTCAAGGTCGCAGTCGTCCAACCGTTATTCCGCGAGGTCCTCGCCGCCTACGACCCGAACGAGCCGGCCTCCTTGAACCTCTACGCCTTCTTCCGCTCGTTCTGGTACCGGCTGCCTGCCGAGCTCCACTCCGTGATGCGGCTGAGCCTGCTGGCCAACCGCCACGGCGCCTCCGACCCCGCCCATCCCCCCCTGCCCGACCGCATCGCCTCGCTCCAGGCGTATCCCGATCCGGCCAGCTTGAACGGCGACTCGATGCCGGCCACCACGTTTCTGGGCGATCTCGAAATCTTCGAACAGATGCTCCACAACCGGTTATTCTGTCTGCCGGAGGTCGAGGCCAGCGTGTTTCACCGGGCCGGCTCGTGATCGCCGCGGACGCGGCGATTTTTTTGGCAACGCGGAAGGATGAATAAAACCCTTCGACGCATGTCGGGAAATTGGTGTCGTTCTGTTAGTTCCCTGCCCCGCGCTTCGATATTTTCCCAAGATCTTTCGCGTGTCGAGCCGGCGATCGCGTTTCTATGATAAAGAGGACGCTTCGAAGTTTGGTCCGAGCCATCCCGACAAGGGGACGGCAATGATTCCGCCTCCCCCGACTCCGTCGCCCCGAGTGAGTGTTGAGTGTGGGCCGGGACCAGCCGAAGACCGGACGGTCCCGTTTGATGAAGAATTGTTGCGGCGGCTGGAACCCTTTGGCAAGCCACTGGAAGTGATCGCCCGAAAGGCCCTTCCACGACGATTTCAATCGAAGATCGACCCCGAGTCGCTTGTCGGGGGAGTCATCGAGAATCTCGGCCGAGCCGATTCCAAGCCCTCCATTTCCTGGACTGATCAGCGGCTCTTCGGCTACTGCAAGGTATCCGTACTCAACGCCCTGAAGAGCGAGATCCGACGGTACAAAGCGGAAGGCCGGGACGTTGACCGTGAGCGGGTCTCTCTGAACTTCTCATCGGCGAGGCTGGGGGAGGTCCTGGCGGCCAGCCAGACGACCCCGAGTGCGGCGGCCCAACGAAAGGAAGCGGCCGTCGAGGTCGAGAGGGCACGGAAATCCCTTTCCCAGGATCATGACACATTGATCCACCTGTACATCGACCTGGGGCTGAGCGTGGCCGACATCGCCAGGTCGCTCCACCGTCCCCCCTCAACGGTTCAGAGCCAGATCCAGAGAGCGATCGAGATCCTGAGCACCCGTTTGAAGCATCTGGGTTGATACGATGGACGATGCAGCACTCCGTGAGGACGATGGGGTGAACGGCCTCGAACCCATCGAAGTCCTCTTTCTCGAATCATGGGAAGCCGGAGACCTCGAGGCGATCGAGGAACTCATCACCGCCAATCCCAGGTTCGCCGGCCGGCTGCGACTGATCCGGGAGCAGAGAGAGCTCGTGGAAGTCGCGCTTAAAGTGGTCGGGGCGCTTGCCGCTCACCCCGGAGCGCGAATCGGTCGTTTCCGCGTCGTTCGCGAAATGACACGGGGCCACCTCGGCATCCTGCTCGACGTCGAGAATATGGCCACGGGCCAACGGCAGGCGCTCAAGATCCTCGCTCGGGACCACATTCCGAGCCCCGACGACGTCCGCCGCTTCGAGCACCAGATCGAGTTGATCCGATTGCTGAAGCATCCGCGGATCATCCCGATTGTCGAGGCGGGTCGCGCGGGGGGATATCCCTACTTCGTCATGCCCTGGATCGAAGGGGCCGACCTTCGCACCTGGATCTCCCGGTTTCGCGACCGCGCGGAGACGACGCACACAAGCGCGGGGGCGGATCCTCTTGCCGAATGTCCCATGGTCGCATCGGGCGACGACCCCGGGCTCGTTCTTCAACTGGACCCGGGCGAACCCGAAGAATACGCCCGCGCCATCGCTTTGATCGGGGTGCAGGTCGCGGAGGCCCTGCACCATGCGCATGAACAAGGCGTGAGGCATCGCGACGTCAAGCCTTCGAACATCCTGCTTGATGAATCGGGTCAGGTGATCCTGATCGATTTCGACCTGGCCAAGCAGGGCGCCGGCTCGACTCGTACCCCCGCCGGTTCACCCGCGGGGACCTTCATCTACTGCGCCCCGGAACGATTTCGAGGGGTGGACGGGCACCGCGCCGACATCTACAGCCTCGGTCTGGTGCTCCAGGAGCTGCTCACGCTCCGCCCCGTTTTCGACCCAAAGTCCGATCTGAGGAAGCTGACCCACGACATCCTGCACCACCCGCCGCTCGCTGCCCGTCATCTCGATCCCCGGATTCCGCGGGACCTTGAAACCATCATTCTCAAGGCCGTTGAGAAAGACGAGGCGGACCGCTTCGACACCGCTGGAGCGATGGCCGCTGACCTGCAGCGGTTCCTGCGAGGCGAGAAAATTCAGGCCAGGCGTCAGGGCCTGGGGCGACAGCTCGCGGCCGTGGCCGGGCGAAACCCTGGTGCGGCGATCGCGTCGGCCGTGGCCGCCTGGGCCCTCCTGCTCGCGATTGGGTTGGGGTTCTGGTCGCTCCGCACCGAGCAGAAATCCGCGGAAGCTCGAGCGAGGGTCGCGGAGGCCGAACGAGCTGCCGCCCTCACCATCGAGCGCGAGAGCGAGTACCAGCTCCTGCTCGGGCGGATCAGGGGACTGCTGAGCCCAGACCGGCCATGGGACCCTCGCGATGCCTTGGATCGGCGGATCCGGGAGGCCTCCGGCCTGAAACGCGACGAGGCACTCCGTGACTTCGCCGTGGCCGCTCAAAGCATCCCCGAGCTGACACACGTCGAGGAAATCCTGGGAACCGGCGCCTCCTTCCTCGCCTTCAACGCCGATGGGTCAAGGTTGATCCTCGGCGGCCTGGCCCCCGATCACGGCGGCGACGCCAAGGCCCGGGTGTGGAGCGTGTCCGAGCCGCGTTTTCTCAAGGAATGTCAGCCGATGGGTGAGGGGCCTGTCGGGTTCGCCCGGAATGGAACTGCGCTTCAGATCGTCGCGCCCGGGGACAGGGAGGTTGTACTTCGGGACATGGACCACGACCGCATTGCCGCGCGGTTCCCCTGGCCCGATCCGCCCGCCCCCGACCTGCTGGCCATGACCCCCGACGGCTCGCGCCTCGCGGCGGCCGCTTCAGGCAGTCCCGGCACGATCCTGGTCTGGAATCCCAGCTCCAAAGAACCTCTGAAGAGCATGGCAGCCAGCCCGACCGCGCTGGCATTGAGCCCCGACGGCTCGCTCCTGGCCTGGGGCGACGAACGCGGCAACGTCCGCGTCCAGGCGATTCTCAAAGAGGGACCGCCCTTGATCGTTCCCAGCCTGGGTAACCGAATCCTCGCCCTCGCCTTTGGGATCAGCCCCCGCCGAGAGAGTGATGGCAGGCCGATCTGGCGACTTGCCGTGGGAGACGCCGGCGGGGCGATCGAGGTCACCACGATCCAACGTCAGACGTTTCGGGCCGACTGCACTTGCCGGGGTGGCGACCATCCGATCAAGTGCCTCATTTTCTCGCCGGATGGCATGTTGCTCGCAAGCTGCGGCCGGGGTTTTGACCTGTGGGACGCTGTGACCGGGACACGCGTCTTGAGGGGTGGAAATTCTTCGGATACACAGCCCGCCCTTGCCCTCTCTCCCGATGGCCTCCTGGCTGTCACGGCACACCGTGGATACCGTCCTGCCCGGGTCGACTTCTGGCGGTGGAAGGTGGGACGAGGGATAAGCTCGTTGCGAGGGATCGCCAGTCCCATTCGGAACGTTGTGTTCGCCGCCGATGGCCGCAGGGTAGCCGCCTCGGCCGACGAGCTGCGGGTGGCCGTCTGGAACCGTGACCCATCCCGACTCGTGGGGGTCTTTGACGCTCCCAGCACTGAGTACGCCGATAACATCGCCGTCGCCTTCGATCGATCCGGGAATCGGTTGGCCCTCTCCGCGGGCCGCGAGGCCCGGCTCTACGACGTCTCCTCCGGCCGCCTCGAGCGCACCTGGCCTCTGCCGGAGGGGTTCGTGGATCAGCTCGTCTTCCTGGAGAACCCCGAACGGCTGATCCTGTTTCGCTCCGAAGCCAGAGACCGCCTCCACAAGCCCTACGATAACGACTTCCACAAGTACCCGCGCGTCGCGCGCGCCTATGACCTGTTCCGGTCGAGCTGGGAGACACGTCTTTTCGAATACGCCGGTTACCAACGGCTGAACCACGCGGCGCTGACTCCCGACGGACGCATGGCCGTGCTCGATTTGGCCGCCGAAGCAGAGAACGCGCCACAATCGCTTGTCGCCCTGGGGATTCCTTCGGGGAAGGTGCTCTGGAAGGTTCCACTTGAGCGAACCAGGCAATCAGCACTTGTGAGCATCGATCCGACCGGCCGGATAGCCACTGGCCGGGGGCAAGATCCTCGGGGCCAAGAACCCGCTCGCTGGTGGTGGGTCGATCTCGAAACAGGCCAAAAGGTTCGCGCGGGACCACCGGTCAACCCCGCACTCGCCCTGGGCCCAATCGGCTCACAAGGCGGCCTCTGGCTCACGAACGAGACTTCCGAGAACGATCAGCGCTATGCGAACGCGACGTTCGCGATCTATGGCGGAGGCCCCTCTCCGCTGCTGAGGCTGGGCGTCGATCATCACCCCTGCGGCATCCCGGCCTTCAGCCACGATGGCCGCTTGCTCACTTACGGTGCGACGGACGGAGTTGTCCGGGTCGTCGATATCGAGGCCGTTCGCCAGCGGCTGGTGGCCCTCGGCCTTGGCTGGCAGAGTCTCCAGGCCGAGCCAGCGATCACCGGGAGAAAACAATGAGACCAGGAACGGTCTCCAGCGAATTTCAGCTCTCCTGCCGAGGGGTTCTGAGCCCCTGCTTCGGTCACTTCACAGGATCGGCACACCACCCGCGCCCGGAAATGCTCAAAAAGTCCCAAAAATAGTTCGTGAGAACCGTCCGGCATGGCGTTCATGAGGTTGGAGAGGCCACGTGATGCCCCGGAATCGCCTGGACTGACTCGATCATCCGCGATCTCACTTTCTTCACACCTCAGAGTTGAGGACACCACCGATGAAGCGACTGGTTCTTGGATCGGCCCTTTTTTGCATCGCGTTTCTCGTCTTCAGCGTCGAGCCAACCAACGCTGGGTTACTCTACGTTGGCAACAGCAATGGGAACAACATCACCCGGTTTGACGCGAGCGGCACGCCGACTCTCTTCGCCACAACCGGCGTTAAAGGCCCCCAGGACGTTGCCTTCGATCGATCCGGGAATCTTTATGAATCCAACTACACTCTGAATACGGTCGGGAGATTCGCGCCGGACGGAACGTATCTCGGAGTCTTTGCCTCAGTCGGCCTCAGCGGGCCGAGTGGTCTGGCGTTTGACTCGCATGGGAACCTCTTCATCTCTAGCGCGGGCGGCCGTACCATCCGAGAGGTCTCGCCGAGCGGTGTCGACTTGGGCGTGTTCGCGTCAGGGTTGAACGCCCCGACAGGCCTTGCCTTCGACAAGTCCGACAACCTCTATGTCGGGATCTACGACCCGAACCATCTTGGCGTTGTCAGGGAGTTCTCACATTCGGGCACGGATCTCGGCGTCTTTGCCTCGGCTGGGTTGCAAACCCCTTTCAGCCTGGCATTCGACAAGTCGGGGAACCTCTACGTCGGCGACCTGAACGCCAATGCAGTTCACCGTTTTTCTCCTACCGGAGGAGATCTGGGAGTGCTCACTTCGGGTACTTCCGGAGATGTCGTCGGTGGCGGCATCGCATTGGATTCCGCCGGCAACATCTACGTGACCAACTACAGGGGGTTCGCGGGGGGAACCGATACGATCCGCAAGTTTTCACCCGCGGGAGTTGATCTTGGCAACTTCGCCACGACGGGATTGAATAACCCCACCGGCATGGTATTCGCGCCAGCAGCAAGTGCCGTTCCCGAGCCGTCGAGCTTGACGTTGGCGACGAGTGCCCTCCTCGTGTCCTTGGGTTACAGGCTCGTGCGACCGCTTCGTCGCCGAGTGGCCGTGGAAACCACGTAGAGGAAATGCCCCGGCGAAGGGCCAACGAGCGCCCTTGATTCAGGAACGCTCTGAGGGTTCCCACCAGAGATCCGACATGAGCCAACCCTTCGTTTTCAACCCTCGTCCTTTTTCCTTTATTTCGACGGACGAGGTTCATCCTTCCGCTTTCCGGCTTCATCCGCTTTTCCGAGATACCGATCGAAGAAGCGGAAGGTCTCGTCCACCGTGCGCTCGAGTTCGGCGCCGGCCCAGCCATGCTGTGCGCCGACCAGGAGCTCGACCCGGCCGGGCACGCCCGCCGTGTTCATCGCCTCGGCGAGCTTGATCGCCTGAGTGAAGGGAACCAAGGGGTCCTTGGTTCCCTGGAAGGTGAGGATCGGCGCGTCGTCCTTCGAGACGAAAGTCAGCGGAGACGCTTTGGCGGCCGCCTCGGGTTTCTCCTGGGGTGAGCCACCCAGAAAGTCCTTGACCAAGGGCTTGCTGACATCCGGGATGTCCTGGGCGGCCAGGTCGGTCGGACCGAAGTAATTGACCACGGCCCTGACCCGGCTGTCGGGAGCGCCGGCGGCGACATCGCCTTCGAGGCCGTCGTTCGGGCCCGTGAGCCCCAGGAAGAGAGCGAGGTGGCCCCCCGCGGAGAAGCCGATCGCGCCGACGCGGTCGGGGTCGATCCGGTATTTCTTGGCGTTCGACTTGACCCAGCGCACCGCGGCCTTCACGTCGTGCACCTGGGCCGGAAACGGGTCCTTGGGGCAGAACCGGTACTGAGGGGCCACCGTGGCGTAGCCTCGGCGGACGAACTCGGACGAGATGGCCCGGACGTCGCTTTTGTTGCCCCCTCGCCAGGCCCCTCCGTGGATCACCACGATCACCGGAATAAGCCCTTCCCCCTCGGCCGGCCGGGCCAGGTCGAGCTTCAGCTCCGATGAGCCGATTTTCGAGTAAACGATGTCCTGCTCAAACGTCACCTTGGGCCCGGCCGCCTTGGGCTGGGCCGCCTTGGGCGGCTCGTCTCCGCCGGCCGCCATCGAGAACTCGCAGAGAATCAAGAGGCATCCGCCGATTCCGAGAACAGATCGTGAAACCATGAGACTGACTCCTCTCTCAAAACCAGAGTGCTTTATCGACGACGTTCTCGAGCGGCTCACCGCGCGCGAACCGGCCCACGTTCTCGACCAGTGCCGCCAGGTGCCGGGCGGCGATGACCGGCGAATAGCCGGCGGTGTGCGGCGTCAAGATCACGTTGGGGAAATCCCAGAGCGGGTGGCCGGCAGGCAATGGCTCGATCTCGTAGACGTCGAGGGCGGCGCCGGCCAACCGGCCGGCGCGCAACGCGGCGACCAGATCGTCGAGGACCACGATGGCTCCTCGCCCCACGTTGATCAGGTAGCTGCTCGGGCGAAGCTGGGCGAGAGTGCCCGCATGAAACGATCCCTGGGTCTCAGGCGTGTGGGGTGCGGCGATCACCGCGAAGTCGCTATGGCGCAGCAGATCGGGCAGCCGTTCGACTCCCTCGACCGACTCGATACCCTGGGGCGGCCGGACCCGATCGGGAAAGCGGTCGACGCCGCGCACCGACATCCCGAACGCCAGGGCCCGCCGGGCGATCTCGCAGCCGATCCCCCCCATGCCGATGATTCCCATCGTGGAGTGAGCAAGGTAGATCGTGGCCCGATCCATGGCGTTGACCGTCGCCGGACCGGTCATCGAGCTGACCCGCCCTGACTCGCCCCCGGCCGGCTCGTAGCGGTGCTCGATCTGCTGGCGGATGTAAGTGTGCAAGTTACGGGCAAAGCACAGGACGTAGCCCATCACCTGGTCGGCGATCACGTCGCCGAAGAGGCCCCGCACGTTGGTCAGCACACACGAATGGGCCTGGAGAGCCGGGAACATGTAATGCTCGAGGCTGGCCGTGAACGCCTGCACCCAGACCAGGCGATCGGCTCGCGCGAGCATGCCGGGGGTGATCTTGCCGATGAAGGCATCCGCGCCGGGCATGGCCGTCTCCGCCTCGACAGCGCTGGCCGCATTGTGCCATTGGGCCGCGGGCGCCGCCGCTTGCAAAGCCCTGAGCCGGTCGGGCTCGACGGCGGGATAGATCACGAGCTTCATGGGGCATCGTCCCGGTGAGTCGGCGGCGAATCGCCGCCTGCGATCGCTGAAAAGGCCATTGTGATCAAAGTATCTTACCCGCACCAGGCGGTGGGCAGGAACATCCACGACGATTCAGAACGCCACGCCGGGACCTTTCTTGGAGCGGGGCGGCCGGCAGAGCGCCATCAAGTACCGGGCAACCCGTGGAGCGCCGTCCGTGCGGAATGGCGGAGGGCCGGGATCGGTGGAGAGCGCGCGATCGAGCGCGCGGTCGAGCTTGAATGAGCAGAAGTCGCGTGAGGAGACCGGCACTCCTCCGGGCCAGGAGCGCAAGGCACGGTCGAGCGAGCGGAATTCCGCAAACCCGCGGCGCGGGGGGTAGATCATCGGTGTGCCGCTGGCCATCGCCTCGCAGGCGGTGCCATAGCCCGCCTTGGCTAGGACGGCATCGGTCGACGCGATGAGATCACCGCCGGGCCAATCGGGCGAGGGAACCACATGGAGATTGGCGGGCCCATCGTCCGGCCCGGGGTGATGGCTGAGGAAGTGGATGCCCCGCGCGGCGAACCGCTCCAGACGCGGCCAGTCGAGGTCGCTCTGTCCATAGCGGCCGACGTAGAGGTAGACCAGCTTATGGGCCTCTTCGAGGCCGATGAGACGGAGCAATTCGGCGCGGCGGTCGCGCGCCGGGTTGACGACCATGCCGGCGTCGAAGGTCGGCGAGAGCCAGGACATTCGCATGGCCGGCTCGACCCGGAAGGTCGCCGTGGCCTGGCGGTAGGCACGGCGGAGGTCAGCGACCAGGTGGAGCGCTTGGCCACCGGCAGCCCTCGCGTAAGGGGCATAGATGTCGGCCCAGGTGAAGTTGGACATGAGAAAGCCGGGTACGCCGGCGCGCTTCGCGGCCAGCAGGGGGACGGCGGGCGCGTCGCAGAGGACGGCCGCGGTCCCCTGCTCGACCAATTGAGTCACCTCATCGTCCAGCCGCGCCATCGCCTCGGCATGACATCGCGCGGCCAGCACGAGCGTCGCCGCTCCGTCGGTGGCGGCACTGTCGCCGTGCGGATTGACCGCCCCCACGTCCGAGACGTACGTCTCGAGCCGCGCCGGCCGCCGCAGCCGCTCGCGCCAGTGCTCGAAGAGGTTCCAGTGCGACTTGATCACGACCGGCACGTGATCCGGCACCCGGTTCAACACGGCCGCTGTCCGGTTCAGATGGCCGAAGCCATGACTGGTCACATAGACGGCGAGTGCTCCTCCGCGCCGGTCTGCTCGGGCCCTCATCGCGCGGCTTGCTCCGTCGGTAAAGCGAGGGCCCCGACGATGGGGTGGCGCTCGCCCGCATCGCCGTTGCCGGAGCGAACGCGTTCGGGGAGAGGAACCCGCGCGGCCGGCGCGGCTCGGTCCGGGCGGCAGATCCAGTAAATGCCGGCCATTGTCATGACACCGCCAACGACGAGCGTGATCGTCAGTGTTTCACCGAAGAGCCACATTCCCCAGATCACCGTGAGGATCGGCGAGACATTGCTGAGAGTGGCCACCTGGGTCGCGTCGAACCGGCGCAGCGCCATGTTCTGGTAGGCCCACCCGAACGGAGTGACGAAGAACCCGAGGAATGCCAGGCCCAGCCACGCGGAGGTCGAGACGTGTGAAAGCGGCGGCAAGCCCGGCGAGGCGAAGATCGCCACCGGAACGCTGAGCAGACAGCCGGCCAGGAAGGTACCGGCGAGCGCGGGTATCGCTCCATGCCGCACAATCAACGGCTTGCTGACGACAATGTAGCCGCCCCACGAAAGCACGGCCCCGACCAGCAGCAGGTCGGCAAGCAACACGTTCTGGGTCGCGCCGGAGGTGCTCTCTCCCCGCTCCCAGAGATTGCCAATGCCGATGACAACGATCCCGGCGACACTCGTCAGGACTCCCCAGAGGCGGGCCAGGTCGGGCCGTTCGAGACGCATGGCCCAGGCCAGCAGCAAGACCACGAGCGGGCAGGTCGCATAGAAGAGCCCGACGTGCGATGTCGGGCCCAGTCGGGTGGCACTCAGAAAGAACCCCTGATTAACCGGTACGCACAGGACCGCCGCCAGCATCAGACTCCAGCCATCCTCGCGAATCAGGCGGCCCAGCCCACCTCGAGCCCAGACGACCGGCAGCAGGCACAATCCAGCGAGAGCGAACCGCATGACCGGGATCAAGAAGACGGGTAGATCCTGGACCACGTACTTGGCTGCCGGGGCCGTCGTCGAGCCGATCAAGACCATGAGGGCGACGTAGACATAACCCCTGCCGTCGACCCTCTTCGCCAAAGGCTCGGCCGGCTCAGGGGCAAACTCGCCGTCTTCTCCGCGGTCCTCTGCCTTCAACATGATGCTTCTTACCGTCCCGCCACACGTTTCGTCGCGCACGGTCTCGACCTCGCCGTTGCCCCCGCGACACCCGACTCGTCGTGCCCGCCCATCATCTCGTTTCGCGACGATTCATCCTAGGTCAAAAGGCAAGACTCCGTCTTTCCAAGATAAGGATGAAGGCGGAAGGATGAAGGATGAATAAGACCGACATCCGCAAGAAAGGATGGCGGGCGCGGGCGATCTATCAATGGACGTGGCCTTCCCCGCCGAACCGTTTGCGCGGAGTGAATAGCCTTCCACAGCCGGCTCCTCGACTGGCGGTAAAGAGCCCGCTACGATTGGCGGATGGAAGGGAGTGCCGCCGTGAGCAAGCAACCCAAGCTCGGATCGCGTCCTTGGTGGAGCTACGCATCCTTCAGCGTGCGGTGGATGCTCGCCTTCTTCCTCGTGTTCGCGGGCATCCTGAGCTGGGTCGCCAATCGCGCCGGCTCCCAGCGCCATGCGGTGGAGGCGATCAGGAAGGCTGGCGGCCGAGTCTGGTACGAATGGGAGTGGTCGGAGAGCGCTGCGGTTCCGGCCGGCCGGTCCCCGCGGCTGGCATGGCTGGACAACCGGCCGTGGACAGGCGGCCCGTCGATGCCGGACGGAAAGCCGCCGTGGCCGGAATGGCTGGTCGATTTCCTGGGAGTCGATTACTTCGGTGACGTCGTTTCCGTCTCGCTCACCAGCCGCGCAACCGATGCCGAGCTCGCTCCCATCGAGCGCCTCACGCGGCTCGAGCGGCTGGATCTCCCTGGGTCGGCCGTGACCAATCAAGGTCTGGTTCACCTGAAGGGGCTCGACCGCCTCCAGAATCTCCAGCTCGTTCGCGTCAAGATCGGCGACGCCGGCATGGCGCATCTGGAGGGACTGAAGAATTTGCGGGTATTGTCGCTTTCAGATACCAAGGTGAGCGACGAGGGGTTGGCGCGCCTGAGGCGTTTGACGAATCTCGAGGAACTGGACCTGGCCGGTACCGCGGTCAGCGACTCGGGATTGAAGTCTCTCGCAGGGTTAACGAGGCTGCAAGTGCTGAACCTCAGCCGGACGCGGGTGACCGGCTCCGGCCTGGCGCACCTCGCGGGTCTCTCCGGTCTCCAGGAACTGTCTCTCACCCGGACAGCGTTCACCGACCTTGGCCTGGTACATCTGAAGGGATTGACCAATCTGCAGGCGCTCGATCTCGAGTCCACGGGGATCGGCGACGCCGGCCTGGCACATCTCGAGGATTTATCGGGCCTGGCGACGCTGCATTTGAAGGGTACGGCCGTGAGCGATGCCGGCCTGGCGCACCTGAAAGGATTGACCAATCTGCTCGAGCTAACGCTCGACCGAACCGCGGTCAGCGACGCGGGTCTGGCCCATCTCAAGGTCCTGACCCGCCTCCGCATGCTGTCCGTCCAGCACACCAAGATCACCGACGCCGGGGTGGCCGAGCTCGAGCGCGACCGAGGACTCCGACAGGGGCAACAAGCCGCGGCCGCCGGTGACGGCGTGCAGCAGCCTTCGCCGGCACTCCCAGATCTGGAGATTATGCATTGATCTGATGGCGCCCCTGTTTTCCTGAAACTCCGGACCGGAAGATTTGGTATGCTCAAGGGGAGCGAAACGGAGAAGGAGGACGGTCATGGGAGTTGGGAAGCGCGACCTGCTGTTCCTGACTGTGGTCTTGGGCGGCGCGGGGATCATGGCCGCGGGCTTGTTGCGAACGTCGGGGTCGACGCCCGCGCAAGCATCGAGTACGGCTCATGTTAAACCCGATCTCGGGCCGATCGTTTCCGTGGTGGACGCTTCGTTCCGGCGCGATTGGTCCGAGCGGGGATTGGCCGGAGCGCCGGCGGCGGACGAGCTGGCGGTGATGCGCCGGCTGTCGCTGGCGCTGTGCGGCTCGATCCCATCGCTGGAAGAAATACGCCGCTTCGAGGCGCGGCCGAACGAGGGACGGATCGAGGCATGGCTGGACGACTTACTGCTCGACCGCCGCTGCTCGGACTATCTGGCCGAGCGGTTTGCGCGCGTCTATGTGGGCACCGAGGACGGGCCGTTCGTTTTGTTCCGCCGCCGCCGGTTCGTCTCCTGGCTGAGCGAGGTGATCCTGGAGAATCGCCGGTACGACGTACTGGTGAAGGACCTGGTTGCCGACCGCGGTCTCTGGACCGATCATCCGGCGACCAATTTCGTCTCGGTCACGTTCGACCCCGACCTGGGGCGACCCACGCCCGAGCGGCTGGCGGCGCGGGTGTCGCGTGCGTTTCTCGGCGCGCGCATCGACTGCGCGCAGTGCCACGATCACCCGTTCCAGCACTGGAAGCAGGCCGACTTTCGCGGCCTGGCGTCTTTTTTCGGCGGCGTTCACTCCGATCTGCTCGGCATCCGCGACGCCGCGAACGATTACCGCCCGCCGGACCGCAAGACCAGGGAGCCGGTCGCGGTCGATCCCAAGGTGCCGTTCTGCCCGGAGCTTCGACCTGACTCGGGCAGCCCGCGCGAGCAGCTCGCCGCCTGGGTTGTGGACACCCGGAATCCGAACTTCGCGCGCGCGACGGTCAATCGCCTGTGGGCCCTCTTGTTCGGCCGGCCCTTGGCGGAGCCGGTCGACGACTTACCCGCCGCCGGCAAGCTTCACCCCGCCTTGGGCCTGCTCGCGGACGATTTCGCATCGAGCGGCTTTGACCTGCACCGGCTGATCCGCGTGATCGCCGCGACCGAGGTTTTCCGCATCGACAGTGCGACGGCCGAAACCGCGGCCCCGGGGCAGGAGGAGGCCTGGGCTGTCTTCCCGATGACGCGGCTGCGGCCCGAGCAGGTGGCCGGCGCTCTCTTTCAGGCGGCCTCGATCACGACGCTCGGTCCCCAATCCCACTGGGTGTTCCGTTTGATCTCCTATACCGGCCGCAACGATTTCGTGCGGCGCTACGGCGATACGGGCGAGGACGAGTTCGACGCCCGCGGCGGTACGATCCCCCAGCGTCTCTTGCTCATGAACGGCGAGATCGTGCGCGAGAAGATCAAGGACGGCTTCTTCAACGCCACGACGCGGATCGCCGAGCTAGCTCCCGGCGATCGCCAAGCCGTCGAGACCGCCTATCTGGCGGTGTTCACGCGCCGACCGACGCCCGAGGAGTCGTCGTACTTTGTGGCAAAGCTCGCAGGCACCACGGGCAAGGAACGGAAGGACCGGCTGACGGACCTTTTCTGGTCGCTGCTGAATACGACGGAATTCTCGTGGAACCATTGAGGACGACTGGTTCCGGACCATGATGCTTCCGGAAGCCCGCGGTAGGACTGCCCGAAGTGCGCCGAAAGAGCTCTCGAGTTGCGAAGGTTGGCTTCAACGACGCCGCCTGAATGCATCGTGGTCGCCGCATCAAATGGGGTGTGACCGATGAATGATGTTGCCCTGAATTCGGCGCCGAATCGCACTGCTGCCGGGAGGACGAGGATTCGGGAGGGCGAGGCCGGGCTGATGAAAAACTGGTCTCGCGGGGGTGCGGCGTTCATCACGGTTTCGTTGCGCGCTTTCCCCGGCGAGCACCCCTCTTCCTTTCCCCCCCTTGCGAAGGGGGGGCCAGGGGGGGTGGCCCCGGCACAAGCAATCACCGAGTTTTCAGAGCGGTTTCTTACCCGCCTCGCCTCGTCTCTTA
>JBIOJM010000044.1:0-43807 GCA_044450785.1 Isosphaerales bacterium
TCAACAACAAGATCCGCGTGATCCAACGACGAGCCTACGGATTTCGAGACGAAGAGTACCTCCGCCTCAAAATCCTCACGTGCATGCTGCCAGAAATCTGAAAATCAGTCCAAAGTTACCCACTCGGTTGGGAGAAGAGCCGAAAAAAGAGCAACATCAAAACTTGCGCTTCGGGTTGGAATGGGCGCGTGGGCCACCCGAGCGGGAACCGCTTAAGACGAAGGACCGCGACACCGAGCGCGTTCCGGGCATACTCATTGCCGGCCTCCCAGCGGCCGGCCTCGATGGGGACTCACAGGTCGACTCGGCCCGGAGGTGAGCGTACAATACCGATTCTCAAGTTAGACGGCCTGGATGTGCGGTCGCGGTCGTGTGGTTCATGATGCTGCGGGGGACTCCGGCAGACAGAGTCCAATCCACCGGAAGTGGATTGGCACGATGTTTGGTGTGTGGCAGCGGGCCGATGGCCGCGGGTGCGCGCGGAGCGGCGCGGTGAAACGATGGACCGCCACGGCCCTACCAGCTCCCCGATCGCGAACGCGATGGCACAATCGCACGCGAAACGGGCATATTCCTTTTATTGGTCCTGAGTCCACGGTTCTCAGTCCTTCGGAACTCTGCCCGAGCGTCAATCCGGGCCGGGGAGGCTAAGCGCAAGCACCAGAACGAGGACAACCGGCAAGAGCTCGACGCGACACACCAAGGACCAAAGACCAAGGACCAAGGACCAAGGACCAAGGACCAAGGACCAAATCAAGATGATCGAGCAACCCAGCCAGAAGCACGACGAAGACCCATTCGACACGGTCCCCGAGGCCCCAGCGGCTCTTCCGGTTTCTTCCGTGGCCGACGCGCCGACGGTGGCCCCGGACGCCGCTTCCGGTCAGCCCGTCCCCGCCGCGGCGACGGACTCCATCGATCGGGGGGCCACCCGGCCACCCCCGGCGATCGATGAGTGCGCCACCGTGCCACCCGGCGACGCAACGCTCGCCCGGTCCGCATCGCCTCACGACCTGCCGACGGCCGCGGGGCTCGGCTCAGCGGGCTCGGCCGATCTCAAGGCGACCGAGCCGGCCCGGATCCGCTATTTCGGCGACTACGAGCTCTTGCACGAGATCGCCCGGGGGGGGATGGGTGTGGTCTACCGGGCGCGTCAGATGAGCCTCAACCGGCCCGTCGCGCTCAAGATGATCCTGGCCGGCCAGCTCGCCGGTGACACCGAGGTCCGGCGGTTCTACACCGAAGCGGAGGCCGCGGCCAACCTCGACCACCCCGGCATCGTGCCGATCTACGAGGTCGGCCAGCACGAGGGCCAGCATTTTTTCTCGATGGGCTTCGTCGAGGGGCAAAGCCTCTCCCAACGCCTGGCCGACGGGCCGCTGCCTGCCCGAGAGGCGGCCGAGCTGATCCGGCGCGTCAGCGAGGCCATCGAGTATGCCCACCGGCAAGGCGTCATTCATCGTGACTTGAAGCCGGCCAACATCCTGCTCGATCGCAATGGCAATCCCCGCGTCACCGACTTCGGGCTGGCCAAGAAGGTCCAGGGCGACAGCGGGCTCACGGGCTCGGGCCAGATCATGGGGACGCCCAGCTACATGCCGCCGGAGCAGGCGGGCGGCCCACGGGGCGAGGTCGGTCCGGCGGCCGACGTGTATTCCTTGGGGGCGACGCTCTAGGCCCTGGACACCGGCGGGCCGCCGTTCCAGGCGGCCACGGCGATGGACACGGTGATCCAGGTCGTCAGCGATGAGCCCGTCCCACCGCAGAGGCTGAATGCCTCCGTGCCGCGCGATTTGGAGACGATCTGCCTGAAGTGTCTGGAGAAGGGGCAGTCGCGGCGGTATGCGTCGGCGTCGGACCTGGCCGCGGACATGGGGCGGTACCTGGCGGGCGAGCCGATCATGGCGCGGCCGGTGACGAGAGTCGAGCGAGCGGTCAAGTGGGCACGGCGGCGACCGGCGATCGCCGCGCTTTTGGCGCTGGTCACCCTGGTGACGGCGCTCGGGCTCGGCGGGGTGCTCTGGCAATGGCGCGAGGCGGTGCGCGCCCGCGGTGTCGCCGACCAGGAGAGTCGAAACGCGAAGGACCAGGCCGAGCTGGCCGAGCGGAGGCGGATGGAGGCCGATGCCCGGCGGCACGAAGCCGAGCTGGCCCACGCCGAGGCCGACACCCGCCGGCACGAGGCCGAGCTGGCTCGCTCGGAGGAGACGAAGCAGAAAGTGCGGGCGACCCGCGCCCTGGAGAACGCGGAGACGCAGCTTTATTACAACAGCATTGCCCTGGCCGACCGCGAGCGGCTGGCGGGCCGCATCGCCCGGGTCGAGCCGGCCCTGGCCAAGTGCCCCGAGCGGCTCCGCCGCTGGGAATGGCACCTGCTGCGCCGGCTCTGCCACGCCGATTTGTTGACCTTCCGCGGCCACTCCAAGTACGTCAACGCCGTGGCGTTCAGCCCCGACGGCCGCACCCTCGCCTCGGGCGGGGGCGACTCCACCGTCCAGGTCTGGGACGCCGCAACCGGCCAGGTCCGGCACCGCCTGGCGGCACGCTGGATCGGACCGGTCAGCAGCGTCGCCTTCAGCCCCGACGGCAAGCAGCTCGCCGCGGGCAACGGCAGCATCCCGAAAACAAACCAGGTCATGATGACCAACCCCCAGTACGTCAAAGTCTGGGACCTCGACACCGGCAAGGAAGTCTTCACCCTCATGGGTCATACCGGGCCCATCAGCGGCGTGGCCTACAGCCGTGACGGCACCCGGCTCGCCTCGGCCAGTGGTCAAGGGCGGACCGAGCCCGCGCAGCTCAAGGTCTGGAACGTGGCCACCGGCAAGGAGACGCTCACGATCCCGGGCGCCGGCCGATGCGTGGCGTTCAGCCCGGACGGCCGGCGGCTTGCCTCGGCCGGCGGCCTGGCCAAGAAGGTTCAGCCGAACACAGGGGCTTCGTTCAGTGCCACCCAGGCGCCGATCCCGAGTGCCACCCAGGCGCGGATGGGGTTCGACGAGCGCGCCGTGAAGGTCTGGGATGCCGCGACCGGCGCGGCCGTGCTGACGCTCCGCGGTCACACCGCCGACGTCACGAACGTTGCCTTCAGCCCCGATGGCAAGCGGCTGGCCTCGACGAGTGAGGACCGGACCGCACGGCTCTGGGACCTCGAATCCGGCAAGGAAATCGCGCTACTCCAGGGGCATACCGACCGGGTCTACGGTGTTGCCTTCCGCGCCGACGGCGGAGTCCTCGCCACCGTTGGCGACGACCAGAGCATGAGGCTCTGGAATGCCCTGACGGGCACGGAGATCGCGGTCTACCGCGGCCACACCGGGCCGGTCAACGCGGTCGCTTTCCGCGCCGATGGCCGTCGCCTGGCCACGGCCAGCGACGACCGGACCATCAAGATCTGGGATGGCGAGAATACCCAGCAAGGGGCCCGTACGCTTCGCCCGCTTTCCCATTTGGCTCTCGACGCCGCGCTCTCCCGGCTGGCCTGGGGAGCCTTCAAGAAGACGACGGTCGTGGACCTGGCCACTGGCGCCGACCTTCGGACGATCGTGGACGCCGGGGAAGTCCTGGCCATGAGCCCCGACGGCAACCGAATCGCCACGGTGGACCCATCCGATTTCCGGCAGATCGAGATCGTGAAGCTCTGGGACGCGACGACCGGCCGGCTGATCCACGCGCTCGGTGCACCGGCCGACCCCCGCCGCCCGGTGGACAACTTCCCCCCCGGCACCGCGGCCTTCAGCCCCGACGGCCGCCGCCTCGTCACGGGCCACTTCATGGGTAAGGCGAAACTCTGGGACACCGTGTCGGGCCGGGAGCTCGTCACATTCGACAGGGGCGTCACATTCGCCCAGTTCAGCCCCGACGGCCGGTGGCTCGCCACGTCGTACATGATGAAGGATCTTGTGAAGATCTGGGACGGGGCCGACGGCCGCGAAGTCCGGACGATCGAGAAGGCGTACGTGGGTCCGAACTTCGGTAAGTTCGTCATCGATCCACATCGCCGTCACCTCGCATTCAGCCCCGACGGCCGCCGCCTCGCGTGGTCGAGCGAGGTGGTGGATCCGGTCGACAAGCCAGCGGAATTGACCGTCTTCGACCCGGCGACCGGCCGCGAGCTGCTGACAATCCGGGGCCTGTCCGCCGCGGTCTTCAGCTTGGCGTTCAGCCCCGACGGCCACCGGTTGGTGGCGGGCCTCGCCGATGGATCGATCATCCTCTACGATGCAGCCGACGGCCAGGAGCTGCTGACGCTTCGCACCCCTGCCGATGCCGGTTCGAATCAACAGGTCACCTGGGTCTCGTTCAGCACGGACGGCCACCGGCTCGCATCGTACCGCCCCGGCTTCCTGCACATCTGGGATGGTACGCCGGAGCCAAACCGCTGAGATTACGCCCTTTGCGGACGGAGTCCCTCCATCCGCGTCGACCTCGCCACATACTTTGCCGAATTGCGCCAGCGCTTCGACGCATCGCCGCGCTGGCATCGGGTGGCCCGCACTCCCTCCGGAGCAGGACGGCGCCCTGCCGGGCTGATCGACCGCATCAGGAGCTCATCGACTATCCGCGGACTTGGTCTCGGCGGCTTTGATTTTCTTGGGCGCCTCCTTGTCCTGTGCGACCTGCCAGCCCAGGCGGTAGGCCGCGCGGGCGACGCGAGCAGCCTTCTCGAAGTCGGCCTTGGTGAAGTCGTCGGTCGGCCGGTGGTAGTCCGCGTGGAGCCCGCAGAAGAAGAAAATCACCGGGATGCCCTTGCGGGCGAAATTGTAGCTGTCGGTGCTGCCGAAGAACATGTCGGCGTTGAACTTGATCGTGAGCCCCTCTTCCTTGGCGGCGGCGCGGGCGGCCGGGATCAGGGTCGAGTAGCCGGCGTGTTTGTCCGATGGTGTGACCCCGATCGACTTGCCGTCGTTGCGGCTGACCATGTCCAGGTTGATGTCGGCGACGATCTTGTAGCCTTGCGGCAGAGTGACGTGGTCAGAGAACCACGTGCTGCCGAACAGCCCCTTTTCCTCGCCCGAGACCCAAAGGAAGGCGACGCTGCGGGCCGGGCGCGGGCCGTCGCCGAAGGCCTCGGCGATCTCGAGCAGGGCGCTGGTACCCGAGGCATTGTCATCGGATCCGTTGAAGATCTCGCCCTTGTCGTCGACGCCGACGTGATCGTAGTGCGCGCTGTAGATGATGACTTCCTTCGCCTTGTCCTTGTCAGAGCCGGGGAACAGGCCGACGACGTTGCGGTCTTCCTTGGACTCCTTCTTGGCCGCGAAGTTAAACCGGACATGGAGTCCCTCGAGCGCCTTGGGCTTGGACTTGGTGGTCAGCTCGGTCGCTTTGAGGATGAGGTCGCAGATCGGGTCGGCGAACCGGAGCGTCGGGATCGCGGTCGGGGCACGGCCAAGGGTCATCGATGGCCGGCCGAAGCCGGAGAACCGTAAGGGCGGGATGGCATTCGGGCGAAGCTGCCCATCGGCATTCTTGGGTTGGACCAGGATGATCCCGAGTGCCCCTCGCGCGAGGGCCGCCTGGGGCCCGGAGACGTTCGTGGGTGGCGCGCCGCGGCCGGCCGGCGTTGCGCGCTTCGCCTCGTCTGCCTTGGAGACGTCTTTCTTGGGCCGCCGGCCCTGGAAGATGAGGACGAACCGCTCCTTGACGTTGATGCCGTCGTAATCGTCGATCTGCTCGGCCGTGTTGACCTGGCCGTAGCCGGCGAAGACGACGGGCGCGTCGATCTTACCGGGGGTCACGCCCCATGGACTGAACGAAACGTCGACGCCGAACTGGCACGGGATGACACGCTTCGAGCCGTTCTGCTCCAGGACCAAGGTGACCGATGTTCCCTCGAGCTGCGGCGTGACGACTTCCAGCGGGAACGGCTGGAAGTAGGTCTGGCCGCTGGGCCCTTGATCGCCCGCGGGAAGGGCCCCGGCGGCGGAGAGCCGGCTCGCCAGGTATTCCGCGGCGAGGCGGCTCTCCGGGCTCGCGGTATCGCGGCCGCGCATCAAGTCGGAGGCGAGGAACTTCATGTGCCCGCCCAGCTCGCGGGCGGTGATCCCCTTGACAGCGTCCGGCACCGCCGCCGCCGCGGCCTGATCGTCGGCGGTCGCGGCGCTTGAGGCCATGGAAAGGGTCAAAATGACGCCAACGGTGCGAATTCGTTTCATCGGTGTGACTGCCTTCCAGGATCGGGCCCTTGGGCTGGAGCCGGCTCGATCGGGTGAAAAGAGACTGGCGATCCGTCCACGATTGTATCGAGTCGGCGCGGCCGAAGGTAACTTGCCACCTAATCTTGGCAGAATTCTCTTGACACGGACAGCCGATACCCTACTATTATATTCTCCAATAATCTCCTCGGCGCAGTATCGAAGAAATGCCGATAGGAACCATGCGGATGCAGCTCGAGACGTTGAAGATTTTCTGTGACGTGGTGCGGTGGGCGAGTTTTTCGCGGGGCGCCGCGGAGAACGGGATCTCGCAATCCTCGGCGAGCCAGGCCGTCCATCACCTCGAGGATCGGTTAGGGCTGAAGTTGATCGATCGTTCGAAGCGTCCGCTGGTACTGACGCCGCAGGGAAAGGTGTACTACGAGGGTTGCAAGGACCTGGTCGACCGCTACCTGGAGCTGGAGAACCGCGTCAAGGCGCTCGAGGATGAAGACACGGTCGTCGGGACGGTCGGGGTGGCCGCGATCTACTCGGTCGGGCTTCATCACATGAGCCAGTACGTCAAGACGTTCGAGGAGCGCCATCCCGGTGCGAACATCCGGCTCGAGTACCTCCATCCGAGGCGGGTGCTCGAGCGAGTGACCAATGGCGAGGCCGAGCTCGGCCTGCTTTCGTTTCCCCGGAAGTGGCCCGACTTGAACGTGATCACCTGGCGCAAGGAGGCCATGGTCCTGACTGTCCATCCGTCGCATCGGTTCGCTCATCGGGCGAGTGTCTCTCTGGCCGAGCTGGACGGCGAGCCATTCGTCGCCTTTGATCCCGATCTCTCGATCCGGCGGGCGATCGACCGCTTCCTGCGCCGGCATGATGTTCAGGTCGATGTCGTCCTCGAATTCGACAACATCGAGAACATCAAACGTGCCGTCGAAATTCCCTCGGGCGTCTCCATCCTTCCCGAGCCATCCCTGGCGCAGGAGGTCAAGGCGTCGACGCTGGTCGCGATTCCCATCGAGAGCGACGACCCGACCGACCCGCTCACTCGTCCCCTGGCGATCATTCACCGCCGCCAGGTCTGCCTGGAGCCCGCGGCAGCCAAGTTTTTGGAATTGCTCACGGGTGAAGACGTCACGGACAGCACGCCGGCTCCGCTCGAATCGAAACGCATTCCCGCCAGCGCGTCGCCCTGACGCGCCCGGTGCCGCCGGTCACTTTTCCGGCCAGCGCGGCGCGTTCAGCGTGGCCGTCGTGACTCGTTCTAGAAGGACAACCACCGATGAGCTCAGGTCCACCACCAGCCCAGGGCCTTTACGACCCACGCTATGAACACGACAGTTGTGGGGTAGGCTTCATCGTGGATTTGAAGGGGCGGAAATCGCATCAACTCGTCCGCGACGGGCTGACGGCGCTATCGAACCTGAATCACCGAGGCGCCTGCGGTTGTGAAAACAACACCGGCGATGGGGCGGGCCTGCTGATCCAGGTCCCCCACGAATTCCTCGCCTCGCGGTGCCGGTCGCTCTCGATCGAGCTGCCCGGGCCCGAACTTTACGGCGTGGGTGCCTTCTTCACATCTCCCGACCAGGCCCAGCAACGGTTTGGAATGGAGCTATTCGCGAGAATCGTCGCCGAGGAAGGACAGACCTTGCTGGGTTGGCGGCGGATCAAGACCGATGCCTCCTCGCTCGGCGAGGGTGCCAGGTTGGTCGAACCGCTCATGTGGCACGCGTTCGTCGGCCGCGGCACACGCTTCGACGACGCCGACCGATTCGAGCGAAAGCTATACGTCATCAGGAAGCGGTTCGAGCAGGAGATCGAGGATTCGGGACTCGACGATCATAAGTACTTCTATTTTTCGAGCCTCTCCTGCCGCACCTTGGTCTACAAGGGAATGCTCACGACCGAGCAACTGGGCCTCTACTTCGCCGACGACCTGGAGGACCCGCTTCTTTGTAGTGCGCTTTGCATGTTCCACTCGAGGTTCAGCACGAACACGTTCCCGAGCTGGCAGCTTGCCCATCCGTATCGAATGATCTCGCACAACGGCGAGATCAACACGCTGCGCGGCAACATCAACTGGATGAGGGCGCGGGAGGCCCTTTTCGCCTCCGACCTCTATGAGCCCGGCGACGTTGCCAAGATCAAGCCCATCATCCGCGAAGGCTTGAGCGATACGGCCTGCCTCGACAACGCGGTCGAGCTGCTGCTCCGATCCGGGTACAGCCTGCCGCACGCCATGATGATGCTCATCCCCGAGGCGTGGGAAAACCATGAGTCGATGTCGCAGGTCAAGAAAGACTTCTACAAGTTCTATAGCTGCCTGATGGAGCCCTGGGACGGCCCGGCGTCGGTCACGTTCACGGACGGAAAATCGATCGGTGCCGTGCTCGATCGCAACGGCCTGCGCCCCAGCCGGTACATCGTCACGGACGACGATCGCGTGCTCATGGCTTCCGAGGTCGGGGCCCTGGAGATCGCTCCCGAGAAGATCGTCGCCAAGGGGAGGCTGGAACCGGGGAAGATGTTCCTGGTCGACCTGGAGCAAGGCCGGATCCTCGACGACCACGAGCTGAAGCACTCGCTCGCGTCGGCCCAGCCGTATGGCCGCTGGCTCCGCGACAACATGGTGCCGCTCGCCCTCCTACCGCCTGCCCCCGAGGTTCCGGGCCCCGATCACCAGACCCTGCTGCAGCGGCAGATCGCATTCGGGTACACCCTCGAGGACCTCAAGTACATCATCGGTCCGATGGGAGCGAACGGCGAGGAGGCGATCGGTTCGATGGGCAACGACACGCCCCTGGCGGTGCTCTCGGACCGGGCGCAGCCGCTGTTCAATTACTTCAAGCAGCTTTTCGCGCAGGTGACGAACCCTCCGCTGGATTCGATCCGCGAGGAGCTGGTCACTTCGGTATTCACGGGCGCCGGCGGCGAGGGGAACCTGCTCGTCCCCACGCCTGAATGCTGCCGGCAAATCGCGCTCGACCTGCCGATCCTCGACAATGATGAGCTGGCGCGGCTCAAGCAGCTCGACCACTGGCGCGGCTTCACGGCGGTGACGCTGCCCACCCTCTTCCTGGTCGCCCTGGGGGCCAGAGGTCTCGAAACCGCTCTCAAGTCGCTGATCGAACGAGCCTGCGCGGCGATCGAGCAAGGGGCGAACCTCATCGTCCTTTCCGACCGGGGCGTCTGTGCCGAGATGGCGCCCATCCCCTCGCTGCTGGTCTGCTCGGGGCTCCATCACGAGATGGTTCGACGTGGGCTGCGCTCCCGCGCGGGACTGGTCATCGAGTGCGGCGACGTGCGCGAGGTCCACCACTTCGCCCTGCTGCTGGGATATGGCGCCGGCACGATCAACCCTTACCTCGCCTTCGAGACGCTCGACGACATGATCCGGCAGGGGTTGATCACCGGGATCGATCACCAGCAGGCCGTGTACCGTTTTCGCAAGGCGATCAAGAAGGGCGTCGTCAAGGTCATGTCCAAGATGGGCATCAGCTCCATTCAAAGTTATCGCGGTGCTCAGATTTTCGAGGCGATCGGGCTCAACAAAGAGTTCGTCAGTGACTATTTCGACAAGACCGCCTCGCGGGTCGGTGGCGTCGGCATCGAGGAGATCGCCGGCGAGACGCTTTATCATCACCACCGCGCCTTTTCGAGCCGCGATGTGACGCCGGCATGGCTGCTTGAAGGAGGGCAGTACCAGTGGCGCCGTGACGGCGAGTATCACCTCTTCAACCCCGAGACCGTCTTCCGTCTCCAGCACGCCACGCAAGCAGGACGTTACGACATCTTCAAGAAATACAGCCGGCTGGTCGACGACCAGAACGAGCGGCTGTGCACGCTCCGCGGCCTCTTCAGCTTTCGGCTGGACAAGGCGAAGCCCGTGCCGATCGAGGAGGTTGAGCCGGTCGAATCGATCGTCAGGCGGTTTGCGACCGGCGCCATGAGCTATGGCTCGATCTCGGCCGAGGCGCACGAGACCCTGGCGATCGCCATGAACCGGATGGGCGGCAAGTCGAACACCGGGGAAGGAGGCGAGGACTCCGAGCGGTACAAGCCCTTGGAGGGCGGCGACAGCCGCAAGAGCGCCATCAAGCAAGTCGCCTCGGCCCGCTTCGGCGTCACCAGTGAATACCTCGTCAGCGCCCTCGAGCTTCAAATCAAGATGGCCCAGGGCGCCAAGCCGGGCGAGGGGGGACAGCTCCCCGGCCACAAGGTCTGGCCGTGGATCGCCAAGGTCCGGCACTCGACCCCTGGAGTCGGGCTGATCAGCCCGCCGCCCCACCACGACATCTACTCGATCGAGGATCTCGCCCAGTTGATCTACGACTTGAAGAACAGCAATCCGAAAGCGCGGATCAGCGTCAAGCTCGTCGCCGAGATGGGCGTTGGGACCGTCGCGGCCGGCGTGGCCAAGGCGCATAGCGACGTTGTCTTGATCAGCGGCCACGACGGCGGAACGGGCGCCAGCCCGCTCACCTCGATCAAGCACGCCGGAATCCCCTGGGAGCTGGGACTGGCCGAGACCCAGCAGACCCTGGTCCTGAACAATCTGCGAGGCCGGATCGTCGTCCAGACCGACGGCCAGTTGAAGACGGGCCGCGACGTCGTGGTCGCCGCCCTGCTCGGGGCCGAGGAGTTCGGTTTCGCGACCGCCCCGCTCGTGGTCATGGGCTGCGTGATGATGCGCGTCTGCCACCTGGATACCTGTCCCGTCGGCATCGCCACTCAGGACCCTCGCCTCCGCGAGCAGTTCCGCGGCCGGGCCGAGCACGTCATCAACTTTTTCAAGTTCATCGCCCAGGAAGTGCGCGAGCTGATGGCCGAGCTGGGGTTCCGCAAGGTCGACGAGATGATCGGCCGCAGCGATCTCCTCGACATGCGAACGGCCCTCGACCACTACAAGGCCAAAGGTCTCGATTTCAGCAGCATCTTTTATCGGCCCGATGTCCCCGGTGCCGCGGTCCGCAAGGTCCGCGATCAGGAGCATGGGATCGAGTCGTCACTCGACTGGACAACACTGGTCCCCTTGTGCATGCCGGCCCTGGAGCGGGGCGAATCCGTCTCGCTCGAGCTGCCGATCCGCAACATCAACCGCACGGTGGGAACAATCCTGGGCAGCGAGCTGACGCGCCGCCATGGCGCCCTTGGTCTACCCGACGACACCATCCAGCTCAAGTTCAATGGCTCTGCCGGCCAGAGCTTCGGCGCGTTCGTCCCGCGTGGAATCACCCTGACGCTCGAGGGAGACTCCAACGACTACATCGGCAAGGGACTCTCCGGTGGCAAGATCATCGTTTATCCGCCCAGGACGGCGCGATTTGCCGCCGAGGAGAACATCCTGATCGGCAACGTGGCTCTCTACGGCGCGACGGGCGGGCGGGCCTTCTTCCGAGGTCGAGCCGGCGAGCGGTTCTGCGTGCGCAACAGCGGGGCCTGGGCGGTCGTGGAGGGCACGGGCGACCACTGCTGCGAATACATGACCGGCGGCGTCACCCTCGTCATCGGAGCGACCGGACGCAATTTTGCCGCCGGCATGAGCGGAGGCTCCGCCTTTGTCCTGGATCAAAGCCACGATTTCCCCAAACGCTGCAACATGGAGATGGTCGACATCGAGCCGCTCAGCCGGCGTGATGACATCGAGCTGGTCCGCGACCTCTTGATCCAGCACGCGGCGTGCACGGGCAGCCCCGTCGCCATGAAACTACTGAAAGACTGGAAACAAGCCCTCGAGATGTTCGTCAAGGTCATACCGCTCGATTACCGCCGCATCCTCCTCGAGCAAAACCCCGCCGCCGCCGCCCGCCCCGACCCCGCTTTCATGGACCAGTGGTGGCAGGAGCGCTACCCCGGACACCTCCGGACGGCTCACGCGGACCCCGGCCACCAACCGCTCATCCCGGTGGAGGTGACGCGTGGGTAAACCCAGCGGGTTTCTCGATTTTCACCGGGAGCTGCCGACCCGGCGTCCGGTCCCGGAGCGCCTCCACGACTACCTCGAGGTGTACGAGCCGTTCCCGGAGGAGAAGCTCCGCGCTCAAGGCGCTCGCTGCATGGACTGTGGCATTCCGTTCTGCCATCAAGGCTGCCCACTCGGCAACCTGATCCCGGACTGGAACGACCTGGTCTATCGCGACCAGTGGCGTGCCGCCCTCGACCGGCTCCATTCAACCAACAATTTTCCCGAGTTCACGGGCAAGCTCTGCCCGGCTCCTTGCGAAGCCTCGTGCGTGCTGGGGATCAACAACGATCCGGTAACCATCAAGCAGATCGAGGCAAGCATCGTCGAGCGGGCCTGGAACGAAGGCTGGATCGTTCCCCAGCCGCCCAGGGTGAAGACGAACAAGCGGGTGGCGATCGTCGGCTCCGGACCGGCCGGGCTGGCCTGTGCACAGCAGCTTGCCCGGGCCGGGCATTCGGTGACCGTCTTCGAACGCGCCGACCGAATCGGCGGCCTGCTCCGATACGGAATCCCCGACTTCAAGATGGAAAAGCGGCACGTGGACCGCCGGCTTCGGCAAATGGAGGCGGAGGGGGTCGTGTTCGCGCCGCGCACAAATATCGGTGTCGACGTTCCCGCCAGCCAGCTCCTCGAGGATTTTGACGCCGTCTGCCTCTGCGGCGGCTCGACACAGCCGCGCGACCTGCCGATCGAAGGGCGCGATCTCGGCGGCATCTTCTTCGCGATGCAATTCCTGACCGGCCAGAATCGCCGGGGCGCGGGCGACATGATCGACGAAAACGAGTTTATCTCGGCCCACGACAAGCACGTCATCATCATCGGCGGCGGCGACACGGGCGCCGATTGCCTCGGGACCGTCCACCGTCACCAATGCAAGAGCATCCATCAGTTCGAGATCGTGCCCCGGCCACCTGAATTCCGGTCACGCATGAACCCTTGGCCCCAGTGGTCGAACATCTTCCGCGTCTCGTCCGCGCACGAAGAAGGCGGGGTTCGAGAGTATTCGATCAACACACGGCGGTTCCTCGGTGATGAGCATGGCCGCGTGCGAGCACTCGAGACCGTTCACGTCGAGATGAAGGCCGACAACGGCCGGGCTCACTTCGTCGAGATTCCCGGTACCGAGCATATCTATCCGGCCGACCTCGTCCTCCTTGCCATGGGTTTCGTCGGGCCCGAGCGGCAGGGAATGCTCGAACAATTCGGCGTCGACCTCGACCAGTCGGGAAACGTCAAGGCCGACGCGGGCAAGCGCACCAGTGTTGAAAAGGTGTTCACGGCAGGAGATATGACCCGGGGCCAGAGCCTCATCGTCTGGGCGATCGCCGAGGGACGCCACGCCGCCTATGCGATCGACGAGTTTCTCATGGGCTCGTCCGACCTTCCCAGACCACTCGACCATGGAAACGATCAGCGGCCGTTCGTTTAGAGTCGAGCCGGACCGCTACGATCACTACAGCCTGCTCCGCACCATCCTGGAGAACTTCGAGCTCGGGACCCTGCACCGCAATGACCTGACCGCCAACTGGTTCCGATCCCTTTGGGGCCTGAAGCCGCCCGCGTTCAACCTGGCCGATCACGTTCAGTGAGGGGCAGCAGCGCCAGGTCTGCGAAAACCTGTCATCAAGAAACTTCCCGCCCGGCCGAGCGAACCCCTGCAATTCCCGGTACCGATCGCTCCCGATCGACGGCCCTTCGTTATAACAGGGGACTCCCTTTCTTTGCTCGTCGAAACTCGATAGATTCATTTCGGAAAAACGACGTCATTGTTTCCCCCGCATTGAAAGGGAGCACAGAGTTGCATGAATGGCATCGAGTTAGAGCTAAATAAGGAATACCCGCCGCCGGACGAGCCCGCCGACATCCAGCGGATGGCTGCGCTGATCCAGGCGATCCATCATCCCCAGAAGGACGGCCGCGTGCTCCGGGCACAGCACGCCAAGGACACGGGTTGCGTCCAGGCGCAGTTCATCGTCGAGCCCGGCCTGCCGGATGAGTACCGCTACGGGGTCTTTCGGGAGCCCCGTACGTACGATGTGGACGACGTGACCATCCGCTTTTCGAACGCCTCCGAGTTTTCCGAGAGCGATGCGTTGGGAACGCCGCGGGGGATGGCGATCAAGATCCGCCACGTGGACGGCGAGCGGGCGATCAAGGACGACGGCGAATCGTCGCAAGACTTCTTGATGGTCGACAGCCCCGCCTTCATCTTCCGCGCGGTCAAGGACTACACGGCCCTGTTCGCCTTGAGGCATCGCCTCAAGAACGACTTGCTGGCGATCCTCGCCTTTGCCCCATTCCACGCAAGTCAGGTGGTGAACATTCTCAAGGCGAAGCGCCACACGATCAAAGACGCTCTCATCCAACAATACTGGAGCGGGGCTCCCTTCCGGCTCGGACCGCGGGCCGTCAAGTTCACCGCGAAGCCGCGAGACGACCAACTTCCCTCGGGTCCGTCGGGAGGCCCCGCGGACCCCGAGAACTTTCTCTTTCAGACGCTGGCCAGCCACCTCAAGGGGAACGACGCCTTTTTCGATTTCATGGTGCAGTTCCAGAAAGACCCGGTGCGGATGCCGATCGAAGACGCCTCGGTTGAATGGAAGAAGTCGGACTCCGACTTTCGCAAGGTAGCGACCGTCCGGATCCCCACCCAGGTTCTTGGGTCCGATAAGATGCGGGCGTTCCGCGCGTCGTGCGAGGACCTCTCGTTCAACCCCTGGCACACCTTGGAAGAGCACCGTCCCCTGGGTGGGCTCAACCGCCTCAGGCGTGCCGCCTACGAGGTGAGCGTGCAACGACGCCGGCAGAAGCCGTCGTGAGCGAGAGGACCGACCTGAGTGCTGGCTACCTCGGAGGCGAATCTTGGTTATCATTCAGATGCGCCGCTCGTCGAGTGCCGTCCCGCCCCGAGACACGAGACGGCGTTCTTTTTCGGCCTGCTCGGAGTCGAGTGATAACGTATGGAAAACCCAACGCCGCAAGAGGAAAACCCGTCGAGACCCCCGAACGGCGGGCCAGTGAAGATCGGTCCCCTCGGGTCATCCTCACGCCCGTGGCAGTGGCTGCTGTTGCTCGGACTGTTTGCCCTGGTCTTCTGGCTGTATGTCCCGAAAACCGAGATCCAGGTCTTTTACCCGTGGTTCCTGGAACAGGTTGAGAACGATAACGTCAAGAGCATCTCGATCCGGGGGCTGGAGATCCGCGGCGAGCTTCGCAAAGCACGGCGGTACCTGTATCCTCCGCTGGTGGACGCGACAGTCCGCAAGTTTTACACGAAGGCGCAGTCGGACGCGTCGATCGAACAGACCGTTCGGACGTTGACCGAAAGGAATCAGAAGAAGGAAACCAATCCGGTGCTCATCGAGACCCGGCCACCTAAATAATGACAACCGGTCTTGACGAACTGGTCCAACGCCTGAGACACCCCCGTGTCCTGGTCTTGGGGGACGTCCTCTTGGACCGCTATGTCTTCGGAGCGGTCGAGCGCATTAGCCCGGAGGCTCCCGTCCCCGTGCTACTCGTAACGGAGCAGGAGGATCGACTCGGTGGCGCGGCGAGTGTCGCCTCGATGCTTGCCCGTCTGGAGGCCGACGTCGTGGTGGTCGGGGTGGTGGGCGACGACGAATTCGGCCGAATCGTCAGGCAATGCCTGCGTCAAGTGGGCGCGGCTCACGATCGCGTCGTGACGGATCCAAGCCGCCCGACGACTCTGAAGCAACGCTATGTGGGCCGAGCCCATGACCACCACTCGCAGCAGATCCTTCGCGTCGATCTGGAGCTCCGAACGCCGCTGTCCCCCCCGATGGAAGAGAAGGTGCTCGCTGAGCTCGAGGGCGAACTGGCAGGGTGCGACATTCTCATGGTGAGCGACTATGCCAAGGGGGTGTGCACCCCGAGAATTCTTCGTCGTGCCGTCGAACTGTCCCGCCGTTTTGATAAGCGGCTATTGATCGATCCAAAACGGGAACCCGACTATGGTTGCTACGCTGGTAGCACTTGCCTAACCCCCAACCGCCATGAGTGCCGATTGGCGAGCGGTGGGCCCGTCGAGAACGCTCGGCAAGCACTCCTGGCGGCCCATCAACTCCGCCTCCGGCTAGACCTTGAAGCAGTGGTCGTCACGCTCGACCGGGAGGGTATGGTCCTGTCTCACCGCGACGGCCGAGGACTGGCGTTTCCGACTCGGGAGCGGCAGGTCTATGACGTGACCGGGGCCGGAGACATGGTGCTCTGCATGCTCGGCTTGGGCCTCGCCTCCGGGTTAGACTACCCGGAGGCCATCGCCTTGGCTAACGCGGCCGCCGGGCTGGCGGTGGAACGCCTCGGTAGCGTTACGTTGTCGCGGTCGGAGCTACTCAACCAAACGGTGCCTTCGCTTCGATCGGTATCCAGAAAGGACCGGCCTCTGTCGGAGTTGTTAACTGAACTCGACACACGGAGACGGCTGGGCCATCACGTCGTGTTCACGAACGGCTGCTTCGACATCCTGCACGCCGGCCACGTCCACTGCCTGCAGCAGGCTCGCGCCCTCGGAGATTTTCTCGTGGTGGGCATAAATGGCGATGAGAGTGTCCGGAGGCTGAAGGGCGAAGGCCGGCCGGTCCATCGGGCGTGCGAGCGGATTGCCGTCTTGACAGCCTTGGAATGCGTGGACGCCGTCACCATCTTCGATAACGACACCCCCGCGCAACTGATTGAAGCGATCCGCCCACACGTGTTGGTTAAAGGGTCCGGTTACCACCTCGAAGAAGTGGTCGGTCGGGAGTTTGTCGAGGCAAACGGAGGGCGGGTCGTCCTGATCCCACTCGTAGACGGCTTGTCGAGTACTCGCCTGCGCCCTCAGGTCGGCTGAGCGGTCGACCTTGCTCTGCTCGACGACGCGTCGGAGCAGCCTTGCCGTCTCGAACTTGAGGAAGGGGTAGTCGCATGGGGAATCCACCGGAGGCACCGGCCATCGGTGCCGAACGATCGCGGGAGGACACGATCAATCGGGCCGACGGCCAACCCGTCGCCGGTAGGGGCGACGGCGCCGACGCCCCCGACGTTCTCTTCAAGGAGGGCCTGGCCGCTCACCGCGGCGGCAAGCGCGAACGGGCCGTGGAGTCCTTCGGGCGAGCGATCGCCGGTGAGCCAGCGAACGCGGACTATCGCTGGCATCGGGCGGTCGCGTATCTTGCCCTCGGGCGGCTCGAGGAGGCGACCGCCGACTATCGCGAGGCGGCCCGATTCCGGCCGGACTCCGCCGCCTATCGCAACGATCTGGGCGTCGTCCTGGCGCGGCAGGGCCGCCCCGATGAAGCGGCCGCCCATTATCGGGAGGCCATTCGGCTCAAGCCCGAGTTCCCCGACGCCCACAACAACCTTGGCAATGCCATCCGCAACAAAGGGAACAACGACGGGGCGATCGCCTGCTACCGCGAGGCGCTGCGGCTCCGCCCGTCCTACCCCGAGGCCCACAACAATCTCGGCATCGCGCTCCGCCAGCAGGGCAAGACGCCCGAGGCGATCGCCTGCTATCAAGAGGCGCTGCGGCTCCGCCCGGCCTACCCCGAGGCCCACAACAACCTGGGCCTGGCCCTGAATTCTCGGGGGCGGTCCGACGCGGCCGTCGCCTGCTTCCAGCAGGCCATCCGGCTCAAGCACGATTACCCGGAAGCGTTCCTCAACCTCGCCAACGCCCTCAACGACCTGGACCGCAACGAGGAGGCGGGCACCGCCCTTCGGGAGGCGATCCGCCTTCGCCCCGACGCCCGCGCACAAGAACCTGGGCATCACCCTCGCCCGGCAGGACAAGCTCGACGAGGCGATCGCCTGCTACCGCGAGGCGATCCGCCTCCGCTCCAATTACGCCGATGCTCACAATGACCTGGGGATCGCGCTGGCCAGGCAGAACCGGTTCGAGGAGGCCGCGGCCAGCTACCGCCAGGCGCTGGCACACCGCCCGAATTACCCGGAAGCCCATAACAACCTGGGCAACGCGCTGCGGAACCTGGGACGATTTCAGGAAGCGGTCGCGGCCTACGATCGCGCCGTGGAGCTGAAGCCGAATTACGCCGACGCGTACAACAACGGTGGGATCGCCTTCGCCGAGCAGGCCCGGTTCGACGAGGCCATCGACAGCTACTCCCGTTGCATTCGGCTCCGCCCCAACCATGTCGACGCGCACCTGAACCGCTCCCTCACCTGGCTGCGCCAGGGGAAATTCGCGCTGGGCTGGGCCGAATACGAGTGGCGTCATAGGAAGAAGCCCCCCTCGCCAAAGCCCATGACGCAGCCGGCCTGGAACGGCTTCCCGCCGGCCGGCCTGCGGATGCTCTTGATCGGGGAACAGGGGCTGGGCGACGTGCTGCAATTCATCCGTTACGCCCCGCTGCTCAAACGTCTCGGTGCGTCGGTAATCTTCGAGTGTCCGGCCAAGCTATTGAGGCTCATGGAGAACGCCCCGGGGATCGACCACCTCTACCCGCAAGGTCAGGACCCGCCCGAACACGACATTCACTGCCCGCTGATGACCGTGCCGGGGCTGCTGGGGACGACGTTCGCCGCAGTGCCGGCCGATGTGCCTTGCCTCCACGCCGACCCCGGGCTCCTCGAGTACTGGCGGCGCGAGCTGGCGACGTACCCCGAGTTCAAAGTCGGGATTCACTGGCAGGGCAAACCCAACTTCGCGGGCGACTTCCACCGCTCGATCCCGCTCCGGCAATTCGAGCCGCTGGCGCGTGTGCCGGGGGTCCGGCTGTTCAGCCTCCAGAAATACGACGGGCTTGTTCAACTCGAAGCCCTCGGTGACGCCTTCCCGGTTGTCGATTTGGCGAGCAAGCTGAACGATGCAAACGGGCCCTTCATGGATTCCGCCGCGGCCCTCAAGTCGCTCGATCTCCTGATCAGCTCGGATACGGCCATAGCCCACCTGGCGGGAGCGCTGGGAGTCCCGGTCTGGGTGGCCCTGTCTTTGGCGCCGGGATGGCAGTGGATGCTCGGGGCCGGCTGTCAGAACACCCCGTGGTATCCGACGATGCGAATCTTCCGCCAGACGGAACTGGGCGACTGGCCGGCGGTCTTCAATCGCATCGCCGCCGAGTTGACCCGAACGGTCCCACCGGCCCTGCGCGTGCGATCGATCGGGGTAAGGGTCTCGCCGGGCGAGTTGATCGAGCGGATCGCGGCCCTGGAACTCGAGGCGGAACAGGCAGGCGATGAGACGAGCCGCCGGGTTGTCCGAGCGGACCTCGCCCGGTTGGCGGCCACGCGGGATGCGATGCTCGCCCCCTCGGCCGAATTCTCAACGTATCTGGAAAACCCGGATGGACTGGTATAGTATGCCCGCCGTCGTGCAGCGAAGTTGCGGGAAGCGGAGCCTCCCGCTTAAAACACCAGGCAACACAAGTCCTCCATACACTCGCGCATGGGAGCCCCAGCGGTCGAGGGCGATCGAACACGCCGCAAGGCATTCGAGAAACGTTCCTCAAGGATGGGGTGTTGCCGCTGTCAATTGGCCCGAGAACTGGGAGCCTGGAGCATGATGCTCCCGCATGTCGCAAGACAGGCAAGGGTGAACCGGAAAGCCCCTGGCTGCAGCTATCAGAGCTATGAATACCACGATTCATAGCGTATTCGGCTGCGTTTGATACGCGCCCGCAGCTTCGAATGAATCCGGATCGGAAGACGCTGCTCCAAGACGTTGACAACCGATTTCGACCTCATCCATCACCGCGCGCGCCAAGAGGCCAGCCCATCCGATGGGACCCGGGGATCGAACGCGCCGAAAGACTCTTCTTTTCGAGGGAACGACACCATGGCTTAGAGACGTCCGCCCCGGCGCCGCAATCGCAGATTGCGGGCCTTGCGGCCTGAGATCGAATGCCTCGAACGGAAGCAACTCCTGGCGATCAGCCTGAGCATGCTGAGCCCACCCGCCGCGACCGAGCAGATCGCGATCGGAAGTGCATCGCTGGCGTCCTTCACGTTCAGCGCGGGCAAGCTCGCCGACTACGGCGTGACCATCTCCTGGGGCGATGGGACCACATCGCCGGGGATCATCCAGGCCGGGACCGGCGGAGGTGGGATCGTCTCGGGCAACCACGTCTACACACAGGCGGGTTCGGATACGATCTCGATCACTGTATCGGGTGATTCGAGCACCGCGACGGGAACCGCGGCGGAGACCGTGATCGAGATGCCGCCGAACAGCCAGCCCGACTTCTACACAATCACGCACGACCATACCCTGACCACGACGACATCCGGGTCGGGGCCGTACGGAGTGCTCTACAACGACTCGGATCCTCAGGGGGACACGCTGACCGCAACGCTCGTCGCGCAGCCCCAGCACGGCACGTTGACCTTCAACTCCAATGGCACCTTCACCTATGTTCCTAATGCCCACTTCTATGGGTCGGACGGCTTTACCTACAAGGACAAGAACTCGACCGCCAGCAGCGCGGTGACCCCGGTCACGATCATCGTGACCGAGCAGAGCCCGGTGGCCGTCAATGACAACTACACGGTGACGCACGACCACACGCTCTCGGTGACGACGGCGAGCGGCTATGGCACGGTCGGCGTGCTGGGCAATGACACCGACGCCGACGGCGACACCCTGACCACCACGGTCCTCACCACCACCCAGCACGGGACGCTCACGCTCAACGCGAACGGGACGTTCACCTACGTGCCGGTCGTGGGGTTTTCGGGGACCGATAGCTTCACCTACCAGGCCAGCGACGGCCTGCTCTCGAGCAACATCGCCACCGCGACGATCACCGTCACCGAGAGCGCACCGGTGGCGAACAACGATAGCTATACCGTCGCGCACGACCACGTCCTCACCGCAATGACGCCAAGCGGTTATGGCACGGTCGGCGTGCTGGGCAACGACACCGACGCCGATCACGACAGTCTGACGGCAATCCTGGTCGCCAGCCCGCAGCACGGGACGCTCACCTTCAACTCGAACGGGACGTTCGCCTACGTGCCCAACGCCGGCTATTCCGGGACGGTCAGCTTCACGTACAAGGCCAGCGACGGCCTGCTCTCCAGCAACGTGGCGACGGCGACGATCACCATCACCGAGAGCGCACCGGTCGCCGTCAACGACACGTACACGATCGGCCACGACCGCGTTCTGGCCGCGACCGCGGCGAGCGGGTCCTACGGGACGGTCGGGGTGCTGGCGAACGACACCGATGCGGACAGCGACACCCTCACCGCCGCGCTGGTCTCCGGCCCACAGCACGGGGTTTTGGCGTTGAACCCCCATGGGACGTTCATCTACGCCCCGACCGCCGGCTACTCGGGGACGGACACCTTCACCTACAAGGCCGGCGATGGGCTGCTCTCCAGCGGGGTCGCGACCGCCACCATCTCCGTGGTCGCCCCGTCCCTGGTGGCGAACAACGATAGCTACACCGTGGCGCACGACCACACGCTGTCGTCGTACCCCAGCGTCTTGGCCAACGACACCGACGCCGCCAACAGCACTCTGACCGCTTCGCTCCTGACCACTGTCCAGCACGGCGTCTTGACGTTCAGTCCCAGCGGGACGTTCACCTATGTCCCGGCGGCCGGGTACGTCGGCGCGGACAGCTTCACGTACCAGGACAGCGACGGCACGCTGACCAGTAACGCCGCCACCGTCACAATCACCGTCGGCGAGCATGCCCCGGTGGCGAACAACGACAGCTACACCATCGCCCACGATCGCACGATCACGCCGAGCGGGTATCCCTATGACAACGTGCTGTCCAACGACACCGATACCGAGAACGATACCCTCACCGCCACCCTCGTCACGGGCCCCCAGCACGGGACGCTGACGCTCAACGCGAACGGGACGTTCACCTACGTCCCCACCGCCCACTACTCCGGGACCGATAGCTTCACGTACCAGGCCAGCGACGGCCTGCTCTCGAGCAACGTGGCCACGGCGACGATCACCATCACCGAGAGCGCACCGGTCGCCGTCAACGACACGTACACGATCGGCCATGACCGATCGCTCTCGGTCACGACGGCGAGCGGCTACGGCTCGACGGTCGGGGTGCTGGGCAACGACGCCGACGCCGACGGCGACACCCTCACCGCCACCCTGGTCTCGGGAGTCCAGCACGGCACGCTCAGCTTCAGTCCCGACGGCACGTTCACCTACCTGCCGAATCCCGGTTTCTCGGGGACGGACAGCTTCACGTACAAGGGCAGCGACGGCCTGCTCTCCAGCAACGTGGCCACTGCCACCATCACCGTCACCGAGAGCGCACCGGCGGCGAACAACGACACGTACACGGTCGTGCACGACCAGACCCTGTCCGCCACGTCGCTGTCGCAATACGGAAGCGGGTCGTCGGGCGTGCTGGCCAACGACACCGACGCCGACGGCGACACCCTCACCGCCGCGCTGGTGACCGGCGTGCAGCACGGGACCCTGACCTTCAATTCCAATGGCACGTTCACCTACGTCCCGAACTCGGGGTCCTACGGGACGGATAGCTTCACGTACCAGGACAGTGACGGGCTGCTCTCGAGCAACGTGGCGACCGCAACCATCACCGTCGTCGAGCACGCGCCGGCGGCGTTCAACACCAGCGAGACGGTCGCGCACGACCACACCCTCTCGATCGCGGGAGTGGGGATGGACCCCGACGGCGACCCGCTCACGATCTCGATCGTGACGAACGTGGAGCACGGCACCTTGACCGTGAGCGCGAACAACACGTTCACCTACACGCCCACCGCCGGGTTCTGGGGCGCCGACAGCTTCACCTTCAAGCTCAGCGACGGCCTGCTCTCCAGCAGCATCGCGACCGTCTCGATCGTGGTCACCGAGAGCGCCCCGGTCGCCAACACCGACTTCTACACCGTGAACGGCGCCCAGCCGATCACCGCCACGAGCTCGAATGGCGTGCTGGCCAACGACTCCGACGCCGATCGCGATCCGCTCACGACGTCGCTGGTGTCCAACGTCCAGCACGGCACCTGAATCTCAACTCGAATGGCACGTTCACTTACACCCCGACCGCCGGCTTCACCGGCACCGACAGCTTCACGTATGAGGACAGCGACGGCCTGCTATCCAGCAACGTCGCCACGGTCCTGCTCTCCGTCACCGCGCGAGCGCCCGTCTCGAACAACGACACGTACTCGGTCGCGCACGACACCGTGCTGGCGGTTTCGACGGCGACCAATTCCTACTACGGCGGGACCGCTGGCGTGCTGGCCAACGACGTCGCCGCCGGCGTCGACACCCTCACCGCCCTACTGGTCTCGACCACCCAGCACGGGACGCTCACGCTCAACGGCGACGGGACGTTCACGTACACACCGGCCGCGGCCTACTACGGCACCGACAGTTTCACATACCGCGCTGCCGACGGCGCATTGACCGGCAACGTGGCGACGGCCACGATCAACGTGACCGAGACCGCCCCCGTCGCCGCCCCCGACACTTACACCATCGCCCACACCGCACCCTGTCGATCACGTCGACTTATAGCGGGGTGCTGGCCAACGACCACGACGCCGAGCACGACCCGCTGACCGCGACGCTGGTCTCCGGCGTCAGGCACGGCACGCTGACGTTCAACGCCAACGGGACGTTCACCTACGTCCCCACGGCCGGCTACTCGGGGACGGACAGCTTCACGTACCAGGACAGCGACGGCCTGCTTTCCAGTACAGTGGCGACGGCGACGATCACCGTCACCGAGAGCGCACCGGTGGCGAACAACGACAGCTTCACCATAGCCCACGATCACACGCTGACGACGAACGGGTATCCCTATGCCAGCGTGCTGGGCAACGACTCCGACGCCGACGGCGACACCATCACCGCCACCCTCCTGACTTCGACCAGTCACGGCACGTTGACCTTCAACACCATCGGCACCTTCACCTACGTCCCCAACGCCCACTTCTACGGCACCGATAGCTTCACCTACAAGGACAGCGACGGGATCTTGTTCAGCAACGTGGCGACCGTGACGATCAACGTCACCGAGCGGGCGCCCGTGGCGAACAACGACGGCTACACGATCGGTCACGACCGCACGCTGTCCACCACCACCGCCAACGGAGTGCTGGCCAACGACTCCGACGCCGACGGCGATACCTTGACCGTCTCGGTCGTGTCGGGCGTCCACCATGGCACGTTGACCTTGAACGCCAACGGGACGTTCACCTACACGGCGGCCGCCGGTTATTCCGGGACGGACAGCTTCACGTACCAGGACAGCGACGGCCTGCTCACGAGCAACGTGGCGACCGTCACCATCACCGTCACCGAGAGCGCGCCGGTCGCAAGCAACGACACATACACGATCGGGCATGATCACACCCTGACGGTCTCGGCCTCCGCCTTCGGCGCCAGCGGCGTGCTATTCAACGACACCGACGCCGACGGCGACACCCTCACCGCATCCGTCGTTGCGAACGTGCAGCACGGCACCCTGACGTTGAACGCCAACGGGACATTCACGTATGTCCCGCAGGCCGGCTACTCCGGAACGGACAGCTTCACGTATCAGGACAGCGATGGGCTGCTCACCAGCAACGTGGCGACCGTCACCATCGCCGTCACCGAGGGCGCGCCGGTGGCGAACAACGACGCTTACACCATCGGGCACGACCGGACCCTGGCGGTCAACTTCGGCGGCGTCCTGGCCAACGACACCGACCCCCAGGGCGATGGACTGACCGCGACGATCGTCTCCACCACCCAGCACGGCACGCTCACCTTCAACAGCAGCGGCACCTTCACCTACGTCCCCAACACCCACTTCTACGGTACCGACACCTTCACTTACAAGGACAGCGACGGCACGCTCACCAGCAACGTGGCGACCGTCACGATCATCGTGACCGAGAGCGCACCGGTGGCCGCCGCCGACAGTTACTCGGCGATGCCCGGCCAGACCCTGACCGTCCCCGCGGCCACCGGCGTGCTGGCCAACGACACCGATGCCGACGGCGATACGTTGACGCCCACGGTGGTCTCCAACGTGAGCGATGGGACCCTGACCTTGAATGGCGACGGTTCGTTTACCTACACCCCCAAGGCGGGATTCACGGGCACCGACAGCTTCACGTACCAAGACAGCGACGGCGTGCTCACGAGCGGCGTGGCGACGGTCACCATCACCGTCGGGGCGTCGGCCCTGGTCGCCGCCAACGATCAGTATGACGTCGCGCCCGGCAAGACACTCAAGATTACGACCGTCGGCATCCTGGCCAACGACACCGATGCCAACGGCAACCCGATGACCGTCGCGCTGGTCGCGAACGTCCAGCACGGGGCCCTGACCCTGAACTCCGATGGGACGTTTACCTACACGCCCACCGCGGGGTTCACCGGGACGGATAGCTTCACTTACCAGGATACCGACGGCACGCTCACGAGCAACGTGGCGACCGCAACGATCACCGTGGCCGACCAGGCGCCCTTAGCAGTCAACGACAGCTACACCGTGGCGGTATCCGGCACGCTCACGGCCACGACGGCCAACGGCGTGCTTGCCAATGACATTGACGCGGTGGGCAACCCGATCACCGCGGTCCTGGTCACGAACGTCCAACAGGGCACGCTGACCCTGAATGCGAATGGCACGTTCAATTACATACCGTCCTCGGGGTACGCCGGGACGGACAGTTTCACGTACAAGGATACCGACGGCACGCTCACGAGCAACGTGGCCACGGTGACGATCACGGTCGCCGCGGCAACGCAGACGCCGATCGCATCCGCCGCGAGCGGATCATCGACGGGTACCGGATCATCCGGGTCCGCCGCCGGCTCGGCGTCACTCGCGGCCGCGGGGGCCGGCCTGGTCCCGTTCGCCTCGAGCGCCGCCCGCACCGGATCGGCCGCGGCCGGATCGGTACCGAGCGGTCCAGGCGCCCTCTACGCCGGGTTCGCCGGCCTCGGCTCGCTAGCCCCGACCACGGTCGCGGCCGGCGGCACCGATGCTGGCTTCCACGGGACAGGGTCGATCGTCGCCGGCGGCGGAGGCAGCGACGGCCTGCTGCTGTATAACGGCACGCTCGCATACGGAGAGTACGTCCCCTACGGGCTCTACGGGGATCCTTATGGGATCGTCTCGGGCGTCTCGGGCGTCACCAATGTAGGCCTGTATGGCATCGGTCTCTACGGCGCCGGCTACGTCGGCGCGGGGCTATATGGCACCGGACTCTACGGCGCCGGCTACTTCGGAGCGGGCTGGCTGGGCGGCACACTCTACGGCTGGGGTGCTTACGGCGCCGGCTGGGGCGGTTACTACGGCGGCGGCTGGGGCGCTTACGGCGCCGGCTGGTATGGCTATGGCTATGCCGGATTGGGTTGGGGCGGCCTGGGCTATGGAGGCTACGGCTGGCTCGGCGTCTACCCCGGCTGGGGATGGTACGGCGGTACCGGTACGTACACCAGCTCATACTCCTCCGGCAACGGATCCTGGACGGCCACCTGGTCCTACAGCGGCAGCTCGTCGTCGGGCTCCGCCTCCTGGACCGCCACCGATACTTATTCGAGCGACGGCCAGGGCGACGCCTCCTGGAGCTATAGCTACAATGGGAGCGACTCGTTCGATCTCCAGATCGGCGGGGATAGCTACCAGGCCAATGAGTCGAGCTTCGCCCAATGGTCCAGCTCGGTCAGCAGCAACCGCTCGTCCAGCTACAGCGAGTCCGACGGCTATACCGGCAGCTACTCGGGCGAGGACAAGGGGAGCACGACATACGGCAACGGCACGAACCAGTTCGACGGGTTGGAGTCGTCCAATGTGACGGACAGCCACCAGGCCTCGGGCGGCACGAACTCCGACGGCAGCGGCTCGGGCAGCTCGAGCTTCAGCTCGAGCGGTTCGAGCAGCTTCGGATACACCGATGCCAGCAGCCAGTCGCGGGGCAACAACGCGTCGAACTCGACCCTCGGGGAGAGCTCGAGCGAGCAGTTCAGCGACGGCGGCTCGTACAGCGGCAGCTCGGACGGCCAGGGCAACTTCAGCAGCAACTCCAGCACGAGCTACTCGGACAGCGGGACCGACGGCGCGACGTATTCGGTGTCGGGCAGCGCCACGATCACCACGCCGAACGACAACGGCTCGGAGACGTACACGGGCAATTCCAGCGCGTCCGACCAGTTCGCCGACCAGGGCGCGTACACCGGCAGCGGCTCGAATAGCGGCTATACGTCGACCGGCAGCTACAGCCACGGCGACAGCGGCGCCAACTCGGCGAGCGCGAGCCTCCAAGGCAGCAATACGTTCCAGACCCCGACGGACAGCGGCTCGGAGACGTTCAACAACGGCTCGAATTTCGCGGACAAGTTCAACGACACGTACACGAGCGGCGGATCGTGGGGCACCAACGGCCAGAACAACGGCACGAACTCCGCCAATCACACCGACAGCGGGACTGCCGGGTTCAGCTTGGCGGTCAAGGGGACCGATACCTACAACTCGTCGTCGGGCAACCCGTCGTCGGGCAACGCGAGCACCGACAGCGGCTCGGAGAGCTACGCGCAGGCCCGCGGTACGAGCGTGGCGTTCGCCGACCAGGATTCGGCCGGGAGCAGCGACAGCAATAACGTGATCGGCACGTCCGCGAGCTACGGCCACAGCAACAGCGGCGGCGACTCCGCCTCGTTCGGCGATCAGACCGGCTCCACGACCACGACCGACAACGGCGCGTCCAGCACGAACAGCAATTCCGCCCACTCCGTCGGCGGCACGGATAGCGAGACGGATGACGAGCAGACGAGCGAGACGGACACCAGCACCATCATCGACGCGACGCCCGGCGCCGCGGACGTCTCCACCGACACGGAGAACCTGACCGATGATACGGGCTCGTCCGACCAGTACAGCGATCTCACCGTGGTGAACTCCGTCGCTGCACCCGGGACGACCTCGACGACGACCAGCGTCAACGATTCCGACAGCGGGACCGATACCGACTCCAGCTCCGAGCAGGCGACGACCACCGAGAGTGACCAGTGGTCGAGCGGCGTTTCGCCCGCCGGAAGCGATTCCTGTTCCTCCAGTTACACTGATTCAAACAGCACCGCCGACACGTACGCCAGCGCGATCGTCTCGGTGGTAACCGTCGTCAACGGTCAATCGGTCTCGACAGCCACGACCACCGACAGCGGCTCGGACTCCTCATCCAGCACGGATCAGTCGACAGACTCCGAATCCGATATCCTTTCCGGTGGCGAGACGGTTACCACTTCCGAAAATCAAACCGAGCAGCACAATTCCAGCGATCAGTACAGCGACCAGAGCCAGATCAACTCGGAGGTACAGGACGGGGTGACCAATGGCGTCGAGACCAACATCGATTCCGACCAGGAAACCAACTGGTCGAGCAGCAGCACGACGGGCCCCTACTCCGGGCCGGCGACGTCCACCACGGGCGGCACCGAGACCGACTCGGGCACGACCACCATGACTGAGAGTTCCAGCGACACTCAATCCGACACGGACCAGAATGTCGTCACCGACACCGCCGGCACGATCACTTCGAGCCAGTCCGCAACCGACGTCTCGAGCAACACCAATTCCCAGACGCTGACGAACCAGGGGACCGATACCTTCAGCGGGATCCCCGAGAACGGGAACACCTACAGCGGGACGGGCAGCTTCAACGAGACCGACACCACGACGGAGAGTGACTCCCTCCAAAGTACGACCAATACCACCACTGACGCTGCGGGTAACCCCAGCGGCAGCGAGCTCGTGACCCAGGACGAGACGGACACCTGGAACGGCGTGAGCAATGACACCGGCAACATCAGCACGAATGGATCTGGCTCCGACGCAGTCACGATGACGACCAATAACTCCGGCACCATGACCACTCACGAGACCGCCCCGACGACCCTCACTGCCGGAGTCGAGGACGACCAAGACGACGCAACCAGTCAGGTTGTGTCCTCCACGAGCGTCTCGGAAAGCGACGCCCAGTCGAGTTTTTCACAGGCCACGACCGACAATCACACGGACACAACCCTCTCGGGTTCCGCGTCAAATGAGGTCAATACCGAGACCAGCGGCGACAACCCGGTCACGACCACGAACGGGAGTCAGACCAGCATCTTCGCGGTGCTGCAACTGATAGTCATGCAGGTTACTGGCGGTGGCTCCGGGGGCCAAAACGTCACCTCCAGCCAAGGCACGACAGGCGGCGCCGCAACCGCTCAACAGGGCGTCGGGACCGGTGCTCAGCCGGCCCAGGGGAGCGGAGCAACGACCAATCCCCCGCCGGCGGGCGTCTACACCGTGTCCGGCTCAGTCAGCTACGGCCCCAACAACCTGCCGGTCCGCTTCGCGCTCGTCAAGGTCTACGAGACGTTTCCATTCATGGCCCGGGTCGGGATTCCCAAAACGCTCCTGGGAGAAACCTATACGAAAGACAACGGCAGCTTCACACTGAGCCTCAACCTGAACGAAGTCGCTGCGAACGCGACCGGACTAAGTGTACAGGTTTACACAACTTCCAATCCGTCCCTCTCGAACAACCAGATTAACGTCTCGTCGGGCGATGTGACCCACTATGTTGCATGGACATTGCCCCTGCCGACCCAGGCCAAACCCACGCTGATCGTCCCGAACATGACGATCAGCAACACGACCGATTCTGGGATGGCCTTCTGGGTTTACGATTGGTCGTTGTATTCCGCCCAATTCCCGGCCACGGTTCCGGATTTCCAGAAGAGCGGCCCTCAAAACATCGACTTTGCAGCTCTCGGGAAAACTTCCTGGACGTTGCTGCATACCCCCCACATCCTCCAGGGCAGTTATGCAAGTCCTACGGTCATGCACGAGTTCGGCCATGCCGTGGCACAACTGGGAGGGTTCTTCGCTTGTTCGCTACCCTTCCAGGGCTACTTGAACCACGAGCTCGGCTCTGACATGAGGGCCCAGTTTGGTTGGAGCTCTGACCTCCCGACGTTCGCATTTTCTGAAGGCTTTGCCAACTTCTTCAGCATGGCGGTCCAGAACTTCGCGAACGTGGCCAACCCCCAGTACGGCGGCCAGTACTCGCCCGAGGCCAACCAAATCCGCGGCGAGACGGACGAAATCGGGGTCATGCAGTTGCTCTGGGACCTCGCCGACCCCGCGAACGAACCCGGAGTGGATGACGTGGAATTGAGCTATGACGGAGCGAAAGGCTTCCCGGCTCTCGTCAAGTTGATCGACGACAAGGACGTCATGAACGTCCAAGACCTCTGGAGAGCCTTGCTCTCCACAACGACGGACCTCGCCACGATCGCCGCTTACGGGAGGGTCTTCACGGCCCACGGGATGGCCGCTGGCAACCTCGGGATGACGGTCGGCGGGGCGTCCACCACCGTGGTGCCCGTCGGCGGCCCGGTCCCCAAGTTCACGTGGACCATCCCCAACGGGCAGCCCTACCTGGACCAGAATACCGGTGCCTTGATCCGGGCGGCCGGGCCGCTCTTCAACCAATTCCGCGTCGTGATCTACAATGCGAATGGCACAGGCGGCTACACGCAGCTCCTCGCGACCGAATATATGACAAACGGGACCGGTTCACTGGGGATCAATGGCAATCTGGCCACCTGGAGCCTGAGCGCGCAGGTATGGGCGGTCATCAAGGCGACACCCGGAAAAAAGGCGATCGTGGTCCAGTCAATCGACTCGCACACGGTGCCAGACGGTATCCGCATTCGCGGCGCGGGGAGGACGAAAGAGGTAAACACCGGACCCTACTGGAGTGTATTCTTCTTCACAGTCACCCCTTGAAACAAGGCCCGGTGCGGCGGACGCACCCTCTCGCAGAGGCTCGACCTGTCTACGGATCGGAGGCTCCATGGCTGCAGACAACCACGCCGGTCGCTCGGCGAGGACCAGGAAGCGGGTCGTGCTCCCCGTTGTCCTGATCGTTCTTGCCGGCCTCGCCGCCCCGATCGTCTCCAGAGAAGTCTGGCTGTTGCGTGAACAGTCCAACATTCATCACCTGCACGAGGAGGCGCGTCGCCTCGGAGGCGACGCCGAAATCCCGGAGGGGGGCATCGATTACTGGGGGTGGAGGATCCAATTGATCGTCGATCTCAGCAACTCTAAAGTGGGCGATGAAGAGCTCGCACGCCTGCAACGCATGCCAGGATTCCAACACCTGAGCATGTTGAGCCTCGCAGGCTCGCGGATCACCGACAAGAGCCTCAAGTTGCTCGAGAGTTACCCGGGCTTGATCTCGGTAAACTTGTCGCACACGGGGGTCACGGACAAGGGCTTGGAGTCGCTGGCGAAGCTTCCTTCCCTGTCCAACATTAATCTCTCGGGGACGAATGTGACCGACGCGGGGCTGGATGCGTTGATCAGAAGCCGCAGGTACCTGGTAGGCGTCGACCTGACCAAGACGAAAGTCACGGCGGAAGGTTTGCGGAGATTCTCCGAGGCGTTCCCCCAGGTGTACATCACCCCTGATCGGCGATAGCACTCGTCTTCGACGCAAGGCCATCAAGGAAGAAGGGGGTTAGCAAGTTCAGGGGAAACGGCGTTAAATGAGTGAGGGGAAACAGAACCGATCGCGGTCCCAGGTCAGAGAAAGAGCCACATGCGCTGTTCCGTAACATCTCGGCTCATGGTTCTCGTCATCGGGATCATCCAGGGCGCGGCGGCCGAGCCGCCCGCTGTTGATCAGGAAAAGCTGCAGGAGTGGGCCCAGGCACTCAGCGCCCCCGATCGCGAAGTCAGCATCAAGGCCGCGCGGCGCTGGATCGATGCTCTCGGCGATGCCGACCCGACGGTGCGACGGCGAGCGGCCGTCATGCTCGGCTCGGGTATCATGCACTTCAGCCCGGAGGTCAGGGAGCGGGCCGCAGAGGTCTTTGCCCGAATCGGGCCCGACGCGAAAGGCCGCGTCCCGGCGCTGGTCACCCTGCTATCCGATCCGGACGCAAAAGTGAGGTGGAGTGCCAACACCGTCCTCGGTGCGCTCGGCCCGGCGGCCGAGTCCGCGATCCCAGCCCTCTTGACACACCTCGGTGATCGAGACGGCCTCAATGCCCAGGTCGCGCTCGGTCAGATCGGCCCCGCGGCCATCCCGCCGCTCGTCGACCGGTTGACCCACGGAGAGGGTGAGGTGCGGGTGGCCGCGGCGGTGGCCTTCGAGGTCATGGGGCCCAAGGCCAAGCCGGCGCTCCCCGTGCTCATCGCAGCGCTGAGACAGGACGACGCCAAGCTCCAACACGCGATCCTCAGAGCGCTTTATGAGATCGGACCCGATGCCGCCACGGCGGTCCCCTCGATCATCCCGCTCTTGAAGACCAAGGGCATCGGCGTCCAGGCCGAGGCCGCGCGAGCCCTGTGCAAGATCGGTCCGGCGGCCCGGGAGGCGGTCCCGATCCTTGTGACGATGTTGAAAGAGGATGACCAACAGATCCAATTCTGGACGGCGATCGCCCTGAGGGAAATCGGCCCGGCCGCCGTTCCGGCCGTCAAAGTCGCGATGAAGGATGAGAACCCCAAGGTGCGCGACCGCGCCGCGGGCGTTTTCCGCGGGATCATGTCGGCCACTCCACCGGTCGCCGCGTCGTTCCTGAAGGACCTACGGGACCCGGACGTCAACGTCCGCCGTGCCGTCGTCGCGGCCCTGGTGAAGCTCGAAACGATCACCGACGCGGCGATCCCGGTCTTGATCGAGGTTTCGAAAAAGGACAGCGACGCCCAGACCCGGCAAGACGCCTTGCTCGCCCTTGGCAAGGCCGGTCCCGCGGCCGTGCCGGCGTTGACCGCGGCGCTCGAGAATCGGGATTCCTCGGTCGTTTACACCGCCGTCAGGGCGCTGGGTATGATCGGATCGGACGCAGGGTCTGCAGTCCCCGGACTCATCGCGGTCTGCAAGGGCCGGGATGAGAGATTGCAACAGGACGCCGCCATCGCGCTCGGCCGCGTCGGCCCGGCGGCGGTACCCGCGCTCAGCGCGTTGTTCCAGGAAAAGAATGGGGCCTATCAACACGTCGCCGCCCTCGCGTTGCAGTTAATCGGCGAGGCGGCGGTCCCCTCGCTCATGAAGGCGTTGCAGGGTGGGGATGTTGACTCGCGGCGGGTCGCCGCTCAAGCCCTGATCATGAAGCGAGGGGCAGCGAAGACGGCCCTCCCCGCATTGGTCCGGGCACTGAATGACCGCGACTACTACGTCCGCATCTTCGCCGCCACAGCCCTGGGCATGATCGGGCCGGAGGCGAAGTCGGCCGTCCCTGCGCTCCTCGAGTGCTTCCACGACCCGCAACGCCGCATCCAGAACGAGGCCGCCGGGGCAATCGGCCAGATCGGTCCCGCGGCCAAGGACGCCATCCCCGACCTGATCCGCGCCCTGAGTGACGGCAGCGCGGCCAACACCGCATCGCAGGCCCTGGCAGAGATCGGCCCGGCCGCCATCCCTGCCCTGACGGCCGTACTGAAGGGCGGGGACGAGCGTGCTCGGTCCTACGCTGCCGAAGCCCTCAAGAGGATTGATTCCAAGTCCGCGGCGACGACGGGCGCGCAGCCCATCCCGTAGTACGTCTCACCTCGACATCGACGATCTCCGCCAGCGTGACCGACGTCTCTTCGACCGGTGAGAGCGAGCAGGATAACTCGGGCGATCAGTACAGTGACCAGTCGAGCTCGTCCACGCTCGTCAAGAGGGTCCAGAGGAACATAGCTTACCGCATACAGGCAGCCTGGTGCGGTGCCAATGGGATGTGATCACCCGGCGGCTTCCGCTCGGGAGACAGCCCGCTCAAGAGGCTCCAGGGGTCGGGGATACGGCTGTTTGCCGGCGACCCGCCCGAGAGCCTGCCTCAAGTCATCCGGAGGTCGCCCATGACTGGCAACGAGGAGATACTGGGACGCTGGAAGGCCCTGGCGGGCGACACCTCGGAGAAGCCCTGGGATCCCGACAATCTTGGCGGGTTCTTCCAGCAATTCCGGCCGTTGGGAGAGGGACTGGAGGCGGCGTTCGAGGGGGTCGTGGGGGCCGACGAGATCCTCCCCAGGCTCTTGGAGGTCTACCCGGTGACAGCGGACGGATGGCGCTCCGATGAGGCGTACGACGCGTACTTCATCGTCCATAACCCGCGGCCGATCTCCGCGTCTCGCGCGAAGGACCTCATCGGCTTGTACCTGGAGAGTGTGGCGGCGATGGCCCAAGCCGTGGGCAACGACGATTCAAGAGGCCTGCTCGAACGCCCCCTCCGCGTCGGGGTCGTCGAGGGCGAGAAGCCTTGGCCGCCGGGCAGAGATGACCCCGAGACGATGATCTCCGAGACGACGGGCGACTTCATGCGTTCGCTGCTCGGTTTTGGAGGACAAACAGCGAGCCATCTCCCAGCCTCGCACTACCGAGTCGAGGCGAACCACGACATACGACGCGCGACGGGCCAACCTCAAGCGGATCTTGTCGTTGTCAATGCCTCTCAAGGACAAGCTGCGATTGGCCAAGGCCGCGCGACTGGTCAAGCCCTGATCTTGTTTCGGCCGGGGCCGGATCGCCGTTTATGGTGGCGGCGGTTCGGCTGGCCGGTCTGATCGGTCACACAAAACGCATGAGGCGATCGGCCATGAGAACGACTGTGATCCATTGCTCACGCTGTGGCGCGACGATCCTGGGAGGTCACTCGATCCTACAGATCGTCGCGGGCGAGTTGGCGAACCGCCATGATGAACCCTGGATTGATCTCTGCGGCTCTTGCGTGGATCGGTTCGGCGATTGGCTGCGGTCTGGATCGCCACACAACGGCGCAGCGGCGGCGCCGACCGTCCAGCCGGCAATGGTGACCGTCACTCGTTAGCAACGCTCTGGCGGGGCGTGCGGGGGCTTTCCGTGAGAACCGCGATTGCGACCCGACGATACAACCAGATCGGCCGGACTCTGGCTGATGAGCTGGCACGCCGCGTTGGGCGCGGTAAGGGGCTGCGCGGCGTGCTCGTCACGACCGGCCGGTGTTCTGGTCGCTTCGTCGTGTGGGGAGCGCATTGGGACCGTGAGAGCTCTCTCGTGACATTCGCCTATCCCGCGGCCGGACCCGTGCCGATCGGGATTCATTGCACGGACCCAACGCACACGTTCTTCCACACGCTCGATTGCTACCAGAATCCCCAGTATCCGCCCGGGGATGCTTCGCGACCTGCGGCCGGAAGAATGTATGCTCGTCACGCGCTGGCGGATCTGTTGCTGCAAGCCGCGGGCAGTCCGGAAGGCAAGGCCGGACGCGGTGGAAGGCTAAGACGATTGACGGGTGCGGCAGCCAGGAATGGAAACGGCCGTCCCCGGGGATCATCCTTGACCCACCCGCTTGGCCAGGTTAGTAGATAGGAGGTTTTACGTCGACGTGAACCACGATTCGTCGTGCTCGGCTGGAGTGTCCGTGCGTTCATCGTCCAGTGGCAAGGGGCACGACATGCAATATGCGGTTGGTTTATCGAAGGAGGGGACCGTTGCTCCCCGGAGATCCTCAACTGACGATTGAAACGAGAGCACGATGGCCAATCCCCAATGAGTTTCGGCGAGAACGTCCACGTGTCGCTCTTGAGGCGTCGATAACGCTCTGGAAAGGGTTGAGGCCGAACGCCCGGCTCCGGTCGATCACCGCAGTCTATAATTGCGTCGGTATGGTGACGACCAATCGGAGAGCTTGGGCGTTTCCCGAAGATTTACCCAAGGTCTTACATGATGACGGGTTCCGTCGAATACTGGGTCCTATTGAGGCAAGATGCGGAGATTTAGTGATCTACCACGACACCAAAGGGAGAATCTGCCACGTAGGAATGGTTATTGAGAAGAAACTCGCGACGGACCCGTACAACCCCGGCGACCCGCTCAGAGTTCTGAGCAAGTCGGGAGCAGACGGCGAATACGAGCATGACATGTCGGATGTCCCTGATTTTCTTGGGACACCGATTGAGTTTTGGACGGACCGGAAGGGGGCAGATCAATGAATGAACTCTCTGAAACCATCGAGAGCCATCGTTTCTCCGCGTTCGTGAATGTGGCGAGCGACTTCGACCACTTTCTCCAATCGCTTGCTTCAATGCCCGAAACCCGGGGTTTGCTCATCCATCTCACTGCTCCCTCGGCGCGGCGGATCGTTTTAGAGCGTCTTCGCGCAGTGACAGTACGAGATATCGACCCGGAGTACGAGAACCCGTGGGACGTTGCCTTGGCTACGTATCTTTGGGTCTTGTGGACGACCGATGCATCGCTGGCAGCACTCGGACGAGAGCACGTGCTTTCCTCTCGTAATTGTTGGTGGTCGAGGAAGTTGGCGGAGAGCTTAAGCCAAGCGATACCGTCGACGTCCGCACATGCTTGCACCACGTACTACAATAAAGCCTCGATGGTTGATGTTTGTAATTCCCACTCGGCGCGGACAACGCGGAAAGTCCTGGTGGGCCAGCCGTCTATGCCCGACCGGTCAGACACAGAAGAGAGGAAGATAACCGTCAAGGTGATCAAGGACTCACCAAAAAGAGTACAGCAGCCCATACTCAGGAGGGCCTGATGATTCGGCACATTTGGACTGTACCTTGTAGGATGGGCATCCTCGATGCGAGTTCGAACAACTTGACGTTGGTTGAAGTGCTGGAAGAGGTACATCTCGGGCCTCATCCCCTGGAATTGGCAGGAAGGCGGGCTGGCTCGCCTCTACTCTCCGTCGACGTGGTGAGCTTGTGGGTCAGGGAAGATCCTGGCTTGCCGGTGATGGGCCAGGGTCGTTTCGGAATCATAGCGCCTAACGGGGAAAGGAGTTCAGATCAGGAGTTTGAGATCGATCTACGTGAATACTCACGATGTCGGACATTTCTCCGAATTATGGGTGTCCCCTTCCCGGCGATAGGACAGTACCACCTCAAAGTCGATAGTCGTCTGAATTCCGAAGAGCCCTGGACCAGGTTGCACGGGTCCCAATCACGGTTACTCAGCTCCCGGGGCAATTGCCCCAAGGGGAGTGAATCCTACGTCTCGCCGTTTTGCGTTTCTTGCTAGACCAGGAGCCGAGCCGTCCACCTCTGTCCTCGGCCTGGGCGGCGACCCGTTCACCCGGCGCCGGTGTACGCTGGTCGATAGGTCCGAAGAACGCGAACTGAAGCGTATTCCGGGCTGGTGAGTGTCGTTTTAAGTCGCAGTAGTTCAGCGGTTGCGTTTGCGTCGCTTAAGGAATTAAGAAAGGTCGATAGCACATGCCGGTATTCTTCAACCAAAGCCTCGCAATCCCACTGCTTATCCGCCTCCGTAATTGAGAGTCGTTTCGAGGTCAAATGGGCGATTTCCTTCCCGACTCGCCAATCTAATTCCTTGAGCGCAGGAGGCATAGGATCTGGCCTCGTGTTTTCCCAGTTTTGTACGTAGTCGCTAGCAAGGATGTCATCATCGAACCGGCGGCAGCCGAAGAAGAAGCTGTATAGTACGCGCCCATGAATCGTGAATGATTCAACGAGTGCGTTCGTGACGAACTCTGAATGGGATGTTCTTAATTCCCTCGCGGTCCCGAATAGCATTTCAATCTCATACACAAGATGTTTGGATGCCGCAACTAAGTCGTCCCTTGTCATGCAAAGCCTCCCATTCGAAAGTCGCCGTCGACGCGATCATTGCCGAGTTGATTGTACCGAATTGGCATGCGCCAAGCCAGTACCACGCCCGTCATGAGGCTCGCGGGCGCTTGGCCGATCTGAACCATGTCCGAGGGGCTCGACGTCGCCAGAGGGGAGCGTAGGGGCTCGGGGCGACTTCGATCCGATCGTCCGTTTGCTCGTCTGGCAAGCGGGCTCGATTCCTACTCCCTTGCTACCCCTTTGACCCTCAATATCCCTTTGCGATGACGGGTAACATTCGCTGATGTAGGCTATTGTATTTCTCACCGAATGCCTGTAATGTAAGGGTCGGCAACGGGTTTAGGTCGAAACGAGTCACGTCTCGCGAAATGCAAGGCCAGCAGTCCGAACAGCAGGTCGCCAGCTCGATCTGCGTCACCAAGCATCGTGGGATCTCCCAAGTTTCCAGATCGAATTTCCTCAGGCTTGGCCTCCTCCCCAACCGGGAGACCATCGTCGGCCTTCGAGGTTCCGTGCTTGGTTCCGTTTGATGCTGATTCTTTCTCCAATGTGTGCTATTCTGAAGCATAGACGTTTCCATGCCGAGCGTCGACCGCGTTCTTGACGCGAAGGGTAGCCCGTTTCACGACGGAGCGGAGGGGAGCTGAGATGACTCGAACGTCTCGACGGCAATTCACCGCGGCGGTCGGTCTTGTCCTGGGCATGACCGTGGTCTCCTGGCTAATCCTTGACGTCGGTCCCGCGACGGCGCAGCAGATTCAGAACCGGCTGCCCGGCTTCCAGGCGCCGGCGAGTGACTCGCTCGAGGCCCGGATCCTCGCGCGGCTCTCAACGGGTGAGTACCAGCCCGATGACCTGCCTCGCCTGGCGAGTCTCACGGTCCTCGAGTCGATCTCGACGCTGGTGAACATTCGCGACGACCTCCGGGACAGCCCGATGGGAAGTCTGCTGGAGCGAGAGGCCACATCGCTCTGGGACGCGTCACAACTCTTCTCGGAAACCGTCAGCTCCGCGCCGCTCGACCTCGCGACCTTGTCTCGCGCCCAGTCCGAGTTTGTGGACGTCCGATCGGCCTATCGCCAGCTCGAGGCGACGCTCGGGGAATTCCCCGGCCTGTCGGATCGTGCTGACACTCATCTGCAAGCCATCACCCGCCTGTTGAGCGCGACGAACGGGGCCACGGGAGCGCTGGAAGCCAATCTGCTCAGAACGGTTCCGCTCCCCGTAAACCGCTCCCTGGACGTCGATGAGATGCGAATGCAAGTCCAGCTCCTGGCAAACGACCTCGTCGTCCTGATCGGAAAGGTCGGAAATTCCCGTGGTGAACGAGCCGCAAACGATGGCGTGCTCGACGACTTGAACGGCATGCTCGCACAGGTTCAGGACTTTGGCCGCAGGCTTTCGCTCGAGCTCTCTTTCAAGGAGCGTCAGGAATTGTTTCGTGTCACCAGGCGCCGGTTGTGGCAGGTCGAGTCCAGGATCGGTCACCTCAAGTGGCCGGCCGACCTGCGACGCCAGTGGCGCGGCGTTCGGGAGCGAACGAACGCCATTTCTGATGACTTTGGGCTTCCCCGTGTGATCCTCCTCGACCGCGACCATCGCGATCAAGTCGTCGCCCGTTTCCGGAACCCGGCGCCGGCGGTTGACAGCCCGCGCGGCATCATCGTCCACCCGTGACAGACCCGGCGTTCCCTGACCGAAGGTCTGGCCGGCGAGCACTGTCCGAGCCGGCTGCGAAGCCGCGCTTCATTCCCTGCGGATCGTCGGTGAAGAGTCCATCAACGCCGATTTGAGCGAGGTGCTCCGCCAGGCTGCCCGCTCCGGTGTCATTGACGGTATAGGCGAGGATGGGAATTCCGTGGGACTTGAGGTCCTCGACCAGGACGGTCCGAAGCACGCTCGACGAACGTTCTCGACGATAAGCGACCGTCCCGGAACCCAGGATCTCGGTCGAGACGTGGACCGTATCGGCGCCGACGAGATCGGACGCATAGTCGTGGGTGCGGCACAGCGGCGTCAGCGTCAAGATGCCCAGGGCGTGTTCCCGACCCGGACGATCCGCCAGTGCGACGTCCGTGTGATCAAACGAGGAGATGAGGACTCGCGCCGCGATTTCGAGCTGCTCGACGACTTCGAGCACGCGTTCAACGAGACCCACGGGTCCCTCCGGGAACGACTTGATTTCCACGTTCACCAGCCAATCTTGCTGCTTCGTCAAGGTGAGTGCCTCGGCCAGTGTGGGGATGATCACCCGTCCGGAACGGTAATGTTCGATCCACGCCGGTTCGAGCCGGTTGAACGTGCCGAACGAATGGGCCGAGCGTGGACCGCCGTCCTTGGCAACGAACCAGGAGCCGGCGTCGAGGGTCTTGACCTCGTCGAAGTCGAAGTCGGAGACGCGAAAACCGTTCTGGCCGCGGGGGTCGCTCGCGAACCGCCGGGCGACGTCGGTTGTGCGCAACAGCGATTGATCGTGGAGGACGATCGGGACGCCATCGCGCGTCAACTGAACGTCGAGCTCCCAGGCATCGGCACCGGCTTGCCAGGCCAGGCGGGCGGCCTCCAGCGTATTCTCCGGCGCGCGGAACGAATCACCCCGATGTGCGAGGATCGCGGGACGATCGCCACGAGCCTTCACGAGCGCCAGGAAGTGATTCTTCGAGTCGCGTATCGGTGTTTCTCCTCTTGCCCACTCCCGCTTACTTCAGGAACAACATTTCCTGATACGTGGGCAGGGGCCAGAGGTCGTCGGCGACCAGGCCTTCGAGCTGATCTCCGGCAGTGCGGACGGCGTTCATGGCCGGGACGATCACATCACGGGCATGCTTGGCATGAGCCAGAGAATCGCCTTCGGGATGCTCATCGAGGACATCATCGAGCCGGTCAATGGAACCCTGTAGGTCGTCGATCGCCTGGACGAGGTCGTTCAGATTGGCCGTTTGAGCCTTGGGGGCGGTCGCACCGGTGCTCTTGAGGCCGGCAATGGCCCCGGCGACCTCCGCCTGATAGCGGAGCGCGGCGGGCAGGATCATCCGCTTGGCGATGTGGATCGTCAACTGAGACTCGATGTTGATCGTCTTGCGGTAGCTTTCCACGAAGATCTCGAACCGTGAATGGAGCTCGCGCTCGGTCAAGACTCCATACTTCGTGAACAATCTGATCGATTTGGGAGCGATCAAGTCGGGCAGGCTCTCGACCGCCGTCCGGCGGTTGGGAAGTCCGCGGCGCTCAGCCTCGGCGTACCAGTCCTCGTTATAATTGTCGCCGTTGAAGATGACGTCCTTGCTCTCCTTGACCGCGTTCTGAAGCAGGATCTGGATTTCGGCGTTCAGGTCCTTGCCCGAGGCAACGGCCTGCTCGAGCTGTGAGGCAAAGTCGTCCAGGCTCTCGGCGACGATGGTGTTGAGCGCCACGATCGGGCCGGCGACCGACTGACTCGAGCCGACCGCGCGGAACTCGAACTTGTTGCCGGTGAATGCGAACGGGCTGGTCCGGTTGCGGTCGCCCGGATCGCGGGGGAGCGGCGGCAGGACCGAGCTGCCGATCCTGAGCTCGCCACCGGCCTTGGCCGTCCTGGCGCCCCCCTTCTCGATCTGATCGACGATGTCCTGGAGCATGTCACCCAAGAACACGGAGATGATGGCGGGCGGCGCCTCGTTGGCGCCGAGCCGGTGATCGTTGTTCGCCGTGGCGGCCGTGAGCCGCAGGATATCGCCGTGCCGTGCGACCGCGCGGATGACGGCCACCAGGAAGAGCAGGAACTGGGCATTATCGTGGGGCGTCTCGCCGGGCTTGAGCAAGTTGTTCCCCGCGTCATCGGCCATCGACCAGTTGAGGTGCTTGCCCGAACCGTTGACGCCGACAAACGGCTTCTCGTGCAAGAGGAGCTGAAGACCGTAACGGTCCGCCACGCGCTTCATCGTCTCCATCACGAGCATGTTGTGGTCGGTTGCCACGTTGGCGTTCTCGAAGGTGACCGCCAGCTCGTACTGGGCCGGTGAGACCTCGTTATGGCGCGTCTTGACCGGGACCCCCAGCTTGTACAGCTCGGTTTCGGTCTCGAGCATGCAGGCCAGGACTCGTTCCGGAATGGCCCCGAAGTAATGGTCCTCCAGCTCCTGCCCCTTGGGGGGCCTGGCACCGAACAAGGTTCGACCGGCGTTGATCAGATCCGGCCTCGCGAAGTAGAAGTTCTTGTCGATCAAGAAGTACTCCTGTTCGGGCCCGGCCGTGGCGTGGACGCGCGCGGCGTCGGAACCGAAGAGCCGCAGGATCCGGACCGCGTGCTTCGACAGGGCCTCCATCGAGCGGAGCACGGGGGTCTTCTTGTCGAGGGCCTCACCGGTCCAGGAACAGAATGCGGTGGGGATGCACAGGGTCGGACCGTTGGGATTGTCCAGAATGAAGGCGGGGCTGGTCGGGTCCCAGGCCGTGTAGCCGCGGGCCTCGAACGTGGTTCGAATGCCACCCGACGGAAAGCTCGATGCGTCCGGCTCGCCACGAACGAGCTCCTTGCCGCTGAACTCGGCGACCGCCGTGCCCCCGTCCGTCGGGACCAGGAACGAGTCGTGTTTCTCGGCCGTCAGCCCGGTCATCGGCTGGAACCAGTGTGTGAAATGCGTCGCGCCTCGTTCCATGGCCCATTCCCGCATCGTGGCCGCGACCACGTCGGCGATCGACGTGTCGAGCGGGGCCCCTTTCTTGATCGTGTTCCGCAGCCCTTTGTAGATGTTCTCCGGCAGCCGCGCCTTCATGACCTCGTCGGAGAAGACGTTGATGCCGAAAAGCTGGCGGATCGACGTCGTCAGCCGAGGGGCTCGCCGGCCGCTGATCGGCCATGCTGTAATCGCGTTGATGGCGGAGTCACGGGCCCGTGATGGTCGCATCGCATTTCTCCAAAAACCCTTCGATGATCGGCTCACTCATTTCTTGTCGAGCTTGGCGACGTACCCCTTGGGATCGGCCTTCAGTTTGGGCTCGCAACTCTTGCAGCAAAGGTAGAACGTTTTTCCGAGGGCGGTGACCTTGAGCGGCTTGCCCATTGAGCCGAGGTTTTCGGCGCTCACCGGGCAGACGGCCTGGGCGGTCGCCGCGGCCTGTTCGGCGGCAGGCAGCTCCTTGATGCCGGCCAGCTCGTCGGCTGTGAGCTTGACGGCTCCCGCCTCGGGCTTGGCATCTCCAGCCTTGGGCCCCTCGATCTTGGGTGCCTCATCACCCTTCTTGCCCGCGGCGGGGGAGGCGGGCGGCGGCGTCATCTCGCTGGAGGTCCCGCCCTTGGACATGTCGTCCTTCTTGACAGGAGGAGCGGCCGGCCTCGAGACCGCGGCAGGCGCGCTCGGGCCGGGAGGCGGAGGGGCCGCGTCATCTCCGCCAGCGCATCCGGCGGACGCACCGAGAATCAGCATCATCAAGGTCGATTTGCGGTTTGCATTCATCGGAAAGTCCTCACGTCGTGGGTTTTGTTCGATCATGCTTGCGAGGGCGCTCACGTAGGCGCCGAATACACGAGCCCAATTCTACACCGGCCCGCCGTGAGCCGCCAAGGCGGCGGTGCGGCCCGAACGGCCGGTGCCCGAGCATCCGCTGGTCACACGGGCGGCGGCCCGCCCCCGAGGCCCGGACGATCCTCCTGCCGCACCCCTTTGTAGAACCGGCGGTTCTCGAGTGCATAAATGCGCTCGGTGAAGGAATCGCCGGCCTGCGAATCGATGCTCTCACGGGCCACCATATTCACTTTCGCATCCAGCTCATCGATGTACGAAACAATGAGGGCCTCCAGGGTCAGCGGGGGGACGGGCGCTCCGAATTCGCGCTTGCCGTGGTGTGCCAGGATCGCATGTTCGAGCAGCAAGAGCAACTCCTGGGGGAAGCCTTCGATCCTTTGGGCCGCCTCGCGGACCATGTCCCTTCCCATCAACACGTGGCCGATCAGGCAGCCTTCCTTGGTGTACTTGGCCTCGAATGGGTGGTACTCCAACTCGCGGAGCTTGCCGATGTCATGCAAGATCGTGGCCGCGACGATCAGGCCGCGATTCAGGGGCGGATTCAGCTCGTCGTAATACTTTGCGTAATGGTCGGCCAGGAAGCCCCCGATCCGCGTCATGCTCCAGACGTGCTCGAGGAGCCCCGAGGTGTAGGAA
>JBIOJM010000045.1:0-43674 GCA_044450785.1 Isosphaerales bacterium
ACACCGGAGCAGACGGATCACTTGTCCAAAGGCTCTCGGTGCCGCTCGCCCCTCACCCCGGCCCTCTCCCCTCGGAGAGGGAGCCAGAAACAGCGGGGCATCGTTTCGTCTTCCTTCCCAGGTGGTGATCAGCGAGAAGTCTCCTTCTTCCCACTCCTGTGACGCCGCGCAGCGCCTTCCAAGCTGCCCAACTGGATCCACATATCATCTCACCGCAGTGAGATCCGATCAGACCAGCGCATCTCCGAACAACCAAGAAACCGCGTGGGAATAACCCCGCGAAATTCCCACGACGATTTCCCGCCGATGTTCACCTATCTCAACCAGGAATTGATCTACCAAGGACGATCCGGTTCTCGCCTCGTTATCCCGCACAAAAGCGGCCGCGGCGGCCGCGCTCCCGGGATCGCCAATGTCTCACTTCGAGCCGCGAGCGGTATAACCACTACGACAGGGCCCGAAACACGATGGTCTGACCACGCTCCACGCTGTCCGCACCACAGACCACGCCAAAGGTCCGTGCCGGTCAGGGAAATCGTTTGCGGGGCCTCGCCGCGACCCGTATGATGATGCCGATCCGGGCTGGCCTCGGGCCCGTCGATGGTTCCCCGCTAGATTCCCACCGGCCACGTACCCAGGGGTATCCGATCATGTCCCGACTCCGCCGAACATCGTGGCTTTTCCTCGCGTTGGCCGCACTCGTCTCGACGTCGCGCGGCGACGATCCCCCGGCCCCGCCGAAGAACCCGGCGCCGGGCCGTGACGCATCCCGCGTTTACGGCGAGTGGCGGATCCGGGTCCGGCCCGACCAGGGGCCGGCATACAACCGGCTCATCGAGCAGGCCGGGCTCCCCCTGTTCCGCGAGGCCGGAGGCCGGATGGTCGGCTGGTGGAAAACCCTGATCGGCGACCTCTACGAGCACGTGACGATCTGGGAATACGACGACATGGCGGCCTTCGAGCGAGCAATCCAGTTCCTGTCCAAGAACCCAGCCTTTGACCGGTTCGTCGCGGCGCGCGACCCGCTCCTGGCCGGCGAGCAGAACCGATTCCTGCGGCTGGCTGCCGGCGCCGCGCGTCCTGCCCTGCCCGACCCGGCCCCGTTCGTCGTTCACGAGATCCACCGCGTTCCCCTGTCGCGCCGGGACGCCTACCTCGCCTTCATGACCCGCCAGGGCCTCGACCTGCTCAAGGCCCACGGCTTCCGCCCCGTGGGTCCCTGGGTTGCCGACGTGGGCCATTGGTCCGAGGTCACGTACCTCTTCCGGTTCGACAGCCTGGCCGAGCGCGAACGGAAGATCGCCGAGTTCTCCGCGACCGCGGCCGCGCGGACCTATGGCGAGAAGACCGGCGAATTCGTCGAGGAGATCACGACCCGCCTCCTGATCCCGGCGCCGTTCGCGCTGGCGGCGCCTGCCCGCGAAACCCCGCCGAAGCCGACGTCGTCCACCGGGCTGCTGCCTCACCAGGACCAGCTCGCTCCAGGAGTTCACGTGGCCGGCTTCTCCGACCGCTACCGCTCCGCCAACTGCGGCTGGGTCGCGCTCGGCGACGAGACCCTGCTCATCGACCTGCCCCGCGGGATCCCCGTGCCCGAATTCCTGGCCAAGGTCGCCGCGTCCACCGGCAGGCCCGCCCGGACCCTGGTCCTGACGCACACCCAGGACGGAGATATGCCCATCCTCCGGTCCCTTCTCGAACAGGGGATCACCCGCGTTCTCACCTCACCCGGCACCCGTACCCGGCTGCTCGCGGCCCCCAGTGCCCTCGATCCCTCGACCGTGCGCGCCCTGCCCGACCGTACCCCCATCGGCGACGCCGCGGTCCCGGTCGACTTCCTCCCGCTCGATCAGGTCGCGGCCCCGGCTGGCGCGGCCGTCCACCTGCCGGGCCGGGCTGTGCTCTTCGCCGGCCCCCTGGTTGTTCACGGCCCGCGCGCCGACCTGGCCGGCAGCGACACAGCGCTCTGGGTCGCGGCCCTTCACCGGATGGAGGCCCTCGCACCGGCGCGCGTCGTCCCCGGGTTTGGCTCGTGGGGCGGCCCCGAGCTCCTCACCCGCCAGCGCCGGTTTCTGAACGAGCTCCGCCGGCAGGTCGGCTACCACATCTCCCAGGGCCGGCCGCATGCCGCCCTCCGCGACCAGGTCCGCCTCCCCGCCGACTGCTTCGCCTGGATGCCCTACGACGACCCGATCGCCGAAGACCTCGAGCATGTCTATCGAGAGCTGACCGTCCCGACCGCCCCGTTCCACGGCCGCGTCCCGATCGCGTCGGCCGCCCACCCGCATGCGCTCGTCCTGATCGGGGACCAACCCCACGAGCCCGGCCATCTCGAGGAGGGCCTCCAACCCGTCTTTGAGGCCACCGGCGTCGTCCCCCATTTCACGGTGGATGTGAATGCGTTGTCGGCGAAGAACCTGGCGATGGTCCAGCTCCTGGTGATCTTGCGCGATGGTCTCATGCGCCCGGAGCGAGACGATCGCACGCATTTCATCTGGATGACGCCCGAGCAGGAGCGCGCGGTGGCGGCGTTTGTCGAGGGAGGAGGCGGGTTCCTCAACCTGCACAACTCAATGGGACTGTACCCTCCCCATGGCCCCTATCTCGACCTGGTGGGAGGCCGGTACATCGGCCATGGCCCGCTGGAGCGGTTCCGGGTCGAGGTCGTCGACCCGGCCCACCCCATCACGCGCGGCGTCGGCGCCTTCTTCGTCGCCGATGAGCAGCATACGCCGCCCTACGACGAGGCGCGCGTGCATCTCCTGCTGCGGAACCGCTCCGATGACGGCAAGGCCGCCGCCGCCGGCTGGGTCCGCGAGCCGGGCCGCGGCCGGCTCTGCCATCTCGCCAACGGCCACACCCGCGAGGCCTTGCTCCACCCGATGTACCAGAGGCTCCTCTGCAACGCCGTCCGCTGGTGCCTGCGCCTTGAAGACCCCGGCCCGACGCCCCACACCACATACCTGATCCGGCGACCGGCTGGGCCAATGTAGAGAGTTGTCCTGAACGAGGGCAGACAACTCCAGGCGCAGTTGATTATCCTTGAACTGGCGGCAGGATAACCGTGTCCAGTCGATCGCGTTCATCCCTTCCTTGATCCACTACTCCGCCGCGACTCACGTTCGGCATCTTCCCTGGCATGACCGGGACGGAGGGAGCCGCGACCGCGGCGGCATCGGCCACTTACGACCCGGCCCGGACGGACGAGGCCCTCACGCTGCTGCAACCGCCCGGCCGGCCGTTTGTCGTCCGCGGCTACGCCGTCTACCGGGGAGACGGCCGGGGCGAGAACCGGACCCCGCCCGACATCGAGATGTAGCTATGCTCGACGCCTTTCCGCATCATTGAGGTAGCCACCTGCCACTCGCCACCAACCACGAATCACTCCGCTTGCCGGCGGACGACCCGGAGGTACTCGGAGAGATCTCTGTTTCCGTCATGTTCAGCCCAATCCTCCGGGAGCTTGCCGATCTTGCTGTCTCGCACGGAGGGATCGGCGCCGTGCTCCAGCAGTCGATCGACCATGTCCCGGCGTCCGCGGAGCGCGGCGTAGTGAAGCGGTGTGCCCGCGAAATCGAACCCTGCGGGGATGAGGTTCACCCGGGCGCCGAGACCAAGAAGACGGTCCACCGTTTCGGCACGCCCCCAGGCCGCCGCGTAGACCAGAGCATTACCTTCGAGGGCATCGACCGGTGGCATGGTGAGCACGAGGCACTGCAGAATCGTGGGATGGCTCAACCGGGATCGCGCTGTCGCCAGCTCCGGGTCCGCAGTCAGCAGTGCGGCCAAACGCTCAACGTCGCCGCTGGCGAGAGCCGCTTCCGCCGGATGAAACCGCGCATCCATTCCCGAGGTCCTGCTTACGGCGAGGCGGCTGTCTTATTCATCCTTCCGCCTTCATCCTTCATCCTTTCGACGCGTCACTGGACTCCGTACACTTCGATCTCGTTATGAGTCGGGTCATCGGGCAGGGAGCCGCGGATCCGGACGATGAGGTCGCCCGGGGCGGCCAGGCCGCGGGCACGGCACCAGTTGAAGATGAAGGCGTGGATCTGTTCTCGGGAAGAGTTCTCGGGAATGGGGACCGGCGTGACGCCCCAGAAGAGGGCCATGGCGCGGGCCGTCTGGACGTCGCCCGCCAGGGCCAGGGTCGGGGTGCGGTTGCGATGCTTCGACAGGGCCAGGGCCGTGCGTCCCGAATGGGTGTCGACCACCAAAAGGGCCGCATTCAGGCGCCGGGAAATCAGGCTGGCCGCCTCGACCACGCTCTCGGTGATCGGTCGGACCCGGGCGGCGCGTGCCACCTCGCGGCCCTCCGGTTGACCGGGTCGCTGGCCCGGGGCACCAAGCCCGTTCGAGACCGACCAAGTCTCCCACCCGCCCGTGCGGTATTGCGAGAAGATGAGCGCCTCGGCCTCCCCGGCGATCCGGCTCATCATCGCGACCGATTCGACCGGGTATTGACCGATGGCCGTCTCACCCGAGAGCATCACGGCGTCGGTGCCGTCCAGCACGGCGTTGAAGACGTCGCTGGCCTCGGCGCGGGTCGGCCGGCTGGACGACTCCATGCTATTGAGCATCTGGGTGGCTGTGATGACGGGGACCCGCGCGCGGTGGCACGTGTCGATGATCTGCTTCTGGATGGCCGGCACCCGGATCACGTCCAGCTCGACCCCCAGGTCGCCGCGGGCGACCATGACGGCGTCTGCCTCGGCGACGATCGCCTCGAGGTTGTCCACCGCCTGTGGCTTCTCGATCTTGGCGACGATCCGCGCGCGGCTGCCCCGGCGCTCGAGCTCGCCGCGCAAGAGCGCGACGTCTTCCGCCTTCCGCACGAACGAGAGCCCGACGTAATCCACCTCATGCGCCGCCGTCCATTCCAGGTCGGCCAGGTCCTTCTCGGTGAGCGCCGCCACGCTCAAGCCCGCACGCGGGACGTTGATCCCCTGATGCGAGCGGATCCGGCCCGGGAGCGAGACCCTGAGCAAGGCCCGACCCGGACTTCGCGCAACCACGTCCATGGCAACCGTGCCGTCGGCGAAGAGTACGCTCTGGCCAACCTCGAGGTCGTCGGGCAAATGACGGTAAGTCGACGTCAGGTGATGGGGATCGTCGTCACCGGCCGGGTCGTCCGTCAGAACGAACTCTGCGTCCTGATCGCAGACGGCCATCTCACCCGGTATCTCGCCCAGCCGGATCTTGGGACCGCACAAATCCTGCAAGACCCCGAGCTGAATCTCCGTCTCGGCGGCGATCCGGCGGATCGCCTCGAGCGCAGCCGTTTGCGTCTCGTGAGTCCCGTGGGAGAAGTTGAGCCGGAAGACGTCGGCCCCCGCATCGACCATCTGTCTCATCACCAGCGGGTCGACCGACGCCGGACCGATCGTCGCCACGATCTTGGTCCGCACCTTTCCATACTGCTCTCTATGTCGTGATTTCACCGGATTCTATCCTCGTGCGGCGGGTCCGTCATGGCCCGGCATTGTAGTGGACCAGCCGGCAGAGGGCCAGGTGCGTCAAGAATTGACGCGCGTGGGGGAAATCGCGTTTATCGGACCAAACCGGCCACACATTCGTCCCGCATTAGCCACGACTCAGCCGTTTTCGCCATTAGAATTGACATTCGGTGGAAGTCGGTGACAATTCATCCGGCGGAGGCGTCGGCTTATTAGCAACTGACCACTGACCACTACTCGTGACAAGGCCATCGATGAAGCGAACCTTTGCCGTAGCCGCGTTGCTGACCGCCCTCGTGGTCTTGATCAAGCTGACGTTCAAACCAGGCGGCCCGGGCGGTCCCGCGTCGTGGGCGCCGGCGAACCCGCCCGAAATCGCGGCACCGGCGAGCTCGCCCGATGCCGAGACGGATCCGAAGTCCCAACTGCTGGCCAAGTACGAGACGGGTCCGCCTCAGGTTCGCGGCCTGGTCGCCCGGGTGGCCGAGCGGTTCGGACGGAATGCCCAGGCGATCGAGCGGACCGACGGTCTGCGCGGCTTGGTCCTGCTCGACCGGTTGGACCTTGAGGCGATCTTCCTCTATGACAAGCATCCCACGGAATTTCGCCGGCTGCGCGACCTGATCGGGGGCGATGCGGCTGCTGATCTGCTGCTGCACTGGCGCGAGTATTTCGGGTTGAAGCGGGCGGACGAGACGGACCGGGGCGTCCTGATCGCCGAGATCGCCGGCCTGACCCCGGCGCAACAACGGGTCGCCGCGCGACACCCCAGCGTGCTGCCGCTGATCCTGGCGGACCCGACGGCCATGACCAGTTTGATCGAACGGATGGCTCGCGACGAAGAGGCGCTCGGTCAGGTCCTGGCGGTGCTGAGCTTCATCAGCCTGGAGAAAGGGCCTTCGGACCTGCGGTCCGCGTTGCAAACGTTCGACCATCACGGGCCGATCGCTTTGGAAGCCTGCCGCCGGCATGGGCTCGAGGGCTTCGCCCTGGTGAGCCTGTATGGCCCGGTCCTGGAGGCACTGGGCGACGCCCTGTCCCTGGATCAGAGCCTGATCCTGCTGCGAGTCAATGCGGATTACATCGACGAGCTGTTGCAAACCCACCGGCCCGAGACCGTGGCCGGCCACCTCCGCCACGTCGCGGCGGCCGGACTGACCGCGGCGGTTGGAGGCAGCCCTCAGGCGCTCCGGCTGGTTGTGGAATACGGAGAACCGGGCGAGCGAGCCTTGAAGCAGGCCGGGGCCGACGCGGCCGACGTCGTCTTCGCCGATTTCACCGATCCAACCCTGCGCACTCAGGCGATCGCCGCTCTGGCTGCCCACGGCTCGATGGCCCTGGCGATGCTCGACAAGTATGCCCACGACCCGGACTTTCGCGGGATCCTCCGTACCCATGGCGCGGCCATCATCCCGTCGATCGCACAGGCCGACGCCGGGCCAGAGACCCTGGCCTATCTCCAGGCCAAGACCCGGCGGGCGTTCACCGAGTCGTTGGCCTTGGCTGTTCTCTTCGCATCGGGGGACAACGGCCTGGCAATGATCCACACGATCAAGAACGACGGATTGCAGCGAGTCGCCCAGTTGAATCAGACCGGAGTTCAGTTCTACCAGTTCTTCCCCTTGTATGACGTGATCCACCTGGGCAACGTCTTGCGAAGAGGCTACGCGCCGACGTCGGGCGAGATGACCTGGGCGCTGGTCGACGGCTGTTTCGTGGTCACCGACGTCTTGAGCCTGGCAGCCATCCAGCCCGAGGGTGTGGTCGCCGCCGAGTCGATCCGCGGCGAGGTCAAGGCCGCCGTGCGGGAGGGAGTCAAATCCGTGGGCCGCGAGCTGACCGCCAGCGGCGCCGAGTCCGCCGGCAAGTCCCTGGCCCGTCACGAGCTCGGCGCCGGCCTCGAGCAGGCCGCCGCCCAGGGAACCTCGATCGGATCGCGGCGCTTGGCACGATGGTGGACCGTGCGATCGGCCGGCGGCCTGTACGAGGTCCTGCGGCGAATCCCCGAGGCCCTGCCGCAGCTCAGCCTGGCTCAGATGACCCAGATCGCCGGCCCGCTCTGCAAGAAGGCCGGGTTGCGCCTGACCACCTGGCAACCAATCCGGCTCTTGCGTGACGGAGCCGAAGTTGTGCTGCGCATCCCACCGCAACGAGGGTTGAAGTACCTGTCGGCACAGGCCATTCAAGCCGGCGTCGGCGTGGTCGGCTTCCAGAAGATGGAAGAGCACATGATGAGTCGACGTCCTAAGCCTTTGCGAGAAAATTAATTGCAACGGCTGTCTGTTTAGTTTATCGACAACGAATCGTCGATGCGAGGCTCAGAAGAGCCTGGTAATCGGTAAGATCTCTCTGTTCCTCAGATTTTATCGGATTTCTCGACTTGATCCAACCGATAGATTCGGAAGTGGGTCGGACCGGTCGCGGATCTCTCGGTCTCCGACTGACCGTGGTTCACTCATGCATCGGATCTGGCGCGGGGAGGGTGCCGATCCGGCGCCTCGGCTCGGGCAAGCCGGTCATCAACATGGCCGTCAGTCGCCGTCAGGGACGCTCGGCGGTCGCATGATCCCACGGTCATCGCGGGCACGGACGGACGGAGTCCATACCTTGCCGATCAGAAGCGTCATCGCCCCGAGTATCTTGATCATCGGATCCTGGTTCGGTGTCGGACAAGCGCTGGGTCAAAGCGCGGCTTCTGACGCTCCCCCCATCGTCGAGCCCGACACGGGAAAATCCGGTGGCGGCAAGACCGCGGGGGAGCAGGAACTGGACAAGACTGCGAGGGAGCTGAAGGAGCTCAGCCAAGCCCAGAGCCAGACAAAGGCCGGGGAAGGAGAAGAGGTCGACCGTCTGAAAAAGCAGCTCGAGCTACAGCAGAAGCAGATCGACGTGCTGCTCAGGATGACGCAGCTTCTCGCCAATCAGGTCAAGAAGCAGCCTGCCACGGGCGAGGCGGTCGAGACGCTCCAGGAGCAGGTCGCGTCCGCCGAGGCCCACATCCAGCAGGGCGCCCAGCGCGACCAGGAACTGGCCCTGGCTCACGACGTGCTCATGGAGCAGTTAGACGCTCAGTCGCGCGCCGGCCCGATGCTGCCATCGACCTTACGAGAATTATTCCTCCCCAGCCGGAACAACGAATCGCCCCTGGCTATCTACGGCCAACTGTCTCAGAATTTCGAGGCCTTCAGTAAGCAGAACTCCACCTTCGTTCCTCCGACTCTTCAGCTCCATCCGTACCTGCTCTTGAATGAAAACTGGATGATGAGCGCGAACTTGATTCTCCTGAGCAACTCGCTCGTCATGTGCCGGATGCAAGCCGAGTGGTTCATCAACGACCACTTGACCTTCGTGGCAGGGCGATTCTACTCGCCGGTGGGCTTCTATTCCGAACGGATTCGGCTCGAATCGGTGCTCAAGACACCCGACCAGCCGCTGTTGTTCAATCAGGTCTACCCCAACCAACTCTACTTCGACGGATTGCAATTGCGCGGGGCACGGTACCTCCTCGACTGGCCCGTGAAGCTGGAATACGTCGGCTTCGTCGCCAACGGGTTGTCCGTGCCGGGATCGAAGCTGTCACCAAGGGTCTACTCCGACCTCAGCAACTTCACCGACTCGATCAGCGACGTGAATGGTGCCAAGGCGTGGGGCGGCCGAGTCGGACTGTCGATTCCCAAGGTCGGTTTCATCGCGGGCCTCTCCGGCCTGACCAACGGGGACTACGACCAAAGCGGACACTACCTGAATCTCTGGGACGTCGACGTAAACTACCACCGCGGCAACTGGGATGCGCGTTTCGAGTTCGTGCACACTGACCAGACGACCCCCGCCGCGCCAATCCACCGGCAGGGCTTCTATGCCCAGGCGGCTTACCGCCAGTACGACAACCCGAACCGGTTCCTGCAAAAGTTGGAGGGTGTGTTCCGTTTCGACCGCGTCCAGCTTGACGGGATCAACCTCCAACAGACGGGGATCAACTTCGGCGGCTTCGGCCAGATCTACGCCCGGATGCCGCTCGACCGGAACCGCTATACCTTCGGTGCCAACTACTGGTTCTATCCGTCGCTGGCCTTGAAGCTCGCGATCGAGATCAACGACGAGCTGGGCGTGCCCTCCCTTCGCGACAACGGCTTCATCGGTCAACTAGTTTGGGGGTTCTGACAATGAACTGGGCGACCGTGATGGACGATCTCGAACGCCGGGGCGTGTTGCGGTGGAATTCGTGGCTGTTCGTCGTGGTGGTAGCTCTCACAGGGGGCTGCGAGACCCCGTCGGCACACACGATCAGCCGGAACTATGCATCGCGAGAGGACCTACTCGTCGATCCCCCGCGAGAGCGAGGCCAGTCCGAGGACGATCGCGATAACGGGGGCCGGCTGTTCGCGCTCTATTGCGGGTCGTGCCACAACGCCCGTCCGCTCGGCGAGCGCCCGTTCAGCAACTATCACGTGGCCCTCACCCACATGCGCGACCAGGCGTATCTCACCGGCAAGGAGTACCGGCAGATCATGTACTTCCTCCGCCGCTGGAACGACGTCGGCCCACCGACACCACCCGTCGAGCAGTCGCCGAAGCGATTCGTGTTCTCGCAGCCGCTCTCCGATCTCCGCGGCGAAACCTCGGCGGCCGACTCCGCTGCACCACCACCGCCGCCAGGGCCGAGTCCATGGAAGCAGGTCAGTCCAGCGGGAGCACCTCCAACCCAACAGCCGGCCTCGGGCCTCCCGGCCCCGATTGAATGAGCCTCGGACCGTCAACTGACACGATGCAGCTCTCCAGTCTCCGCGCTGTCGTACCCGGGCAGCTCGCCCAAGGCCCTGCGGTAAGGCTGCGAGCGCACGACTTGGAGGAGGGCCTGGATCCGGTGGTCTCCCGCCCAACGATCGGGAAAGCAGAGGTCATAGATCTCTTCTCGGACGGGCAGGAAATCCAGGCCGGCTTCCTCGCTCACGAGGCGCAGACAGACCCCCGCGTCGGCCCATCCGCTGCGGACGGCCTCCGCAACCCCGCGATGGTCAGAGGCCAGCCGCCGGGGGGGCCGTCGGTCCCCGAAAAGTTCATCGAGGCATTGCCGTGCCCCGGACCCGTCCTCCCGGCCGACCCACCGCAGATTGGAACACACTGCCTCGCGCACGGAAGGGACCCTTTGGCCGGGTGCAAAGGCAATCCCTTCCTCCCAGCGGGCGACCCGGAGCAACGTGTACCCGGCGCCGAGTTCGCGCCGGACAATCGCCGCGTTCCCTCCCGGCTCCTCGGCCGGTGTCAGATGGACGCCAGCGATCTGCACCAGCCCTCGGCCGATCAAAGACAGTGCCGTGCGGCTGGACCGCGGTAAGACGATGAGCCGAACGTCCGCGACGCGGGCGAGCTCGGCGGCCAGCAACCCAGCCGCGGGGTCGCAACTGGCCATGACCAGGGTATGCTCGGGGTCGCCCTCAACTTCCACTTTGAACGAGCCGCCGCGGTAGACACCGTCATGAGGGACCACCCCGAGCGCGGTCGCTTCCGCGGGATAGAGCTTCGTGCTCCCTCCCACCTCGGCCTTCCAGTATCGGCAGGGCTCGCGACGAGGGGGCCAAGCCCACGACGATTCGCGGGACCCGGGACCGCGCAGGCGAAATATGTCCTCGACCCGGCACTCAAGTGCCGCGGCGAGGGCCAGGGCCGCGGCGGCCGACGGGATGAGCCGGTCGGTCTCGATGGCACTGATCCCCGCACGCGACAGCCCTGACCGCCGGGCTAGCTGCTCCTGCGACCAGCCGCGTAAGGCGCGGCGGTCCCGGAGATCGTTCTCGAACTGCTCCAGGTTCGCCATGATCGTATCAGGTTACGCCACTCTTGTATCAGGTTCAAGCAAGCGGTATAAGAAATCTCTTTGGCACGATCGTAGCAAGACGCGACACGGACGTATCCGCGACACGGACGCGCTTCATCTTCCTCGAAAGACATCGCCATGAGAATCCGCCGGAAGCGTCCCGCATTCACCCTGATCGAACTCCTCGTGGTCATCGCCATCATCGCGGTGCTCATCGCCCTGCTGCTGCCCGCCGTCCAGGCGGCGCGCGAGGCAGCCCGGCGCACCCAGTGCGTCAACAACCTCAAGCAGATTGGTTTGGCCATGCATAACTACATCACGGCGGTCGGGGTGCTGCCGCCGGGTCGGTTTAACAGCCATATCGCGGGCCACGGCAACTGCTGGGGCACGTACTCACAGCTCCTGCCACAGCTCGAACAGACCGCTCTCTTCAACGCGTTCAACTTTAACCTGCCCCCCGACACCGACACCCTGGCCGTGTCCAATTCGACCGGGTTCCAGGCATTCCTCAACACGCTGATCTGCCCGTCCGACTCGCCGCCGGAATTGATCACGGTAAGCGGCGTGCAGTTCGCCACTCACAACTACAACCTCAACGTCGGGTCGGGCTACCCGGTGGTGCAATTGCCTGCGCCGCCGTTGACGGGCTCGCCCAACGGACCGTTCTTCGAGAACTCTCGGGTCGGCCCGGAGAACTTCACCGACGGCCTGTCAAACACCACCACGGCCACCGAGACGGTCCGCTCGACCGCGAGCTCGACCTACGCCAACGATCCGCTGGGCGGATTCCTTGTCACCGGCAATAACAGTACGACCGGCCCCCCCCTCAACTCCGACGCTGACTATGCGTCGCTCTGCCTGAGCCTGCCGAGGACGACCACGCAGTTCCAGGCTACTCGGGGGGTGCGCTGGCACTACGGGGCGCCGGGTCACAGCATGTACAACCATCTCCGGGCCCCCAACGACAAACAGCCCGACTGCCGGGGCGGCCTGCCCCACAGCACCCGGTCGGACCCGCTTTGGAGCTGGCTGTCGCTGAACATCGCGGCGCGGAGCAAGCACCCCGGTGGTGTCAACTCGCTGATGGCCGACGGGCACGTCCAATTCATCAAGGACTCGATCAACGTGCTGGTCTGGCAGGGGCTCGGCAGCCGGAACGGAGGAGAGGTGATCTCGGCGGATGCATACTGAGACTGGGTTCCGGCCAACCGGGTTGGAGCCGCCCCGGTGCGGCTAAGTGGTGCGGGTCGGGCTGACGCGGGCTTTGCTAAGGCGGGCTGCTCGTCGAGGAGCGTCGGGGCGGACTCGCCACCGGGCTGCTCGGGGTTCGCGGGGTGGAACTCGAAAGGGCACGGCTCTGCCGTCGAAGGTCCTCGAACTCTTCGGTGAGCTGCCGAAAATGGGCCTCGAATTCGGCCGTGTCGGGGCTCACCGGCCGCTCTGTCGACGGAGCGAACGATCGGATGAAGGCGACCAACTCCCGAGCTTGTTCGCGCGCAACCTTGCCCTGAAAAGAAGGCATTCCCACCCCCTTTCCATCGAGTACGCTCACGACCAACTGGGGGTCCCTTCGGCCCTCTTGCCAGGCGCGGCGCGTAAAGTCCGGAAGCCGAGGCAGGTTCTCCCTCTGACCGGTTCCCCTCCCATCGGGACCGTGGCACCTCGCGCAGAATCGCTGGAAAAGCCGGCTTCCTTCACGGATGTTTTCGTCCCTCTGGGTGGTAGGCGAGCGCTCCAGGGACTGCGAGTGCACGTCGGTGCTCGTAGTGCCACCGGTTGGTTGCAAAGGCGCGGCTGGCGGCTCCGGCTCGTCATCCACGACCTGCTTCCCACCCTGGAACGCCCGCACGAATGAGACCATCTTCTTCACGTCGACTGAGCCCAGCTTCCTCTTCATACGGGGCATCGACTTCCCTTTACCCTCGAGAATCGAGCGGCTCAACTCGGCGTCGCTCCGCGAAGCGTGCCACCTGGCATCGGTGAAATCAGGGATTGTCGGAAGCTCGTCGCGGACGACTCCGCCCCGTCCGTCGTTGTCGTGACACTCCAGACACGAAGCTCGGTACAACTGAATGACCGTTGGCTCAGCCGCGCTGCTCTCGGCCGGCACCGGTTCACACAGCAGGACGAGAACGGCAAAGAGCACTGGACTCGTCAGCAGGACAGCGAGACGACGATGGTGCGCCACGGTCATGAAGATTAGTCTCCTATCGGCGTCACCTCGAAACTGTACCTGTTCGGTGCCACGAGTCTATTTCCTTGTCAATCTTGATTTGAGAAGTTGGAGTCCCGGCTTCAGCCGGTCCTTTCCGCCTAAAGGCGATACTCCAACTCATCGATCGACGGTTGACAGCCCGCTAGTACGTGATCACGCGGACCAGGCTCTTGGTTGCGATCTTCCGGCCGATTCCATCCCGAATCTGAACCGCAATATGGTATTCCCCAGGTTTGACATAACGGTGGGAGCTGAGCACCGCGTACTGACCATTGCCACGCCCATGGATGTGGCCCGGCGTTATCCTGGACCCGTCGCCCCAATTGATGAAGGCGTGGAAGTCCTGGTTGTCGGTGCCTGGCTCGCGAAAGAGTGCTGCGTATCCGAAGTAGGTCTTGTCCACTCTTGCCTGCAATTTCAGGGCGGTCGACTTGAAGTTGCCGATCGACGGTGGAGGCGTCGGCGTCGGCGTGGGAGTCGGGGTCGGCGTCGGGGTCGGCGTCGGGGTCGCCGTGACGGTGACCGGAGTCGTCACCACATTATCGTTCGGTTTGTGCGAGCCGGGTACAGCGATCATCACGCTAACAGAGTAGCTACCCGGCGTTGCATAGGTATGCGTGTCGACGAACTCAAATCCATTACCCACCTCGATGGGGACGACTAACTTGTCGAAATGCCCGTCGCCGAAGATGATCTCAGCCCGCCACTGAGTGCCTGGCTCGCCGGAAGGGTCGCTGACGGTATAGCTCGCGAAGACTGCATTGGTGACTGCGACGCCCGCCACGGCATTGATGGGAGGGCCGGGTGCGGGGGTGATCCCGTCGGCCCGAAGCACGCGGCTTTCCAGCACTTCGATCATCCCGGGTCGAGCTTCAACCTTCTGCCGGCGCCGGTCCCCGTAGAGACCTGGAATCCAACTCATCAACTGGACTCCTGTTCCGTTCGCTCCATCCCCATGCCAGCACAGAGACCGCCGGAAGTCGTCCATTCTCTATCGGACAGCCGGGTATCGATGACACCGTTTTTTTCGGTTCTGACCCCGGCCGGATTCTTCAACACGATGCGGCGGGCCGGATTCGCCCTGCAGGCCGGCACCGATCACTTGACCACGCGCACCAAGCTCTCTGTGACGAGTTCCCTGCCGCTTTCAGCCTGGATCTTGACCGCGACGTGGTAGACGCCCGGCGTGACATAGCGGTGAGATCCGACGACGACGAACCGCCCCCTGCCCCGAGCGTGGATCAGGCCGGGAGTGGGTGCGGACTGGTCGCCCCAATTGATGATGGCCTGAAATTCCTCGGCCTTGGTATGCGGCTCGCCGAAGCGGGCGACGTTCCCACGAAACGTCTTGTTCTCCCTCACTCTTGAGTTCAACCCTGACCCGTCGAGGGGTGCGGGCGGCGGTGGGGTGGTTGTTGACGATGACACCGTGACTTGCGTCGTGACCCTGTTGTCATTTGGTTTCTGCGACCCAGGTACCGCGATCATCACCGTGATCGTGTACATGCCCGGCGCGTTGTACGTATGCGTGTCAACGAACTGAAAACTCCCACCATTCTCGCCCGGAATGAGCGGTCCATCACTGTGCCCGTCGCCGAAGTTGATAAGCGCGCGCCACTGCGTCCCGGGTTCGCCTGAGGGATCCGTGACCGTGTATGACGCCAAGACCGCATTCGTGATCGGGATGCCCACGGTTGCCGCGATCGGAAGGCCAGGCGTGGCGGTGATTCCATCTGCCAGGAGCGCCCGGGTTTCCAGGACTTCGACCGTCCAGCGTACAGATTTAACCCGTTGCCGGCGCCGGTCTCCATAAAAGCCTGGGATCCAGCTCATCGCTCGAACTCCTGTTTAACGACATAAGCCCATGATCGGCATCGGCTCCCAACGACTTGATCACTGATAGACCAGGGTCCCCATCCCGTTATCCGAATGCGTCTTGCTTGCGTGCGAGATGGCGAAAATCTCATTGTTGCCCGTCGAACAGGTTCGAGTTCGTGCTGGCGTCCGTTAACGTTTGGACCACGTGGCCAAAGCGATCGATGATCTGGAGCGAACCCGCCCCGATCGTGCCGAATGTGCCGTCCGTTGTCGAAACGTTGCCGGCGATCACGAACCCGCTCTTCAAAAAGAGCCGTCATCCGGCCCAGCGGTTACACGAATCCGACCCAAATCATCATGAGCCACTGATCTTTCACGTTTTGGGGGGGAGGCAATGCCCTGGCCGTGCTGGGCCGCAAAGGGGTGACCTTAAGCTCGTTGGCCCTCGCGCGCTCGAGCGGAGGCCCGAACCTTCAGACCGCCGCCGTCGACGTCGTTCTGGGTCAAGTGATCAGGCCACACGTATCCGACTGGCAGCGAGCGCATCGCCAGTCGGTGCGTCACGAGAGCAATCCGTCCTCGCCGATCGCGATCGTCCGCTGAATCTCGTCCGTCTTGAATCCCAGCGCCATGGGCCGGGAAACCTGGGGCAGCACCGCCACATCGTAGAGTTCGCGCACCAATCCCTCCACCCGCAGCCAGTGGGCGACGTCGCCGCTGCGTAAGTCGATGATCAGCAAGCCGCAGCGGGCGTCCGCCGCGCGTTTGGCTAACTCCTCTTCCAGCGCCAGGCCGCCGAATGTCTTGTCGTCACGCGGCCGGGACAGTCCCACCACGGCGTAATCGCCGGCGAAGGCGAGACCACGCAAGTAGCCGGGGCAGAATGTCAGCGGCTCGAATCGCCCTCCGCCAGGATCGATGCTGCCGAAGTCGCCGGTGCCGGAATTGTGCAGCCAGAGCCGGCCCCGGTACAGCCGGGGCGAGTGCGGCATCGACAGCCCGGTGGCGATCACGCGGCCTTCAGGGATCTCCAGCACGACGCCGCCACCCTGACGCCTGTCGCGCCAGCCGTCAACCACGTCGCTCGTACTCACTGCCGTGGCATAGCGCGGGCGACCTTCCGCCAGGGCCAGGCCGTTCAAGTGGCAGCGATCCTCCGCGGCCAGCTTGCTCAAAAACGGCGGCCGCCAGAGCGGCGTAAAGCTCGACCGCTCCGAAAGTGTGGCGATGCATCCAAAGCTTGTCGCGACGAACACGGGGCGGCCGGTGGCGTCGATGGCGACGTCGTGGATATCGAGGTCGCCGGTGGTGTTGCCCATCTTCGGCACATAGAGCCGATCGTGCCCCTGGTAGAGCTCACCAGGCCGGAGCAGGTTCTCGAAACGCCAGAGTTGGTAGAGCGTGCTCAGCCAGAGGGTCTGGCCATTGGCCCACAGGCCCATGGCGCGGTTGAACGTGCGCTCGAAAACGGCCAGTCGCCCTTCCGGATGACGCCCAAGAAGGAAGAGCTTGCCCGTCTGATAGGTCGTGAACGCCAGGCTGACCTGCTGCTCAGCCAGCCAGGTTGACAGGTGCGGCGAGCCGGTCACTTCGACCCAGGGTTCGTTCTTGACGCCGGCTGCGGAAGAAGGCGCATCGCTCATCATTTGGGCTCGCAAGTGGGCAAATCAGCTCGCTATTCACCGTCGCGTCTCGCCTTCGCCGGGACCAGGTCATCGCGTTCTTCCGTTGTCCTGGAAACGTGTCCGAACATCGCCGGCTTGAGCAGCAGGGCGGCGAGCAGACCGGCCAAGGCCGTGAATCCAGCCACGATTCGAGCCGGCGGGGACGAGCGTGGAACACCAGGTTCGTCGAACCATGCATCCCCGAAGCGCGACTGAGCCACTCGATCATCCAGAAGCGGGTCCTGATTCGGGTCGGCCAGCATGGCCTCGGGGATGCCGCCTTCACCCGGGTCCTCCTTTTCCTGCGCGCGAACCGGTGGTTGGACAGGGAGACGGCGATAAAAGAGGTCCTCGTTCCAAGGATCATGGGATCGACCGCGGTTCCCGACGAGGGGTGCTTCCTCCCAGCCGCGATAATCCCGCAAGGCCTCGTCGAGACCAATGACAAACCGCGTCAAGGGAGAGGTGTCGCCAAAGGGGTGCTGGGTCGAGAGCCAGGGCATGCGTCCCTCGCCATTGCCGGCTTCCTCCCCGGTGTCGGACCCAAAGTCGAGAATGGGCACGCTCAGGTAGGTGTTGCCCGCGACCGAAACAAGGACGGCATCGCCGGTTTCCTTGGTGGAGCCGTTGCCAAGCGATGAGAAACTGCCGAGGGACAACCCCGCCGCCCCGGTGGCGGTCGCGGACAGCGATCCCGAGCTTGTCGAGGCTGAAGACGTGCTCGCACTGACCGCCGTTGTGGACGCACTCGCGGCGTTCGTGGACGCCGTCAAGATGACGAACTGCGATCCCGTGACAGTCGCAGTCTGAAACGAATTGAAAGAAGGCGGCGACGAGCCACCCACCGATGGGGTAACGCTCCCCGATGAGGCACCTCCCAGCGAGAACACGGAAATGGTGTCGGAGCCCTGGCTGCTGACCAGGACATCGAAGAGCCCGTTCGGCTTGTCCACCACCTCGATCGCACTTGGCAGCGCGGGAGTCTCTCCCTCTGGAAGCAGTTCCGACGCCACGCTCAAGCCGTTGCCTCGAGGGACCAAGATATCGACGATCCCGTCGGCCAAGGCCACCACGACTTGTCCCGTCGCGAGCGCCTGCGCGGCCAGCACCTGCTCACCGGAGAAGACCACGCCGCCGCCGCCGCTCAGGTTCATGAGGTCGAACCGAACCAGGTTTCCTCCGGCCGTCACCGAATAACCCAGACCGCTGTCGCCGACGAAGGTGGGGGGCTGCACCAGCGCGCTGCCCAGGTTGAACAGCGTCCGCGGCTGCTGGTCATTGAAGAAGCCGCGACCGACCCCAGGCAGCTCGGTGACGGTGCCGCTGCCGCCGTTGAAGACGGCGAGGTCCGGGATGCCGCTCGCGCCGAGATCCTGGACGGCCACCGCGATGGGGCCGTCGCCCCCGGACTTGAGGCGCGGCCCCAGAATGCCCACCCAATCGCCGTTGGCGGCGTGGGAGCCGAAAATCACGGAGACGTCGTTGCTGCCTTGGTTGGCGATCAGCATGTCCGGTATGCCGTCGCCGTTGATGTCGGCGACCGTGACGCTCGCCGGGGCGGTGCCGACGAAGTAGCTCTCCACCGTCGGTGCGAACGTGGGCGCGCCGTTGTTGATCGACGTGGTGCGATAAACCTCCACCGAGTTGCTGCCCGTGCTCACGACGATGGCGTCGGGCAAGGTCGCCCCCCTGTCGAGGAACGCCCACTGCACGTCGCCAGGCGCGAGCTGCGCGGACGACGACGACGAGGTAGCGCCCAGCGTCTCCACGGGCGAGTACTGGTTGCCGTTGCCCGAGGGCGCCTGCACGGTCACGCGGTTGTTCTGCTGGTCGCCGACCAGTACCCCGGCCTGACCCGGGCCCAGCAGGTCCGGCACGACCGACAGCGAAACGCGACTACCCTGGATCTGAAACGTCCCGTCCCCCTTGCCGTCCAGGATCAATACGTCGCCAAAGCCGTTGCCCACCAGCAGATCGACCAGCCCAGGTCCGTTGCCCTGCACCAACGATAGACCGGTGGCCTCTTCGCCGACCGAAATGCTAAACGTGTGGCGGAAGCTACCATTCCCGTTCCCGGTATAGATCCAGACCTCCCCAGTGTCCTCCATCAGTACGGCCAGGTCGAGCTTGCCGTCGCGGTTGAAGTCGCCCGCCACGATCGCGCCGGGGCGGCTGTTGATGCTGGAACCGTCGCTGGTCGATGTGGTCAGGCCAAGCGCCGGGTTACCGAAGCCGCCGGCGCCGTCGTCGGCCAGCACGGTGAAGCTGTGCGCGTCTTGATTGACGACCACGATATCGTCGCGGCCGTCGCCGGTGAAATCTCCCGCGACCAGGCTGACCGTCTGCGCGAAGGAGCTGACGGCCGGTCTGGTAGAGGTCGTGCTCAGGCCGTAGAGGCCCGTGCTCGCGCGGAATCGCAGCGACTGGCTGAACGAGTGCGCCGGATCGTTGAGCAGGACGGTCACGTCGCCCGATGCCTGGTCGCTCACGACGACGTCGGGCAGGCCGTCCCCGTTGACGTCGCCCACCGCGATGTCCGACGGCGCGACGCCGGTGGGCACGGTCACGGGCGCCGCGAACCCCCCGGTCGATGTCTGCAGCGCGATCGTGACACTGTCGTCGAGCGCGTTGGCGGCGATCAAGTCGTCGAGCCCGCTGTTCGTCAGTAGGGCGGCAGTGAGGCCGGTGGGCAGGGCCGTGGTCGAGAACGCAACGCGGCGGGAGACATTGCCGTTCTCGCTGACGGTGTAAATCGAGACCGTGAAGACAAATTGACTGGAGGAGAGCGAGGGATCGAAGTGAGCGTCGGCGGCTGCGATCGCGAACTGAGACCCGATGCGCAGGATCGTGATGGCGCGCGCGGGCCGCCCGGGGTTAAGGATCTCGGGCGGGGCAAAGGTACTGGCGGAGCCGGGCAGTCCCGCGCGGAAGAGGATGTTGCCCGACCGGTCCAGGACGACGCTGTCGGCGATGCCGTCACCGTTGAAATCGGCCAGAAACGGCGTATCGGTGACACCGACGCCGCTGCCGGCCGCTGCCGGCTCGAAGGTGCCGTCACCCTTGCCCAGGAGCACCCCGGTTGCACTGTCGTGGTTGCTGACGGTGACGAGGTCGGGCCGGCCGTCGCCGTTGACGTCGGCCACGACAGTCTGGACCGGCGAAAGGTCGGTGGCGAAGGTCTGCTGCTTGCCGAAGGTTCCGTCGCCGTTGTTCAGCAGGACGCTGACGCTGTCGCCGCCGTAGTTGGTGGCGACGATGTCGGGCTTGCCGTCGCCGTTCAAGCCGGCCACGGCCACCGAATAGGGTCGGGAGCCGACGGCGTAGGTTTGCTGGGGTCGGAATGTGCCGTTGCCGTTGCCCACGAGCACGCTGACGGTGTTGCTCGCCGCGTTGGCGGTGATGATGTCGGGCACGCCGTCGCCGTTTATATCAGCCACGGCCACCGAGAACGGCTGCCGGCCGGTGGGGAAGGTCATTTGCGGCGCGAAATTCACGTGGTCGTTGCGTCCGCCCAGGTTCAAGAGCACGCTCACCGTGTCGCTGGCCGAGTTGGCGACGATGATGTCGGGCTTGCCGTCGCCGTTCAAGTCGGCCACCACCAGCGAGTACGGCTTTTGTCCGACCGGGAAGACCTCCTGGGGCAGGAAGGTGCCGTCGCCGTTGCCCACGAGCACGCTGACGGTGTCGTCGTTGTAGTTGGCGACGACCAGGTCCGGGATGCCGTCGCCGGTCAGGTCGGCCACCGCGACGGCACGCGGACTGCGGCCCACCGGAAACGTCTGCTGCACGCTGAAGGTTCCGTCGCCGTTGCCCAGGAGCACGCTCACCGTGTTGCCGTCGGAATTGGTCGTCACCAGGTCGGGCCGGCCGTCACCGTTCAAGTCCGCCACCGCCACCGAAGTCGGTGCGGGACCGACCGAGACGGTCTCGCCCGGCCCGAAGGTGCCGTCGCCGTTGCCGAGCTGCACCGTCACCGTGTTCTTCAATACGCTGGTCGTGATGACGTCGAGACTGCCGTCGCCCGTCAAGTCGGCCACCGCCGCCGAATAGCGGTTCTTGCCCGCGCCCAGCGTGATCGGGGCCTGGAACGTGCCGTCGCCGTTGCCTTGCAGAACGGTGACGGTGCTGGCATTGCGGTTCCCGACCACCAGGTCCCGCTTGCCGTCGCCGTTCAAATCCGCCACGGCGACCGAGGCTGGCCCGCTGCCGGCGGGGAACGTCTCTTGGGTCCGGAACGTGCCGTTGCCGTTGCCCAGGAGCACGCTCACCGTGTCGCTGCCGTAATTGGCGGTGACGATGTCGGGGATGCCGTCGCCGTTCAAGTCCGCCACTTGCACCTCGTTGGGGGCCTTTCCCACCGGATACGTCTCGGGCGGCCCGAAATTGCCGTTGCCCTGGTTCAAGAGCACGCTGACCTCGTTGTCGCGGTAATCGGACGTGACGATGTCGGGCTTGCCGTCGCCCGCTAAATCCGCCACCGCCAGCCCGTAGGGCCGCGAGCCGACCGGGAATTCCCGCGTGGGTTGAAATGTACCGTCGCCGTTGCCCAGGAGCACGTCCACCACCGTGGCGCTGAAGTGGCTGACCACCAGGTCGGGAATGCCGTTGCCGGTGAGGTCGTCCACCACGACCTCGTAGGGACCTGACGCGACTGGGTAGGCTTTCATGGCCTGGAAGGTGCCGTTGCCATTGCCGAGCAGCACGCCCACCGTGTTGTCGTTCTTGTTGGTGACGACGAGGTCGGGGATGCCGTCGCCGGTGAGGTCGGCCACCTTGACGTCATAGGGATCGCTGCCGACAGGAATGTCCTGGTAGGGCTCGAAGGTGCCATCGCCTTTCCCCAAAAGCACACTCACGCTGGCGCCTTCGTAATTGGCGGTGACGATGTCGGGGATGCCGTCGCCGGTGAGGTCGGCCACCGCCACCGAAAACGGGCCCGTTCCAGTGGCATAGGTCTCCTTCGTCTGGAAGGAGCCGTCGCGGTTGCCCAGCAGCACGCTCACACTGTTGTCGGGCCTGTTGGCGGTGACGATGTCGGGGATGCCGTCGCCGGTGAGATCGGCCACCACGACCTGGAAAGGGGCCAAGGGGGCGGCGGGGGCGGACTGTTGGGCCCCGAAGGAAAAGGTGCCGTCGCCCTTGCCCAGCAGCACGGTCGTCGTGTCGTCGCCCAGATTGGCGGTGACGATGTCAACCTGCCCATCGCCGGTGAAGTCCCCCACCGCGACCGCACGTGGGGTTCTTCCGGTCGGGAAGGTTTCCTGGGGCCCGAAGGTGCCGTCGCCGTTGCCCAGCAGCACGCTCACCGTGTTGCCGCCCCGGTCGGACGTGACGATGTCGGGGATGCCGTCGCCGTTGAACTCCGCAATCGCCAGCGAATAGGGATTCAAGCCGGCGGGATAGACTTTCTGGGGCCCGAAGGTGCCGTCGCCATTGCCCAGCAGCACGCTCACGGTGTCGTCGACGGCGTTGTCGACGACGAGGTCGGGCTTGCCGTCGCCGTTCAAGTCCACCACCGACACCTGATAGGCGCCTTTTCCGGCGGGGAAGGTGTGCTCAGGCCCGAAGGTGCCATTGCCATTGCCCAGTCGTACAGCCACGTTCCCGGCAGCGTAGTCTGGGTAGATCAGGTCGGGGATGCCGTCGCCGGTGAGGTCGGCCACCGTCACCGGCGACGGGCCAGCGAATCCCGGGCCCTGGCCGACGGGGTAGATTTGCGGGGCCTGGAAGGTGCCGTTGCCGTTGCCCAGCAGCACCCATATCGTGTCGGCGGCGTAGTTATCGACGACCAGGTCGGGGATGCCGTCGCCGGTGAGGTCGGCCACCGTCACCGCCGACGGGCGGGTGCCGACGGGGATGACAATCTGGGGCTGGAAGGTGCCGTCACCGTTGCCCAGCAGTATACTCACCGTGTTGGCGCCCTTGTTGGCGGTGAGGATATCGAGCTTGCCGTCGTTGGTGACGTCCGCCAGCGTGACCCGCCACACCCGCTGTCCAATGGCGTAGGTCTTCGGGGGCACGAAGGTGCCGTCGCCGGTGCCCAGAAACACACTCACCGTGTCGTCGATCCGGTTGGCGGTGACGATGTCGAGGATGCCGTCGCCGGTCAAGTCCCCCACCGCCACCGAGGCGGTGCCCGCTCCGGAGGCAAGCGGGGCAAAAGGCAGACTGGTCTGGGTGAACGCCGTGGCGAGCCGGTAAGCACCCGCACCCGCTTGCCCCGAGACGGTCAGCAAGTATGTCCCCGGTTGGAGGGACTGGACGATCTGACCGCTGTCCGACTGGATCAGCACCTGGCCTGTCGGTCCGGACAGCGTCAGCCGGGGCTGCAGCGTGCCGCTGGTAGCCGCGACCTCCGCTGTCAGCTCCCCGTTGCCCAGGGTGTTGCTGACCACGAACGACCAGGTGCTCACCTGGTCCGGGCCGAGCGTTCCAGTGGTTTCGGTGAACAGACCGGCATCGACCTGCGACAGGTTCGTCACGCCTGCGGGAACGCGGCTGACGACCGTGAGCGGTTCCCAGTCCGAGCCGCGATGGACGCCGCTCTTGTCATACAGGCCGGCCTCGGGCACCGCCGGGTCGGCAACGATGCGCAATCCGATGAACGCAGGGCCCGACGGCTGGCCGGCCGGCAGCGTCACGGTGAAGCCGGCCGGCGAGGAAAAACCCCAGCCCGGCCCGCCGGCCACGAGCTGGCCCTTCGAAAATGTCGCCAGCACCTTCGAAGAGCCGTCGAAAAGATTGCTGTCGGCCAGCAGGACCTGCACCTGGAAGTTGCCGGGGTCGGCGCCGCCACGGTCCTGGACCGTGAAGTTGACCGGGACCGTGTCGCCGGCCGCGGCCATGTCCACGCCCGTCCGGAAGGAACTACCTGTCAAATCCGGCTGGAGCGCCGCCAAGGTCGTGAATGTTACGTCCAGGGTATACAGCCCCGTCGTGCCACCAGGGACGCCGCTGTACACCACCGTCGGATCGTAGTTGTTGTTGGGGGCGCTGCTGACGCCGATGTAGTAGACGCCGGCGGTCGCCGCCTGGAAGGTCAGGTGCGGGTCGCCCCCCTGCTGGTTGTCGAGCGCCAGCGGCATGCCCTTCGCATCGAAAATACGCAGTAGGCTTGCCAGGCCGCTGCCGGCCTGCTGGGCATTGATGCTGGCGTCGAGCGTCTCGCCTCTTTGCAGCGTTGCGGAGTAGAGATCGACCTCGTCGGGAATGGACAGGACGTGCGACACCTGCGCATCGTTGAAAACGCCGAAGTGCAGCGGCACAGCCAGATCCAGCGGCGAGGCGGCGAGCAGGGTGCGCGGCTCGAGCCACTCCCCGTCCGGCAGTCGATACGACCATCGGCGACGCGGTTGACCGCGCAAGCTCGCAAATCGGCCTCGAACACGCATCGATCACTTCCCGTGGGCCAGCTCGACGTCCAGTCGGACGAATGACGGATGTCGGCGCAGGCCGGCCAGGGCCACATCCGCTCGAATATGCGTCGACCAGAAGGCCCGACGCTCTTCGGCGGGGAGCAAGCTCAAAGCCTGCTCGATCAACTCCACCGCGCGCGGCCGGTAGGGGCCGGGGCACTGGGCGTAAATCCGCGCGGTATTGTAGAGCAACCGCGGTGACGCCGGCCCATGGCGGAGTGCTTCCGCGGCGTCCTGGACGGCCTCGCGGTGTCGACCCAGCCTGGCGCGCACGAAACCCCGCCCGCTGTAAGCGTCGCCGTTCTTGGGATCGAGCTCGATCGCCAGCTCGAAGTCGCGCAGCGCCAGCTTGGGCGCGTCGACGACCAGGTGCGTCCAGCCCCGATACGCCTGCACGGCCGAGGTGGGGTGCAGCTCGAGCGCCTTCGTGAAATCCTCAATGGCGCCCGGATACTGCCCCAGCTCCGCCCGCGCCAGGCCGCGGCCTCGATAGACCGACTCCAGCGGTTTCCCCGTCTCCAGGTAGCGATCGAACGCCTTGATGACTTCCACGAAACGACCCAGCCGGAACAAGGTCTCCGCTCGCAGGCGCTGCGCCAGTGAATGGTCTTTCTGAAGCGCCAAAGCCGCGTCGAATGAACCCAACGCTTCCGAGTGCTTCCCGCCGGAGAGCAACAGCCGGCCACGTTCGACCTGGTCGTCGACCTGATACGGGCTGTTCGTGTTCTCGCGCTCGATCGCCCGGTCGAAGTCACCGAGAGCCAGCGCCGGTTCCTTGCGTTCCAGGTAGAGCCGGGCCCGCAGGCGATAGAGGTGGGCCAGCCCCGGTTCGAGCTGGACGGCGCGATGCAACTGTTCGAGCGCCAGGTCCAGCTTGTCCAGCCGCCGGTAAGCTTGCGCCAGGTTGACATAGGCCTGGTACGCGTTCGGCTTCTGCACGATCGCCGCTTTGAGGTCGACGATCGCGTCCTCGAATCGCTCCTGCCTGATTCGCAGGACCCCGCGATTGACCGAGAGCACATAGCGGGCGTTGTCATCGAGCGGCATTTGCGAGGCCTTCTGGAAGTCGGAATCCGCCGCGCCCCACGCCTGCAGTTCCTCTTGAGCAAAGCCACGCAGCAGATAAAGCCACACAAAATCGGAGCGCTGAGCCAGACACGCGCTGAGCAAGGTCCGGGCCTCGGCGGGCCTGCCCTGGCGCAGCAGGCAAATCGCATTGAGATACTGCGCCCAGAAATGGCCTGGCTTCCGCTCGAGCACCTGATCGAATTCCTTGATCGCCTCGCCGAATTTCTCGCGACGATATAACTCATCCGCCATCAGGAAGTGATCGAGAACCTGGTCAAGAGCAGCGCCCTGGGCCGCCTGCTCGGCTTGCGTTGCTTCCGCCCGATCGCCGAGCATGTTCAGGTAGCGCGCCCGTCGCAGGTGAATCGCCCGGGAGGGTGCTCCGAGCCGCAGGGCCTGTTCGAGGAAACTCAGGGCTTTACGCAGGTATTGTTCCTTCTCGGGCGGCTTTCGGTCGGACGCCGACTGTGCCTCCGTCTCGGCAAGTATCAGCAGAAGCTGAGAGCAATCTCCCAGGATCTCGGCTTTCTGGGGATCGCTCAGGTAGTCATCGAGTCCTGGGCGAGCCTCCGCCCCCGCCAAGACGCCATAGACCGCCAGGGCGTGCTGGACCGAGGTGCGCGCGGCTTCCAGGTTGGCGGCCAGATCCATGCCCGTGTACAGAGTGCCGAGGAACTGGGCTTCGTCGCGTATCGTGACGAATTTCTGGAAGCGGGCCTGAGACGCCCGCCGGTCGGCCTCGACCAGCAGTTCCTGCTCGACCTTTTTCAGGAGCGCCTGGACGGGCTCCCGCACGTCCTCGACGCGCGCCTCGCTGCCAATGGTCGTCAGTGCTTTCTCCAGGTCGAGCCGTGCACTCGACCAATCGCTGGCGGCCACGGCCACCCGTGCACTGTCGAACAGCTTCCGCCCCTCTTGCTCCACGTGCGACAGACGCTGCTCCTCGACCGCGGCGTGCTCCCGCTGCCGGGCCCGACGTTCTTCGGCCAATGCCACGTCCAGCTTGCCACGCAATGACACATTGTGCCAGACGATGAACAACACCATGGAGACGACAGCCAGTGCACTGACTCCCAAGAGCGCCACGATGGCTGGGCGGCGTTTGCCCCACTTCCAGGCACGCTCCCAGGCCGGCGTCGGCCGCGCGAGAATCGGGTCACCCTCCACGAACCGCGCAGGTCTTCCGCCAGCTCGACGGCACTGGTAAACCGCCGGGCCGGGTCCTTCTCCAGACATTTCAGGCAGATCGTCTCCAGGTCATACGGGACTCGCGGCTCCAACTGGCGCGGCGGGACCGGCTCCTGCTCGACGACCTGACGGACCGTGTCGATCGGATTGCCCGCCTTGAACGGCGGACGACCCACCAGCAGCTCGTAGAGGATCGCTCCGAGGGAATAGATGTCGGCGGCCGGGCCAACCTCCCGGTTTTTCCCGCCCGCCTGTTCCGGCGCCATGTAACTGGGGGTGCCGAGGATGGCGCCGCTCTGCGTTTGGCTGGAGTCGTCGCCCACTCGCTTGGCCAGGCCGAAATCGGCGATCTTGGGCATCGTGGTCCGGGACCAATGATCCGCCGGAAGAGACGACGAATCGAGTTCCCGGTTCCGGATCACGGACGACTGGCTGCCGAGCTTGGCCAGGAGAATATTCGACGGTTTGAGGTCGCGATGAACGATGCCGCGCTGGTGGGCGACCTCCATGGCTCGCGCCAGCGTCTCCACGAACCGGGCGGCCCCCCGAGGACTCGTTGGACTCTCAGCGATCCGCTTGTCGAGGCTCCCTCCTTCCACGAACTCCAACGAAAAATAGGGCCGGCCTTCGTGCTCGCCGGTCTCGAAAATCTGCACGATGTTCGGATGAAGCAGCTTGGCAACGGCTTCCGCCTCGGCGCGGAACCGCGCCAGGCCCACCTGACCAACATGCGATCCCGCCAGGACCATCTTCAGGGCGACCAGACGTTGCAACCGGCGGTGCCTCGCCTTGTAGACGACCCCCATGCCGCCCCGGCCGAGTTCTTCAAGGATGTCATAACCCGGCACCGTCACGCCCTCGAGCGTGGCTGCACCGGATGACGATCCATCCGTCGCCTCGCGCCGGGTGGCCACAGTCGCTGCGTCGGCTGCAACGGTCTGCCTTGAGTCTTCCCCAGACAGAATGAAGCACGTCTCGTCCGAATCGCTTTTTTCCTCTGAGTTCGCGACTTGTGGATCAGAGGGCTGGAAGGACACGCCGTTCTCGGCTGCCCCGATTGGCAGGCACACCGTGGCATCGCCGGCTCCCTGCGCCGCGCCGCCGTCGCTCACCCGAAAAACATCCATGGCGTCCGCGGACGGAATCACCCGCAGCGCAGGATTGACGGCCTGATCGGCCAGGGTATTTCGGTTCTCGTCCCCGGCCTCGGGCCCGGCCACGTTGTTGCTCATCCGGCCGACTTCCATGGTGTCGCCGGACGGAATCACCCGCCGAGCGGGATCCACGGCTTGATCGGCCAGTGTATTCTGGATCCTGTCCCCGGCCTCGAGCCCGGCCACGATTGCCCGGCAAGCTTCACACTCCTCGACATGCGCTCGCACCGACTCCGCCTCGAGCGTGCTTACCGGCGCGCGGAAAAACAGCCGCAGGTGCAACTGATCAGGACAAGGGGATCTTGGGCCCATGGTGTTGAATTCCGACCCACTCTCGGTCCCATGAATACTCCACAGACACCTTCGTCTTCGCGACCGCATGGATTACTGACACATCAATAATGATAATCGGAACCGTTGCGATTCAACAGCGACCGTTCTTTACACGCGTTCGCAACGGCCCAGTTCACGGTTCTTGGATCTGAAGCAACATGGTCAATATCAAAGAGGTTATCGCAAGAAAGGAAGTCCAGTGATATCAACTCGGGTCGTCAGATTCCACCTCCGGCGATTCATCCGCAATTCTGGAGTATGACACATGAACTGGGGGCGGGCACCGATGCCCGGCTGGGATGCAGGGATGCACGGCATCCTGCAAGAGTCGCCTTGAAACTTACCGTTAACGGTACTAATATGGCCTGAAGAGGCGGTCGAGGAGACGATGAAACACCACGGCGACTTCGAGCGGGATCCCCAAAAATCAAAGACCAATCAAACAAAACACGGCGTGTCTTTCGAGGACGCCAAGGCAGTGCTCGAAGACGACCAGGCTGAACTCTACCATGTGGAGACATTATGCCCAAGCAATCGAAGGCAGGTAAAATGATCCACATCGCGGCAGACGGTGGCCACGCGAGGACGGCGCAAGACTTGGCTCGCCTCAGAGAAACGATGCGCCGTCCTGTCCGAACGGACGATATACCCGAGTTGAAAGGGACTGAAGCACCGGTGTGCCGCGATGCGTACGGCAATCTGCCAAGACGGCAGCTTGGGCGGGTTTGCCGGGCCATTTTGGAATCGCTCGACGATCGCGGTATGACGCGATACGAGTTGTGGAAGAAAGCCCGTGCCCATTGTGGCACCCTGTCCCGATCGGCGGTTTACGAGTACCTGAGGGGCGTCCGAGACATCGGGATTGAGTATGCCGAAGCCTTGATGATGGCGGCAAATCTGAAAGTCGTCGGTCAAGGACGGCTTAAACCAAAAGGACCGAGCAGGCTCTAGCCGGTCCGCCACCCATTTGACCGGACCTGTTACCCTGGCATACGTTCCAGTTTGAGGGCGTGACGGGCGTGCAAGGCTCTCCGACTCGCCTCTCATACGGCAGACACTGAGGACTTAAAATCCTCTGGGGGTAACGCCGTGTGGGTTCGATTCCCACCGCCGGTATTGGACTTGCCCTGGTTTGTGCGGCACGCGACGGAGCAAACGGACGTGAGTCCGCAAGATCACCCCGGTTGACGGCGCACAACGCCCCGCCCGCCCCATTGCCATCGGCGATGAAACCGGAGGCGCCCGTTACACGAACCGTCAAAGCGGGCAAGCCTGTTTGCGTGGACAAACCCTCGAAGCAATCCCCACGACGAAGTTCGAGCGGGACTACGAGCGCCAGAAAAAACTCGGCAAGGATATGGGTATGCTCGAGGCGGTGAGCCCTACGCGCCGGCTTTGGGAACGACCTCATCCCGTACCCATTGGCGCAGGCGTTCTTCCCACGCGACCAGGCTGCTCGAATCCTCGCTGAACACCCACCGGGTGACATCCTCGGCCCGCACGGGTAAGAAACGGCTGCGCGGAACTGCGTGATACGTCCCATCGGGACCGAGCTGTTCGATCGACACTGCCTTATTGCGTACGCGCCAGAATTCCGGCACTTGCAGCGCGGCGTAGATTCCCGGCCGATCGATCCTGGGCGGTGAGATATCGACCTCGGCGGCGAGGTCGGGGTTCGGATAAAGGTCGACGTCATCCGAGTGTGCCGCGGTTGCGGCTGCGGCCAGCTTGGCGGGATCGAAGTAATAACAGACATCGGACTCGATCGCACGCTTGAGCTTCTTCCGCTTCCAGGTCGTTGAGCCCATCGGTTGGCGCTCGACCTTCAGTTCGCTGGCGACGATCATGATGAACCAGTCAAGAAGCGACTTCTGCCGTTCGTGGAACGGCCCCAGAGTCATCATCTCGATGTCCTTACCGTCAAAGGCGACGCGGCAGTTTCTGCTCTCACCGATTTGCTCGACCAGGCTTTCATAGTCGTCCCAGGTGACGTCGATGATGACGACGCGCTTGTCGGGCGGAACGCCGTCGAGCAGGTGCGTTGGCGGTGGCTTCAGGGTCTCGGTAACGGACATGATCAAGGCTCCCTGATTCAGGTCACCGGAGCTCAGGACCGGCCGCCGCTCATGATGACGGGGGCGAGCTGCGGCGCGAATCCTCCTGGGAGTCAATATACGCCCAATCGGCTCGCCGGTACACCAGGCAATCGATCGGCCGTGGCGGCGGCCTTTCAGGCTGTCCCATGCCCCGGATGTTGTTCGCCGAGTTTGATTGGCGGCTGATCCGTGCGGTGAGTGGTGGTCCGATTCTCGGGGTGCGGTGGGTCCGAATCGTGCCGGCGTGGCGGAAAGGCAGACACTGAGGACTTAAAATCCTCTGGGGGGGAACCCCCGTGTGGGTTCGATTCCCACCGCCGGTATTGAACTTACGACGGAAAGTGGACGGGCACTTGCCTAACGGATTTGGTGACACCTCCGGTGTCGCATTGGGGTGGCATTGGCCGTTTCGTTGACGTTGAATGGAGTTCCGTAAGGTGTCCCCGGAACCTGGCTTGTTTCACGGACAAGATCGTTTGGAAGGGAACTGGGAAGGAACCTGAGACGCAGCTAGATCAACAGCCGCCCATATCCGGGGCACAGGTTGGGCTCTTGGCGGCGACGCGGTCATCGCTCATCGGAACCGGTCCGAGGCGGGCACTGCGGTCGCGCGGATCGATCCAGCCAGAGATGGAGCGACGCTAAGCCAGTGGACCGCCTCGTATCGGGGCCATCGGATTGGGCCGTTGTCAGACTCACGTCAATCCTCGAGCGTCTGGACATCCACCGGACCACGAAGCTTCGCCACCACTTCTTCGCGCAGACGTTTCAACTCCTCGATCGACGGACGTGCGCGTCCCAAACTTGAAACTTTGCGGGCCTGCGTGAAAACTGGGCAGGTACGGCCGTCGACGGGGCCGGTCACCGCAAACGTTGGTGCGCCGTGGAGAATCTTTGTGAGGTTTTCTTCCCTGCGTTGTGTTCATTGAACAGATTTCCGTGAAAAAGGGGATGGGATGGACGAGGTGCCGGACACTCGACCGAGCCTGCTGGTCCGCCTGTGCGACCCCAAGGACGACCGCGCCTGGACCGAATTCACGGCGATTTACTCTCCGCTGATTTACCGATTAGCGTGCCGGAAGGGGTTTCAGGACGCCGATGCCGAGGATCTCGTCCAGGAGGTCCTCCGCGCGGTCGCTTCCGCCGTGGACCGCTGGGAACCCGATCCATGTAAAGGGCCCTTTCGCAACTGGCTATTCCGAATCGCGCGGAACATGATGCTGAACCTCGTCGCGAGCCAGCGCCGGCATCTGCGGGGCACGGGCTCGGACGAAATCCAATCGCTCCTCGAAGCCCGGCCTTCCCCGTCCCCCGCGGACACCGCGCTTTTTGAGACCGAATATAAGCGTCAACTCTTCCGGTGGGCCGCTGAACGGGTCAGCGGCGAGTTTCGGGGGACCACCTGGGCGGCCTTCTGGGAGACCGGGGTCGAGGGCAAGAAGGCGCAAGTCGTCGCCGCTACTCTCGGGATGAGCATCGGCGCAGTGTACATGGCCAAGAGCCGGGTTGTGGCCCGGATCAGGCAGGTGATCGAACAGGTCGAGGGCGAGTGGCCCGGACTGGAATAGGAATAGGGAGCACGCCATGGTGGATCGTGCGTGTGAGTGCGAAACAGACCGGCTGAGGCGGCACGTGGAGGGCCGGCTCGGGGAGGACGAGCAGGAACTGCTGGCCGCCCATCTCGATCGTTGTGAACAGTGCCGCGGTTCGCTCGAGGCGCTGGCCGGCGACGACGGCTTATGGCGTGACCTGCGTTTTTTCCTGGTCGGCGAGCCGGATCTTTCGCCGCCCCAGGTCCGGCCGGCCGGCCACGCTCGGGACGAGGGGCGGGGACGGCCCGCGCCCGATGACTGGGATGGGGGGCGGGCCGTCCTCGCCTTCCTCGATCCGCCGGCGGACCCCCGGTACATGGGTTCCTTGGGTCCGTATCAGATCCTTGAGGTCATCGGCCGAGGGGGGATGGGCGTGGTCTTGAAAGGATCGGATTCGGCCCTCGCCCGCGTCGTCGCGATCAAGGTCCTCGCCCCCGAGCTTTCATTCCTCGGCTCGGCCCGGCTGCGATTCGCCCGCGAGGCCAGGGCGGCTGCGTCGGTGGCCCACGACTATGTGGTCGCGATTCACGCGGTCGACTCGTGGAAGGGCCTCCCCTACCTCGTGATGCAATACGTCCCCGGCAAGTCGCTTCAGGGCCGGATCGAGCGCGACGGCCCGCTCGCCGTGCGCGAAGTGCTCCGGATTGGCATGCAAGTGGCTTCGGGCCTGGCAGCGGCACACGCACAGGGGCTCGTACACCGCGACATCAAGCCGGCGAATATCCTCCTCGAGAACGGCATCGAGCGAGTCAAGATCACTGACTTCGGTCTCGCCCGCGCGGCCGACGACGCGAGCATCAGCCAGAGCGGCGTAGCCGCTGGGACGCCGCACTACATGGCGCCTGAGCAGGCCAAGTGCGAGCCCATCGACCCCCGAGTCGACCTCTTTGGCCTCGGCGGGGTCATGTACGCCATGTGTACGGGACACCCACCGTTCCGGGCCGAGACCGCGCTGGCGGTCCTGCGTCGCGTTTGCGAAGACACCCCGAGGCCGATCCGGGCCGACCACCCCGAGGTTCCGGGCTGGCTCGAGGCGATCATCGCCAAGCTGCTTGCCAAGGACCCGGCTGACCGGTTCCAGACGGCCGCGGAGGTCGCGCAACTTCTCGGTCAATGCCTGGTCTACCTCGAGCGGCCGACCTACGCGCCGCCGTTCCCGTGCGAACGGGAGCACAGGCGCTTTCCCAGTCTTGGGAGGCGACGGAGGCTCGCGGCGGTGGTGCTGCTGGCGCTCGCCGCCGGACTCGGGGCGACGGAGGCCGCCGGACTCACGCGCATCGCGGGGTTCCTCGTCACGGGAATTGGCGTGTCGGCCGAGGAGATCGACGTCGACTTCACGAAGCAGACTTACGATCGTTGGCTGTTCCGTCCGGAGGCGGGGCTCGACGGTGGGCGTTGGGATACGAAGGGCATCGGCCTCCACGCCTCGGTTCCGAAAGGGCAAACGTCCCGCGGACCGCTTCGATTCAAGGGTCTGATGCATCTCGAAGGGGATTTCGAGATCGTCGCCGACTTCGAGATCATCCGGCTCCCCCGGCCTAACGAACCTCCGGCGGGGGCAACGGTCAAGGACCCGACCAACAACATCGAGATCTTCCTGTACGCCCCGGGCTGCATGGTGACGGTCTTTCGGGACCATCGTCCCTCGGGTGAGGGATGGGGTTTTTACGCACAGTCGCCCGAAGGGGGCTCGACGCTCCGTCACTTTCCCGCCACGGGGAAGTCAGGCCGGCTTGGCGTCAGCCGCTCGGGAGACCAGCTCGCGTTCCTCCGCTCCGAGGCTGACGGAACGCTCGTCGAGATGGGAACCGTCAAGTTCAGCACCGTGCCGATCGCCGATCTCGGGCTTCAGGCCCTGGCGCTGCGGAGTCCCGACGCGATCGATGTCCGTTTCGAGCGGCTCTCGGTCAAGGCCGACAAGATCGTCAGGCTCCACGAGCCGCCGTCGACCGGCTGGGGCGGAGGAACCTGGTTGACGCTGGCCGCGGTCGTCGCGGTGTTCATTAGCGCCCTGGCGGCATGGCGGCTGCGGTCCGGCCGCGATCAGACACCGAAGCCGATGCCCGCCGTCAAGCCCGCGGTCGCCTCGTCGGCAAGAACGGCGGTGAAGCCGGCCGCCGCGAAGCCGAGTCGCGGGCTCACGCTCATCGAGCTTTTGGTTGTTATGGCGGTAATCGCCATCCTCATTGCCGTTCTGCTGCCGGCCGTCCAGGCCGGGCGCGAGGCGGCGCGGCGAGCTCAGTGCGCGAACAACCTGAAGCAGATCAGCCTGGCCCTTGCAAATTACCAGTCGGCCCTCCGGGTCTACCCCTTCGGCGTTGGAGGCGGCGGTCCGCCCGGCTACGTTGTCAACCGCTGGTCGGCCCAGTCGCAACTTCTCCCTTACGTCGAGCAGCCCGCCTTATTCAACTCGCTCAATTTCGCGGGGACCCCGTGGTTGAACCTCAATCCTGTTTTCGGGCCGATGAACCAGACCGCGCTGACGACCAGCATCGCGGGCTTTCTCTGCCCGACCGACGTCGACCGGATTGACGATCCGCTCAACACAGCGCACAACTCCTACCGTGCCTGCGCCGGTACGCTCCCGTACAATCTGAAAAACGACTCGCCGGACTTCACTGGTCGGAATAACGGCGGCTTCTGGTTCCAGAGTGCGGTGTCACCGGACCGGGTCACTGACGGTCTGAGCATGACGGCGTTCTTCAGCGAGCGCTGCCTTGGAGACACGGCTGTCCCCGACCCGCTTTCAGACTATTATTTGACGAACGATACCGTGGCCGAGTGCCGATTGGCCGGGCCGGCAAACTCGCCCCGGCTAACCGACCCGTACGAGTGGTCGGGCGGTCGCTGGGCCGACGGGAACTCGCTTTATGCTCGCTATAACCACACCCTCCCTCCCGGATATCCGAGTTGCCTGCTGGGAGGCTCGCAAGACTACGACAGCCAGACGGTGGTGACGGCGACGAGCCGCCACCCCGGCGGCGTGAACGTTATGACCGGCGACGGTTCGGTCCGATTCGTGAAGGCGTCGGTGAGCGCAAGCGTCTGGACGGCCCTGGGGACGATCGCGGGAGCAGAAGTGATCGACGCGAACGCCTATTGACCGCGGCCGGTTCCGTAAATTATGAATGTCCTCTTCGGCCCATTCGACCGCTATGCGTTTCCAGGGACTCAGTTATGATGAACCGACGAAGAGCGCTGGCGGTTCTCGGCAGTGCCGGGCTCGGGACTCCTGTTTTTCAGCGTGCGTTGGCGGCGAAGGCTGGGGAGGGACCGGTATCTCCCGAAATGGTTGCAGACGCCGAGTGGGTCGCAGGGATCAAGCTCACTCCAGCCCAGCGCGAGGCGGCAGCCAACCATCTGAATAAGTATCGAGAATCGACGAAACGCATTCGCGCGATCGAACTTGACAATTCGCAGCGTCCTGGGCTTGTCTTTACGCCGTTGACAAGTCCCGCGTCACGACCCGACCCGCGCGGTTATCAAGTTGTGGCATCGCCGATGCCGGTTTCGCGCGCGCTGGCACGCCCCAACTCCGACGAGGACTTGGCGTTCGCTTCGATCCGACACATCGGGTCCTTGATACGCAGCCGAAAGATTTCATCTGTCGAACTGACGAAGCTCTACCTTGCCCGTCTGCGCCGCTACGACCCGTTGCTCAAATGCGTCGTGACATTCATGGACGAGGTCGCGCTCCAACAGGCGCAGCGAGCTGACCGTGAGCTAGCTGAGGGGAAGGATCGTGGGGCGCTGCACGGGATTCCGTGGGGGCTGAAGGACGTCATCGCCTATCCCGGCTACCCCACGACCTGGTGCGCCCCGCAGTATCGCAACCGCGTTATCAACGTGAAAGCGGCGGTCGCCGAGCGGCTGGAAAATGCGGGGGCCGTGCTCATCGCCAAGCTCGCGACCAACCCATTCGCAGGAGGCGGAGTTCAATGGTACCGCGGCCTCACCCGGAGTCCCTGGAACCCGCACTTGGATGCAGCGGGCTCGTCATCGGGCTCCGGCTCGGCGATCGCCGCCGGACTCGTCGGCTTCTCGATTGCGACGGATACGGGCGGGAGCATTATCCACCCGTCGATGCGCTGCGGCACCGTCGGGCTGCGTCCAACCTACGGACGCGTGAGCCGGTACGGCTGCATGCAATTGTGCTGGTCGCTCGATACGGTCGGGCCGATCTGTCGCAGCGCCGACGACTGCGGATTGGTCTTTGCCGCGATCCACGGCGCCGATCCGCGAGACGCGGTTTCCGTCGATCGCCCCTATGTGTGGCCCTCCTCTCGCGACATTTCCACGACCCGCGTGGGCTACTCCCCGGAAAACGGCAAAGATGAAGATCGCGAGGAACTGCGGGTCCTGCGCGGGCTCGGCGTCAAACTCGTGCCCATTCGAAAGACGAAACTGTTGGACGATTACGGCCTGACGTTCGAGTTGATTGAAGCGGTCGTCGCGATGGAGTCGGCCGCGTCGTTCGACGAGCTGACACGTCGCGGGGAGCCGAAAGGAGTCCACGGTTGGCCCAGGTATTGGGCGTACGGCCATCTTTTGTCGGCGGTCGATTACCTGAAATTCAGCCGGTTGCGGGCGATCTTGATGGAACGGCTCGAGAAGTTGATGCAGACAATCGACATCTATCTCGGAGATGAGTTGGGGCTGTACACAAATCTCGCCGGGCATCCGGTACTTGTATTCCCCAAGAAGTTCGAGAAAGACCACGGCTTCCTCGTGCCTCGACCGCAGTTCATGGCAGGCCGCGCTTACGATGAGAGCACGCTGCTGGCTCTCACGGACGCTTATCAACGGGCGATTGGCCTCAACGAACGGCCGCCGCTCGAGAAATTCCTGGCCGAGAAGGACCAGTTCCTCAAAGAGGAAAAACTCCCGGACGAGAATAAACTCTACACCGACTAGGGCCGGAGCCGAGGTGGCCGAAAACCGCCTCGGTTGGTGTAGCCAGCCCGAGGCTGGGATCGGGCGTGAATTCGAGCACTCGGAGGGTCGGGATGCTTCATGGCAAGGCCGCGGCGGTGGATGCAAAGACATCGATCCGCCATGTGGTTTCCTGTTCCATTGCTACTGACAATCTCATGAGAAAAGGAGCCTTGCGATGGCCGTCCGAGAGATCAAAAGCTGTGTGCTCTTCATCACCGTCTTGATCGCACCAGCGGCAAGCTGCGGGCCCGTGTTCGGCGACGAGCCACCCGCCAGCCTCCCGGCCGATTTCAGTGCCCGCGTGGATGAGCTCTTCGCGAAGTGGAATCGTCGGCATACCCCGGGCTGCGTCGTCGGAATCGTGCATCGCGGGCAGCTTATCTATAGCAAGGGCTTCGGCTCGGCCAACCTGGAATACCGAGCGCCCAACACGCCGCAGACCGTGTTTGAGGTCATGGCGGTCTCCCAATCGCTGACCTGCGTCTGCCTCGCAATGCTCTTGGACGAAGGGAAAATCTCGCCCGAGGACGACCTCCGCAAGTTCGTGCCGGAGATGCATCCGTTCGATCCGCCAATTCGAATTCGAGATATGGTCCGCTGCCGGACCGGCTTGTGGGACCAAATCGCGGTGCCGGCCCTCGTCGGCTGGGAGATTGCGCCTCTTCAGCATCCCTATACGGAAGCGGACCTCTTGAGCCTGCTGGCCGGGCAGAAGACGCTGCCTTTCCAGCCGGGGTCGCAATATCGATATGGCATGGGCGACTATTTCCTGCTGGGGCTCATCGTGAAACGGATCAGCGGAGAATCCCTGGCCGAGTTTGCCCGGAAGCGCGTCTTCGCGCCGCTCGGCATGAGTCGCACCTTTTTCGAAGAAGACCCGGGAGCTGTCATCGAGCAGCGCGCGGTCGGCCATTACAAACGCGTCGGCGATGCCTGGCACCTGTGGCGGCCCACTGCGTACATGGTAGGCGGAGCCGGATTGCAGACATGCGTCGAAGATCTCTGCCGCTGGGACCAGAACTTCGCGCGCAACCGTCTGCCGGGAGGGAAGTATCTCGATGAGTTCTTCCGAGAGGGCACGCTCCTGGGGAATCGCTCTTGCCTCGATGCGGATGCCGCCCTCAAGGAGAACGACCCCGAGGCGCGGCGAAAGTCGCCGCCCGGCCAGTACCGCGGGCTGAGGCGCCGGCAATTCACGGGTGGTGCGTGGGGCATCAATGCCGCGATGGCCCAGTTTCCTGACCAAGAATTCACGGTCATCTGCCTGAGCAACAATGACGACATCGCATCTTGGAAGATGACCCAACGCATCGCAGACCTCGCACTCGGCGACCGCCTTGCGCCCCAGGCGTCCAGGCCCCCGGCCCCCGCGGCGAGCGAACTGCCGACGGTCGAGCTCAAGGAGGCCGAGTTGCGCGACAAGGTCGGTGCGTATCGCACGAAAAGCAACGGGGTCATCTGGCGGATCACACTTCGGGACGGGACGCTCCAGTTGACGGACCAGTTTCACGGGACCTGTCCTCTCCGGCCCTTGAGCGCCACTCGCTTCGATCCCGAGGGCCCGGGGTTTTCTCCCACCACCCAGCTCGTCTTCTCGCGGCCCGTGGCCGGATCGCCCTGGTCTCTGATGGAAGAGTGGGATCTGCCGGACAACAAGGCAAGAATCGAATTCCAGGCGGTCGAACTGGTCGATCCGACCCCGGATCAGCTCAAAGAATACGCCGGCCGGTACGAGAGCGATGAGCTCGCAGCGACCTATCGGCTGGAAGTTCGCGACGGGCGGCTTTGGCTGCGCGTGAACAGCCGGCGGTGGGAGGCGCTCGACGCAACCGTCCATGACGAATTTGTTCATATACAGGAGCCCTCAGACATCCGCATCATTACCTTTCTGCGGAATGAGAAGGGCGAAGTGACCGGTCTTTCGATCGATATCGGCGGCCGGCTGAGAGGAATCCGGTTTACGAAGCGATGAGGGGGGAAAGGACATGATGAGGATCGTGGAGCGGAAGGTCGCTCGGACGATCTTCAGGAAGTACTTCGGCCCCGATGAAGGCCGGTGGGACCCACGGTTCCGCGAAGACATCGATGGGGAGACCGGCGTGCCCATTCCGCACTGCTCAGGACCCGTTCGCCTTCCGCAGTCGACCCCGTCACCGGCTCCGTTGAGTCCCTCAATCCGCGACTGACTGCTTCGATTCCTGGACGTCTCTCATCCCGGTGTCGCGCCTCTGCGAGTCTTACCATCACCCGTGGCCGGACAGGCCCCTGGGCGGGTGAAAGTGCCCCGATCACGACCAGGATGGCAAGCTCTCTTCCCGGCACGCCTGGACTGAATGATCAAGGAACACACATTCCTTCGCCGATTTCAGCTCTGTCGGGGCTGATCCGGCGATCGATCCGGATCCGGCCCTGCGACCCGGCTTGGTAAGAATTTGGTAAGACGGCTGGTCCTGCGACCCCAATGCGGCTGCAATCAATCTCATGAAACTGAGCGCCGTAACTGGCTGAGCGAATCACAACTTAAATGCCACCCCAACGTTAGTCCAACGCCACGCTCGCGGCAGACACTGAGGACTTAAAATCCTCCGGGCGGGACCGCCCATTCGGGTTCAATTCCCACCGCCGATACTTGACTTGGCCCGCTCTCGACAGATTTGTCACCAGCCGCCATTTCGAGGTCGTCGCACGACGCCAACGCAACGAGTACAACGTCGCCCCATGCGTAATCCCCGGCGCAGAAGCGGAGCGGCCGGTCTTCAGGCCCCGCCTGCCCCTGCAGAACGGCGGAGTATTCCGTCTGGTCAAATGGCGGTAGCTCTTTCGGCTTTTCCATCGGTGCCGACTTGAACCGGTCGTCCCGGCCCAGCGAATCTTGTTTCCCGGCGGCTGATTCGACGTACCATGATAGGGTAGAATTGCGATAGGAATACTTGACGGCCGAGCAACAAATCCTGCCACCGGTCGAATAGCCTGGTGAACCGGGAGAATGCCGGAATGTCGCGGAGTCGCCAACCAACGCGAGGACTTGAGCCGATGGATCCCTCTCTCGAACGTCGCGGTGGACTGCGGGCCGTCGCTGGCGCGGCGCGCCTGGCCAGAGCGGTTGTTCCGGCCCTGATCATGGTGGGCCTGCTGCCCGGGGTGGTTCAAGCGGGCAAGCTGTCCTGGCTGGATGACGTCGTGCAGGAGGTGATCATCGAGGCCAGGGCCGGCGGTAAAAGGCTGGTCCGTGGCGGCGACGGCGCGCGGACGGAGATCCGGCGGGCTGGCCGGCTGTTTCTGACTCACGACGCCGACGAAACCCTGGAGCACCTGGTCCGCCGATCCGATGAGCTGGCCCGCGCCGGCCGACGGGTCGAGCAGCCGGCCGAAGCCCTGCTCCAGGCCCGGTTCTCCCGGCTGCTCAAGCAAGACCCCCAGGCGCTCCGCACCTTCTCGGCGCTCGAGCCGGCCGAGAAGCGGCTGGTCGTCGAGCTCGGCGAGACCGCGCAGCAGTTGGCCAGGCGGTATCCCCGGGACGCGGAAACCATGGTTCGGCGCCTCGGCCCCGAGGGCTTGACCGCCGTCCGGGTCTTCGGCGACGACGTCGCCGAGGTCCTGGTCAAGGAAGGGCCCGAAAGCCTCGGCGTCTTGCGCAAGGCGGGCCGCGGCGGCTGGTCGTTCTTCACCCGAGAGGTCCTGCCTCATAAGAAAAAGCTGGCCGCCGCGGGCGTGCTGGCCGCTTTCCTGGCCAACCCCGAGAAGTTCGTCGACTACGCCGGCCGGGCCACCGAGTTCGCCGTCCATGAGTTCGCCAAGGCCGGCATCCAGCTCGCGGCGGCGGTCACAGGCGGCGCGGCGCGGGGACTCGAAACCACGATCGGCCGCACGCTGGCCGCCTACGGTCTCGACTTTCCCGTGCTCCGCACGATCGGCATGGCACTGGCCGGACTGGTTGCCATCCTGTCCCTCCTGGTCTTGGTCGGCCTGCCGGTCCGCTGGATGTTCCGGCCGTTCGGGTTCATCTTCCGGCCGTTCGGATTCGTCTTCCAAAGGATGACGAGGCACCGGCAGCTTACGAGGTCGCCCAGAGAAGCATGATGTGGGACAGCCGCCCTCGGCTGTCTTGGCCTGAAACGGAAACCGAATTATTTCACGGCTGGCATCGATCCCAGCCGCATTCTTGACGATTGATGATAATGGGTGTGGAAGGGTGAGGACCAAGGGGCGCGGGGCTCGATCGATCGGATCGAAGCCTCCGACGGAGACCGGAGCCGTGGGGAAGACCAACCGCCGTATCGATCGGCTCGACGCTCTGGAAGCGCGGCTGACCGGGCCGAAACGGATCGCGCTGTTTGGTCATCGCAACGTGGGCAAGACCACGCTGCTGGCGATGTTTTACCGCGAGGCTTCGAGCGGCCGGGTCCCCGGCCTGCGAATGGCGGCCGCCGACGCTCACTCCGCCGAGTATCTGGCCGAGAAGATCGCGCAGATCGAATCGGGCCAGCCCATGGCCGGCTCGCTCGCCGAGACCGATTTGAAGCTCCGTCTCTACCACGGGCCGGCGCGGTTCGATTTGATCGTCAAGGATTATCAGGGAGAGCACGTCACGCTCGGGACGGAAGAGCCGATCCAGGCATTCTTCGCGGATTGCGACGCGGTGTTCCTCTGCCTGGACCCCGAGGGCCCGACCGATTCCTCCGAACGCCGGCGGAGACAGCAGGAAGTCGAGAACCTGCTCGAGCGTTACATCGAGCGGTCCGAAGACTTGAGCATGGGCCGGCCGGTTGCTCTGCTCTTGACCAAGTTCGACCGGGTACTGGCGAGCACCGAAGCCGAGGGCGGCGGCTCGGCCATTGAGGCCGGTCTCCCGGCCGAGTTCGTCGAGCGGCTGGTTGACGATCGGTACGGCATGACTCGCCATGCCCTGGCTGAGCATGCTCCGGACGGGGCAATCTTCGCCGTGAGCTCGTTTGGTCCCGGCGCCAGCGGCAACCGGCCGCCGGCCGAGCTGCGGCCCTGGGGCCTGGAGGGGCCGCTCGGCTGGGTGGCTGAGCAGCTCCAAGCCCGCGACCGCGCGGAGATGAGCTGGCTCTGGGAGCTGGCGCCCCGCGACCTGGCCCGGCTTGAGCGGTGCGTCGCGGCCTACGAGCGACATTACCCTCAATCGAACCGTTCCTTCGAGTTCCGCGGACGGCTCAACAAGCTGACGCGGCGGCGGCGATGGCGGCGCGTGCTGCGCTGGGCGGCCGCCAGCGTTGTGGGGCTGGGTGCCCTGGCCGGCTCCGATCTCCTCGCCTTCCACCGCGCGTCGTCCTTCGAACAAGCCGGCGACGACGCCGCGCCGGCCGTCGCGCGGCGGTGGTCGGAGGTGCTGGAGTGGCACCCCTCGCTCCCGCTCTTCTGGCCGGCCTTGGGCCGCGAGGCCCGAACGAAAAAGGCCGAGTGGCAGGTCAAGGCCGCTGACGTCCAGGTCGCCAATGGCACCGCGCCGGCCGACCTGCATGCCCGGCTCGGGCAGCTCAAGGACCAGGCGCCCCAGCTAGCCCCCGCAATCCGTAAAGTCGAAGCGGCGGAGGAGCAGGTCAAGCACAACGAGCGCTGGAAGACCGTCCAGGCCGAAGCCCTCTCGCTGGCCGCGATCGACGACCCCGCAACACCCCTGGCGGCGATCGACGCATTCCTGCGCGACTACCCCGAAACGCCTCGACGGACCGACGCCCTCGCCCTCGCACGGTCGCTCAAGAACGAGCTCACCAACCGCCGAACCATCGCCGAACGGCAGTTCGTCGACGACCTGATCCGTTCCGAGTCGCTCCCCAACGTCGCGCTCTCCGACCAGATCGAACGAGCCCGCCAGTTCCTCGCCGAGCATCCCGACAGTAGGGCGCGGCCGGAAGTCGAGCGCCGGCTCGAAACGTACCTCCAGAAGCTCGACGATCTGGACATCGACCAGGCTCGTAACTACTCACGCCAGAACCCGACCCACTTCGCGACCCGCATCGAGCGCTTCCAGGACTATCTCAAAGCACACCAGGCCGGCGGCCGATTCGTCAGCGAGGCGATCGAGACGAAGGACCGCATCCTCCGCGAGTGGGACGCCTACGCCTACCGCCAGGCCTACGACCACTCCGTCGCCCATCCCGAGGACGTGGCCCAGGTTGCCGCCCGGCTCCGCGACTATCTCCGCGATCACCCGGAGGGCCGTTACGCCGGCGACGCCCAGCACTACCTCGACTGGTGGGACAAGATCTCCGTCCCCGGCCATTACCGCGTCACCCTCCGCCGCGGCGAGGTCGAGCGCACGGTCGGCAGGTACTTCGCGGGTGGGGCGCCCGACCTCGGCGTTGTCGTCGAGGTGGCCGGCGTCGCATACGGTCCGTCGCCCGTGATCCGCGACTCCTACCGGCCCGTTTGGGACTACACCTTCGCCCAGCCGGTCACCTGGAAGCTGGGCGACCCGATCACCATCCGGATCATCGACTACGACTGGTCGGCCAGCGAGGTCTATGTGCTCCACAGCCGCCAGGGAGACCCCCTGGCCATGCGGGTCCTCTCCGGAACCATCAAGCCGACCAAGGGAGGAAGGACCACCCTGGTGTTCGCCTCCGACTTCACGATGCCCGAACTGAGCAATCCCGAGTAAGTCGGTCAGACTTTCCAGCCTGACTGTGCTGGCCGCGGAGAACAAGAAACCGTCGGGCTTCGCTCTCGTCTTCCCTCGCCCCCCGCGGGGAGAGGGTGGCCGAAGGCCGGGTGAGGGTGGGGTGATGAAAAGTTAGTGTTGACTGGACTGGAGCGGCGGTTGGGAGATTGGTGTTTTTGTTGCGCGAGATCGAAAGACAGCGCGGCCGAGCGATCCCTTTCCCCCCCTTGCGAAGCGGGGGCCAGGGTGGGTGGGGGCGGAGGCCTCGGACATCGTGAATGGCTTTCCGAATGATCATGC
>JBIOJM010000046.1:0-42450 GCA_044450785.1 Isosphaerales bacterium
ACCGGTGACTATCCGCTGAAGGAGGGTTACCCAGATGAATACCCCGAGACGATGAAAATCCGGTTCGATGAGGAACTCCCCCTATGGAATTACCGTGCCATTCCGGACAAATGCGACAATTAATAAATCTCGTATCCTTACTTCCGATGATAGAACTCCAGTGGGTTTCCGTGAAGCCGGTCGCAAGCCGCGGCCGGCGTTCCATCGGCATGACGAACGAACCGCCCGGTTGGGGACAAAGATCTGATTTTTTTCAATTGCCAGATGAGATCGGCAAGTCCCAGAGGTGGATCGTGCCGTCGAAGCCGCCGGCGGCCAGGGCGTGACCGTCAGGCGCGAAGGCAAGCGAGTGAGCCCCGGAGTGCCTCAGCCGCTCCGGGCGGATCTTGAGCGTCGCAAGGTCCCAGAAGGTGATCAGTCCTTTATAGTCCGCGGCGGCCAGGGTGGCGCCATCGGGACTGATCGCCACCGTGACGACTGCCCCCGAAGGACCGCGCAGCGGCGCACACTCCGCCCCGGTGGTCATGTCCCAGAGCCGAACGACCGGGCTCACCTGGTCACACAGGAACAGGAGCCGGCCATCGGGCGAGAACGTCAGCGCGACGAACGTGTTCGTCAGTCTGATGATCACGAACCGTTCCCGGCCGGTCCGCAAGTCCCAGATTCGCACCGAACGGTCACCGCCGGACGAGGCCAGCGTCGTGCCGTCAGGCGCGAAGGCCAGCGAGGCGACGAAGTCCGTATGCCCGTCCAGGGTCAACCGATTGCATAGGCTGGAGGCGTCCCATAGCGTGATCCTGCCGTCCTGCTGTCCCACGGCCAAGCTCGCGCCGTCGGGAGCGAAGGACAGGCACGCGGCGCCGGCGGTCGCAGCGGCCATGTCGTGGAGGGTCCGCGACTCATTGGCGACGAGATCGTGAAGGGCGACCGTCGCGGTCGGGCTCCCTGTCGCCAGAATCCGGTTGTCGGGGCTGAACGCCGCGCAGCGGACCCGGCCGGTCCCCTGGGGTAGGAACGGGTACTCCGGGTGCGCCGCCAGGTCCCAGATCGCGATCGAGCCGTCGACGCCGACCGAGGACAGCATCGCGCCGTCGGGCCGGAATGCGACCGACTTGACCGTGCCGCCATGCCTGATCAGAGTCTCGTCGGCCGAAGTCCGCGCGCCCCGGTCGCACTCGCCCAAGAGGCAGGCCGCGGCCGCCACGCTCGCCCCCAGAAACGCAACCGCTTGCCACGTCACGATCGCCAGCCGGACCGGACGCCCTACCGAGCGCGATCGCTGTCGCTCTCCCGCACTCCGCTCATTCCATGTCCCGATCGTGTCTTCCAACATGAGCATCTCTCCTCCGCCCCGGGGCTGAAATTGCCCTGGCGTGCCGCGCAACACGTGCCTACATACCCTGATATTCGCTGATCTTGCCAGAAGATTAGCACGAATCACAGCGGAATCGTTCCAGCACCTGGACAGCCACCTGGGCGTCGAGGTTCGCTGCCGCGGCGAGCTTTGTCGGGATGGCGAGCCGGAGCCGGTCGTGGAGCCGGGTCTGCCGGGCCTGGTCAACCATCGCGTGCTCCTGTCGTACCGCGGCCGCTCTTGACCAGGCCGCGAATCATGACCTCGATGGCCGTCCGTGCAACCTCCTCGACCGGCCGCCATTGAACCCAGGTGTCGGGGCCCATGATCAAGTGCAATGACGCCACGCCGTGCACCCCGCTCCAGACGACCTGCGCGAGCAGGTCGGGGTCCTGGTATTCGTCGCGGAAAATCCTGGCCGCGAGCCCCTCGACCACCGTCGCGCGTAAAAACGCATAAGCGTCCTGGTCGGGATCGCCACGCTCGATCTCGTGGCAGGCGTCTTCGTCTCGAGGGATGTGCGGAGTCATGAACATCAGCCGGTAGTGGCTGGGATAGCGCAGCGCGAATGTGATGTAAGTCTCTCCCAGCTTGCGCAGCCGCTCGATCGGGTCTGCGATCCGCCCGATCTTCTTGAAAGAGTCGTGCAGCGCCCCGAAGTCCATGTCGCACAGGGCATGCAGCAGGGCCTCCTTGTCGTCGAAATAGTTGTACAAGGTCGTGGCGGAGTAACCAATTTTCACCGCAACCTTGCGCATCGAGACCGCCTCAACCCCCTCCGCCACGAACAACTCGCGCGCCGCGTCGAGGATCTTTTCCCGCAACTCGTCCTGGTGCTGCCTCCGTCTGATGGCCGACTTCATCCTGCGCTCCCAATTGGTTAACGGTGTTATTCTAGTTAACAGTGTTATCGAAGTCAAGGGGCCGTTTGCTCGATTCTGGAAGAGGCCCGTTGCGTGAGCCCTTGCTCGATTATGCCTTCCTACTCTAAGTTGTGGTCAGTAGGCAGTAGGCAGTAGGCAGTGAAGACAGTTCGCAGCGTATTCACTGGCAACGACTCAAGCAGAGAGGCGAACTTGGTGAGCGGTAATGGTACAAGGATCGCCGGCATCTCGGGTCTTCGAGGTGTTGTGGGCGACGGTCTCGACCCGGCGGTTGCCGTCGAATTCGCCGCGGCCTACGCGAGCGAGTGTGAGGACGGTCCGATCGTTCTGGGTCACGATGGACGGGTCTCGGCCCGGCTCTTCGCGGCGGCGGTTGAGGCCGGCGTCACCGCGACCGGCCACGATGTCCTCTACACCGGCGCCACGGCCACACCCACGATCGGAATCCTGGTCCGGGAATTCCAGGCGGCCGGCGGCATCCAGATATCGGCGTCGCATAATCCACCCAAGTACAATGGCCTCAAGTTCTTCCAACGTGCCGGCATGGTCTTGAGCCAGTCGCAGGGTCGCTCCATGCTCGACCGATGGCAGCGACGTGAGTTTCGTTGGGCGAGCTGGGAATCGCTGGGCCGGGCTCGTACGATCGAGGATCCGGACCGCCGGCACCTGGCGTCCGTCCTGGGCATCGTCGACGCTCAGTCGATCCAGCGCCGCGGACTGAAGGTGGTTCTGGACGCCTGCCACGGCGCTGGGGGGCGACTGGGTACGGCCTTGCTCCAGGCCCTCGGATGTCGGACGTTGGTCCTGGGGGGGCAGCCGGACGGTCGCTACGACCACTCCCCCGAGCCGACAGAGACCAACTTGAGCGAGTTCGCCGCGATCGTGCCGGCCGTCGGCGCGGCCGTCGGCTTCTTCCAGGACCCCGATGCGGATCGGCTGGCGATCGTCGACGAGACGGGCCGTTACATCGGCGAGGAGCTGACCCTGGCGCTGGCGGCCCTGCGCCGGCTCGATCACGCGAATGGACCCGTCGTGCTCAACCTTTCGACCTCCCGCGTCACCGAGGACCTGGCACGACATCGAGGCTGTGAGGTCTTCCGCACGCCGGTCGGCGAGATCAACGTCGTCGAGCGGATGCTAGCAGAGAACGCGGTTCTGGGCGGCGAGGGCAACGGCGGGGTGATCGACCCGAGGGTCGGCTTCGTCCGCGACAGCTTCGTGGGGATGGCGATGATCCTCGACCTGCTGGCTGCCTCCGCAGGACCGCTGTCGCACCTGGTCGACGGTTTACCGCGTTACGCCATGGTCAAGGACCAGTATCCGCTGGCGACGGGACCTGATGCGGGCCGGGAGGCCCGGGGGGGCGCCACCGGCGTTGCCGCACTCTGGGACCGGATCGCCGCGGCGTGCCCTCTCGCGCGAGCTGATCGCCGCGACGGCCTGCGCCTCGACTGGGACGACCGCTGGGTGCACGTCCGTGCCAGCAATACCGAGCCGATCGTCCGGGTGATCTCCGAGGCCGCCGAGCCCAACCTGGCGCGCGAGCTGGCCCAGCGGATCGGCCGATGGATCGGCACCCCCTGGGAGGGTCCTCCATGAGCAGCTCAGGGTGGCCCACGTTCGAGCGCCCCGTCGCCGTCGCGTTCGTCGATGTCGACGGGACGTTGCTGGCGCAGACGACGACTTTCCTCTTCGCGCGCATCCTGTATCGCCGGGGCTGGATCCGTCGTTCGTTCTTCTTGAGGGGGCTCTACCATGGATTGCAGCATCGCTTCGGCCGGCTGGACTACGGCCGGTTGATCGCCATCGGATTGAGCTCCATCGCGCGGATCCCGGTCGTCGAGCTGGAACGGATTGCCTATGAGAATTTTGCGGAGTTCGTCCGGCCCCGTCTCTACGAGGGGGTCGTCGACCACCTGTATGGCTTGCGGCGCGCGGGCACCTCGATCGTGCTCGTGTCGTCGTCGCCCGGGCTGGTCATCCAGCCGCTCGCCATTTATCTGGGGTGCACCGACACCCTCACGACCCCGGTCCTGATCGAGCGCGGCCGCATGGTGGGGATGGGCGCGGGCCCTCCCTGCTACGGTGACGGCAAGCTGTACTGGGCCGAGCAATGGGCACATGCCCATCACATCAGGATGGAGGACGCGGTCGCCTATGCCGACAACTGGAGCGATCGGAGCCTGCTGGAAGAGGCTGGCCGGGCGGTGGTGGTCCACCCGAAAGGGCGCCTCTTGCGCCTGGCGCGCGCCAGGGGGTGGGATATCGTTCGACCGCGACGTCCCCGTGGCGCAGAACCATTGAACGGTAAGGCTTCGAGTCACAAACGGGATCACGGTTCTTGAGCCGTCGACCACGATCGCTCATGCTGCCGGGCAGCCAGAAACGCGGCTTCTCCATCGATGGGTGCATTGGTGCGGGCGACGGCTTGGTCTCGATCCATTTCTGCCGAGTGCTGCTCCCTATTCGCCGTTTCTTGACTTGGTTAGTATACTAGAGATTCTGGATCGAGCGATTTTTCGGGTAACGGCGGTCCGTTCAATTGAGAGCGGACCGTTCGCACGTTAGACCCGAGCACGAGGCAAGGTGAGACGGCCACCATGAACGACGAGACTTCGGCGAATCAACCGCACGACCCGCCGACCTGTACGGAAAGCCTGATTTCCCGAACCCGGAAGGCAGGGCCGGCTGCTGTGGCCTTGGTGATCGGCCTCGCCGCACTCACGGCACAGGCCTCCGAGTCGGACCTGGTCAGCGACATCCAACGCTATTGCACGGTCTGCTGGCGCAACGCGCGGCTCGACCCCAGACTCTGGGACGATTGCACCCAGGAAGTCTGCTGCCGGCTGCTCACCAAGGCCCGGCAGGGTGAGCTCGATATGACCCAGGTCCTGGCCGAAGACACGCCCGAGCGGCGTGAGCTCGTCCGGGCGATCGACATGGTCCGTAAGCGGGTCCAGCGGACCAAGCGCTATCAACCGCTCGATGCATTCACGACCCCCGCCCTGGACCTCGACCAGCGCCATCGAGAGCGACTCGAGCTGGGCGAGATTCTCGAAGCAGCACGCCGCGCCGTTCTGACCGCCCGCCAGGACCGTATCATCGAGCTCTGGATGCGAGGCTGGTCGGTCCCCGAAATCGGCGCCGAGCTGAAGCTCCCCGTCACTCGGGTCAGCGACGAGAAATACAAGGCCCTGCGCAAGCTCGAGCGCCAACTTGGCAATCGCCGCGATGAGCTCGAGTTTGGGCTGCCCTCGACGGCCGCGGCACAACTGGGTTGAGACAATCGGGCCGTTCCTTCGAGGCACGGCCCGACGCATCAAGGGTTTCCCTTGATCGCGTCAAGCACGGCCGCGCTATGCCCGTCGACCTTCACCTTGGAGAAGATCTTTCGCACGATCCCCTTCCGGTCGATCACGAAGGTCGTCCGTTCGACGCCCATATACTTCCTGCCGTACATGTTTTTCTCCTTCCAGACACCGTAGGCTTCGCAGGTCGTGTTTCCAGGGTCGGCAAGCAGTCTGAACGGCAGGTTGAACTTCTTGGCGAACTTGGCGTGAGATTCGGAGCTGTCCGGGCTGACGCCCAGAATGATCGCGCCGGCGTTCCCGTAGGCGGCGAATCCGTCGCGAAATCCGCACGCTTCCTTGGTGCAGCCGGGCGTGTCGTCCTTGGGGTAGAAATAAAGCACGACCGGCGAACCTTTGAGCTTCGAGAGAGTCACCGGTTTGCCGTGCTGATCGGATAGAGTGAAGTCGGGAGCGGGCTGGCCTGCTTCCACCATCGTGTCATCCTCCTTCCGGGCTGGGATTCGGGGCATTCGAGTGGGGGTCGATTCCTGGTACGGGCCATCATGACGGTTGTTGACCTGGATGGACGTTGACGTCTTTTTATCCGCGCCCCGGCTGCGCGGAAAGTCCTCAGGGCGCGAATTCGTTCCGCGGGCGTGTCAAAACCGCATGCTTGAACGGATTGTTGACGCCCGGCGCATCCGAGACACATTGATGGGCCGCGCCGAGACTCGAAGGACTAAGGACTAAGGACCAAGGACTAAGATCCATGGGCCGCGTCGAGACGTTCGACCACACCGCCGACCTGGGCCTCAGAATCTTCGGCGAGGACCTGGCGGACCTGTTCCGGACGGCCGCCGAGGGTCTCTTCGACGTGATCGTGGCCAATCGCGACCAAGTCCAGGTCGTTGAAACCGAGCCGGTTTCCCTGGAGGCGGAGTCCACCGAAGACCTGCTGGTCGGTTGGCTCAACGAGCTCATCTTTCGATGTGAGACCCGGCATCGGCTGTACACGCGGTTCGACGTCGTCTTGGGCGACTCGGGCCGTCGCCTCGACGGAACGATCGGCGGCGAGCCGATCGACCGCGGCCGCCACCTCCTGGACCACGAGGTCAAGGCGGCGACCCGCCATGGATTGAGCTTGCGGCCCGAAAACGGAGGCTGGGCCGCCGAGGTCATTCTGGACATCTGAATCCGGATAATTGAAACTTGGAGCGAGATTCAAGAGTCTGTTCCCTCGTCGGCCTTGATCCGAAACAGCCTCGCAACGCCTTCAGGAACGGACGCCGGGGAAAGAGCGATTGGGGATGAGGAGGACGTCAAGGTCGGCCCCGCGGAACTCAGCATCGAAGTACTGCAAGCAGCCGGCATGGCCAAGCAACGGCCGGGGCAGCGTTGCGGCGTCGACGAAGCCGACGATCGCCGTCCAGCGGTACGTCTCACGGATCCCGTCGCTCATCTGGATCTCTACAGGTGCGTAACGGCAGCGTAGCGGCGTGCGGCCAGCCAGGCCGATCGGGCGCTCCTCGACTCCGGTGAGGTCCAGCCCGAGGGCCGTCGCGATCCAGTCGGGAAGGACCGTGTCATCGGCACCGGTATCCAGAACGCTAGTGCGCGTCAAGGAGCCGCCAGACCCGGCGAATCGGACGGGCATCATGGGGCGGGGCCGCACCAAGCTCCCGCCCAGCGCCGGCTGGGGCCGGCGGGTCACGCCTACCATGTAAGGGACCCTCATCCGGACGTTTCCTGTCCCCCCTGGAAGAGCAACCCCCCGCCCGGGAAGACGTCGTCGGAAGGGATGTCTTCGATCGGCGTCTCGGCCGGGCTGTAGCCCAAGGCCTTCACGGCGGCGAGGACCTTCAAGGGGTCGGGATCGCTGGCCAGGATCCGCGTCCCGTCGGGGCTCCAGGCCACATGTTGGCCGGTGTACCGGTCCAACTCGTCAGCCAGGAATGCGTTGCGATTCTTGACGAATTGCTCCAGGCTCATGGCAAGGCTCCGCGCGAGGGGGATTCTGAAAAGATCGATACCCTCGACGTTAGGCGCGCCTTCACCGGAACGTCAAGGCGCGCGAAATACCCCCCTTCGGTCCAATCGAACATAAGGCAAGCTCTCCCGGTTTCTCACATGATCATCGGGAGCCCGGCCTGCTCTCGGGTTCATGTTGATTTTGATGTCCACAAAATCCACGGCTGCTGCGGTTACTTGGAGAATAGGCACTGCGGCAACGGTACGATCGTCCATGCCGAGCTCGAAAAAATTGATGAGCAGTTCATTCCCCCTCTATCAACAGATCATTGAGCCGATCGAGGATCGCATGATCCGCTCCGTGTGGTGGATCACGCGGAACGCCCAGGACGCCGAGGACGCGATGCAAAACGCGCTCATGGCAATCTGGAAGCGCCGGCATCGGATCAGCCAGCATGCAATCCCCCAAGCACTAGCCTTGAAGATTTGCATCGATGCCGCGTGTGACGTTGCTCGACGGCGCGCGCGGGATCGGCGCAAGATCGAACCGAACGACCCCACCGACCAGCTTGTCGACGGTGTGCGGTTGCCCTGGGAGCAGCTCGCCCAACGGTAGCTTGCCAGTGAAATCCTCATGGCCATCAATCGACTTTCCCGCCGTCAGGCCGTGGCGATCACGTTGCGTGTGTTCGAGGAGTTGCCGTACCAACAAATCGCGGCGGCCATGGACTGCACCGAGGCTACGGCTCGCAAGCACGTCGAGCGCGCTCGCGGCCACCTGCGAGTTGTGCTGGCGAAGCACGAACCCAATCGCATCGTAAGGAGTTGATCGTGAGCATGTCAGAAGACAGCTTTCTCGACGACCAAATCCGCAAGATCGTGTCCACGACCGTGCCGCCCGCGATCGAGCGCCGCTTGCGCTCCCAACTGGACGCCCTTCGGTCACGCGTCGGCGCCCCGGAGCCGGTCGGAGCGGTTCGCGCCCGAAGTTGGACGCGGCCAGCGTGGTGGGGGCTCGGCGCTACCTGTGCCGCGATTGTGGTTCTCGTGGCGGCGGCCGGGCTGCTACTCAGGCCGCAAACCAGCTTCGCCGAGGTTACGACCGCCGTGCTGAAGCAGCCCTGGGTTCACGTGCGGATCGAGGGGGCGGATCAAGGCGTGGGTGAACTCTGGTTTTCACCCACCAAGGACATCTCGGCGGAGCGGCGGCCCGGCTCCATCGAGTTTCACGACTATCGACTCCAAGCGTACTACTCCTACGACCCCAAGGAACAAGTGGTTTATCGTGTCCCGGATGTGAGGCGGTCTCATGCAAGCGGTTTTGAATCGATGGCCGAGGCCATGAAGGTTCTCCTGCAAGGTGAGCGCACGCTTGACAAGCCGCTCGCGCATCTCGGCTTCCTCGGCCCTGATCGTGACAAAATGAAAGTGCTCGATCAAAGAGTCGAAAAGCTCACTGAGCAAACCCACACATGGCTCGATTACCGACTGACGGTCAAATTCCCGGAATTAGCTCAGCCAGTTCGGATGTTGTTCCGCGTCGATGCCATCACGAAATTGCCCCAGATGTGCCGGATCGAAGGCCACTGGGACGGCAAGCCCGTGACCGTCGAGACTCGATTCGACTTTCCCGAGAAAGGGCCTGCGGACATCTACGACCTGGGAGTGCCGAAGACGACGAAGCTCGTCGACCGCGTTCCCGCCGGCGACCTCGAGCGTATCTGGGAATCAGTGCAAGCAGGCCGTGAGCGGATGGACAACTATCGCGCGGTCTTCGTCGAGCTCATGGAAGGTATTGATTACATGTGGTGGACCTCCAACCCAATGATCCTCTACCGCAAGGGCGGTAAGTTTCGTGTTGATGTCCCCTGCGGCTGGACGGGCGACCTCCATGCCGTCAAACGCCCCGCCGAAGGCGAGGATCTCGGCAAGTGGTGGTCCGAGCGCACCAAGTTCTTTCGGTTTTACCCTCAGTCTGTTGTGCGTGACTCGACGTTTTTTACATCCGACACGAAAGATGTCACCGATCGTGATGGTTCCAAACATCAGGACATCGTCTCGGTCCACAGATGGGAAGTCAACTCGAAGCCTGGCGAGGCGTTTCCGGCCGAGTCTTCGATGCGGCCGGAGTTCGCCTGTCGCCCGCCGATGGGCCTCGGTGACCAGCACCAGGAGCCGATGCTCGACATGCACCCGGCCGAGGGCCCTGCCGGCTGCATCCTCCTGAGCATGTGGCATACCACAAAGGAGGGCCGAGTCAATAAAAAGGTAGGTGGATTCTTTGATGTGATTCGCTATTGGCTCGACCCCCAGCGCGACTACATCGTGATGCGGTGGGACATGGTCATGCTTGATGAGAAGGGTCAAGAAAACATTATTGAAAGCGATACGATCGAAGAAACGGCAAGGTCGCCGCAAGGCGTTTGGTTTGCGACGAAGATCCGTCGCAAGTTCCCGCTTCGTGCCAGGAAGGACAAGCCATTCGACTTTGTCGACCATATCTATATCGATTTCAACGCGGATCTACCCGACTCGCTTTTTGAGCCTCCTACACCGCGAAGGATTTACTGACTCAGTGGGTGAGAAGAGAGCTGAAAAATGAGGACATAGGGAAGACACGGGCTCTGAGAAGAGCGACCGAGTCAACCAACCAGTCAAGGGTGCTGGGGATTGATAACCGCCAGCCCTTCGAGGCTCGCGACCGTGCAGAGATCCTGATCGGCGCAAACGAAGTGATCAACCGGAGTGCTCTGATGGAGGTGAAGGGCCACGGCCAATTGGATTGCGTCAAGGGCACGGAGCCGACGACTTCTCCCGTGCTTGTCGATAAGATCGCCAGCGGCTTCGAAGTGAGCGTTGAGCATCCTTATGGGGCGAAGAAGACGCTGATTGACGTCGGCCCGGAAGCGACGATCGAGTTTACCGTAATCCTGAGCCGCAATCACACCCATTCGGACTTTCTTGGCAAGCCCGGAGAGAAGCTCGACCAAGGTGAAGCGTGCGATGAGATGCTCGGAGCCGGCCTCACCCAAGATGCGCAGGACTCTCGGGGAGCCGATCTCGTTGTGGTAATACTTGATCAGGGCGCTCGAATCGAAGAAGCAGCGAGGCATTCAGAACCGGTCCTCGCGGTCGGCGATGATCTCCTCAGCCAAGGAACCGGGGATCTTCGCAAGGATCTCGCGGACCTCTTCAATGGTCGGCACGTCCCCACCGTTCAGCCGGGAGCAGGCCACGATGAACTCGTGGTCGATGAGGTCCTCGAGTGTGGGCTTCGCCTTGGTGGCTTCCTCTTGGGCGGTTTCGTGGGGTGGGCTCCCGATGTGATCCCGGATGATCTGCTGGGCGTACTGCACCGGGTCCCGACCGCTCAGCCGGGCACGCTCAAGGAAAGCCCGTTCTTCGTCAGGCTTGAGTTCAATGTGGATCGTCATGGTCGGTCCCTCTTGAGAACGCCGTCCATTGGCTTAGTGAAAACAACCTCGGGGCTTGGGATCGCGCCCTGCGTGATCTCATCTCCCAGCTTACCCCAGGAGGAACCGGTCTGGCAAAAGCGGGGTTCTTGCCGGCTGGTCCCGAAGCCTGGCAAAAGCCGCTATTTTGAAGATCCTCTGCGACGAGCCCAAGGAGTCCCTCGCTGGTGGCAGCGGCGTTGGGCTTGGCCCCTCACTGACCACCCCGGGCTCTCCCCTGCCCCGTCACGGCTTGACGGCGTCAAGAGGCGGCGGGCTTTCCACGGCATTCCATTCGCGACGGAGCTGCCGCCAGGCTGCGGGCGTCAGAGAGTCGGCCACCGCCTGAGCGTCCAGTACCATGCCGCTGGCCACCTCGAGCGACAGCATGAGACGCTCCGGCGACTCGGCCAGCGGGCGAGGTACGTCCCAGACCCGGGCGGTCATGTCCTCGCTACCGGTCACCACGATCCAGCGCTCTGCCTCTGCAGCCGAATCCCGCGGCCTGGGGCCAAAAGCGACGGCGCGGACCGGGCCGCGATGAAGCAGCGGGCGGCCGATCGGGTGACCGGTGGCGGCGTCCCAAAGGCGAGCTGCGCCGTCCCCACACCCCGTGGCGATGATCCGTCCGTCCGGGCTGAAGGCCACGGCCAGCACCCGGGCAGGGTGCTGCAGCGGCTTGCCCACGGGGTGACCCGTGGCCGTCTGCCAGAGACGAGCCGTGCGGTCGTCGCTCCCCGTCAGGATGACCTGGCCGTCGGGCGGGCGGAACGCGACGGCGTAGACCGTGCCCTGGTGCATCAGGGTCACCCCCGCGGGTTGATGCGTGGCGGCGTCCCAGAGCCGGGCGGTCGAATCTTCGCTGCCGGTGAGGACGGTCCGCCCGTCGGGACTGTACGCGACGGCATAGACAGCCTTCTCGTGCCGGAGCGGCTCGGGCTTCTTGCTTCCCGTGGCCACGTCCCAGAACTCGGCGCGGCTCTTCTCGATTCCGGTGAGCAAGGTCCGCCCGTCGGGGCTGAACGCCACGGACCAAACCCGGTCGTCCAGCGCAAGCGGCAGGGCGCGTGCGGAGCGGTCTGCTCCTGCCTCCCGAAGCCAGACCTTCCGCTGCCGGGTCCCCACCGCGAAGACCTGCCCGTCCGGCCGGTAAGCCAATGAGAGAATCGGGCCGAGGTCCTCCATCGCGACGTCGGGTTCCCGTCCCGAGGTCGTGCTCCAGGACAGGACTTTCCCCTCGCTTCCGCCAATACCGGTCAGGAAGGAATCTCCGGCGGTCGGGTGGAATGCCACGGCTGTGACCCAGCCTTTGTGTCTCAGGCGGCGGCCTCCGGAGCGGGCCGGCGCCGTCGACCAGACCCGTACCGTACTGTCCCGGCTTCTGGTCAGGACAGCCCGGCCGTCGGGGCTGAAGGAGGCGTCCAGGACTTCTCTCTGGTGCGGCAAGGGGGCGCCCAGAAGCTCGCCCGTCTCGGCATCCCAGAGGCGGACCTGGTCCCAGCTCACGGTCAGGGCGAACTGGCCGTCAGGGCTGAATCGCACTGTCATGACGGCATCCGGGTGACGCATTGGTGCGCCCAAGGGGGTCTGGTCTTCGAGGTCCCACAACTGAGCGATCCGGTCATGGCCGCCAACGAGGATGGTCCGTCCGTTGGGGCTGAAGGCCACCGAGCGGATCGCCCCTGGGTGTCGGAAGACGGGACTCAGAGGCTCACCGGAGGCGGCGTCCCAGAGCCGGCACGTCTGGTCGTAGCTGCCGGTCACGAACGATTCGCCGTCCGTCGGGTTGAAGGCGACTGCGGCGACTCGGTCGTTGTGTTCCTTCAAGTCGCGGACTGGCTTCGCTGGGGAGGTCCTCCAGAGGCGAGAGCGGGCATCCCGGCCGTCGCCGGCCGCCGTGACGAAGAACTGGCCGTCGGGGCTGAACGTCACGAGCGTGATCCCCCGGCCAAGTTCGATCTCTTCGCCGATTCGCCGGCCCGTGTCCGTTCGCCAGGACTGGAGCCAGGTCGTCTGGTCCCGCCGGGCGGCCGTCCAAAGCCGATGACCATCCGGGCTGAAAACGGAGGAGAGCAGTTCGCCATCCTTGCCCAGGTCAAGGCCTTCCCTGGCGGCGAGTTCACCGCTGGCCGTCTTCCAGAGCCGGACCTGGCGACCCGTGACGGTCAGGATCATCGCCCCGTCCGGGCTGAAGGCGGCGGCGGTAGAACCTGGCGGGAGGCGGAGTGTCTGGCCGCACGCGTCGCCGGTGGCGGCATCCCAGAGGCGAGCCTCCCGGTCGGCGCCGGCCGTGACGATCAGGCGCCCGTCGGGGCTCCAGCCAGCCGCGAGGACTCGGCTCGAGTGTCCCAGCAGCGCCTGGAGAGGGTGAACCTGCCCCTGCCAGCCCGCGAGGTTGGTCCGGATCGCACGCTGGAGGTCGGGGTCGTCGTCGGGAACCAGTTGCACGCTCTGCGCCAGCCAGAGCAGGCCACGGCCGACGTCTCCTTCCTCGCAATGCTTCAAGGCGCGGTCGCGGAGCAGGACCGCCGAGAGCCCTTGGTATAAACGGCGCTGGCGTGCCTCCCTCTCTCGCGCCGCCTCGGCGGCGATCCGGTGGGTCTCCTCGGCCTTCTGGGCTCGCTCGGCACGCCCTTGGGACAGTCGTGCTCGCCGTCCCTCCCAAGTGACCGCCGCGAAAGCGGCGATGGCGCCCACCGCGCAGACCGCCAGAAGCGAAGCGATGGCGGGCCGGCGCCGCGCCCATCGCGCGGCCCGGCCGGCCGCGCCGATCGGCCGCGCGTGGACCGGTTCCCCCGCGAGAAAGCGGCCCAGATCATCAGCGAGGGCCGCGGCACTGGAGTAGCGGCGGCCCGGCTCCTTGTTCAGGCACTTCAGGCAGATCGTTTCCAGGTCGCGCGGCACGTTCGGCTGGAGCCTGCAAGGAGTGACCGGGTCGTTGTTGACCACCTGCGCGAGCGTGTCCAGCACCGATTCACCCTTGAACGGCGGCCGGCCGGTGAGCATGTCGTACAGGATCGCGCCCAGTGCATAGACGTCCGCCGCGGGCCCGACCTCCTTGCTCTGGCCGGTCGCCTGTTCGGGGGCCATGTAGCTGGGCGTACCGAGGATGTCGCCGGTCTCCGTGCGCCCGCTGCCACCGACGGTGAGCTTGGCGAGGCCGAAGTCGACGATCTTGGGCTCTCCCTCCGACGTGAGCAGCACATTGCTGGGGGTCAGGTCGCGGTGGATCACCCCGCGTTCGTGGGCGGCGTGGGTGGCGCGGGCCAGCGTCTCCACCAGTTGGGCCGCCCGACGCGGAGGCAAGGGAGTGCCCCGCAAAGAGTCGGCCAGCCGGCCGCCGTCGACGTACTCCATCGAGAAGTAAGGGCGGCCGTCGTGCTCGCCGGTCTCATGAATCTTGACGAGGTTCGGGTGCTCCAGCCGGGCCACCGCCTCGGCTTCGCCCCGGAAGCGAGCACGGTCCCGCGGTCGGGAATACTCTCCGGCGAGGATCATCTTGAGGGCCACGAGGCGGTTCAGTCCGGACTGTCTGGCGAGGTAGACCACCCCCATGCCGCCGCGACCCAGCTCGCGGATCACCTCGTAGCCAGGGATCGACGGACCAGCCCCCGAAGCCACCGGGCCATCGGTCACGTGGGTGGAGTCCGTCGCAGGCTCGTGCGTGGCGGCTCGACCAACCCATTGCGTGGCCTTCAGGGCCTGGTGGACCTCGAACTGATCGCGGAGCTGGCCCGCGAATTGCGGGAAGCGCTCGAGATACTCATCGAGTCCCGGATCCTCGCCGAGCTCCTCGCGTATCAAGACTTCGTGGTAGATCAGGTCGAGGATGTCGTCCGGCTCTTTGACGAGGTCGGCGAACGCCGGCACGAAGTCCTCCACAAGGACGCGCTGGCCGCGCTCCCAGCGGCGGCGCTGTTCGTCCTGGAGGCGGTCCAGATCACCGGCCGACGAGGCGGAAACTCCGCACGGCGCCTCGTCCCCTGGGGGTTGTGCCGGCGATCTGTCAGTCATCGAGACCTTCGTCGAGACCGAGCTCTCTGGTGATTCGCGTGACAGCCCTGGCGAAACGGATCCTCAGTGCGTCCGGACGGCCGCCGAGCTCGGTGGCGATCTCGGCCCACTGGTGACCCTGCTCGCGCCGTTCCATCAGCAGCAGCTCGTCAGCCGTCATGCGTCTGCGTGCCTCCTGGACAAGCTCGCGGGCCGCCACTTGCTGGCTGGGGCTGCTGCCGGTGGCGGGACAGTCTCCGAGCTCCGCGCCATGGTTGATCCGCCTCTGGTCGGGACACGCGGCATGTTCCCGGTTCGCCTGGAACGCGACCTTGTTCCGCGCAATGGCCGCGAGCAGTCTGATCAGTTTGTCCGGGCTGTCCAGGTCGTACTGGCCGAGTGCAGTGCGGACAAAGAACGAGGCGAAGACAGACTGGCAGATGTCGACGGATTCGATCAGCCGCCGCAGCCTGGAGTCGCGGAGCCGAACCCGCGCGGCGCGGCGGATCGCCGGCTCGTAACGCTCGACCAGGTCCCTGGCCGCACGCTCATCCCCGGCGCGGACCCTCCGAATGAATTCGGCGAACGAAGGCTCTTCACCCTCCACGATAGTGGAGGGGCGATCTGGGCAATCTGCCCCCATCAATGGGTCCCCATTGGCTGGCTGGTTTTCGAGAATCCTCGCGAGTCGTTTCCCACTCGGCTCAATTGTACACCCGGCCCGGCCTCGCTGACTTTTCTTTTTTTCTCGTCTTTGTGTTCGGTCGGCCTGCCGGGCGCAATAGAAGTTGTGAGCGGAGATCGGTCGCAGTGGAAGTCAACCTACCGGTGTTTTTTTTCGTCTACAAAGTACACGTGGAAAAGGTGTTGCAGAAACTGGAAATCGTGCTCGACTGACATCTTTTTCGTCCTTCTTCCTCTCAGGGGGTGTTCGATGTTCGGCTCTCATGCACAACAGAAGAGCGGGAAGCGAATGGCGACACGCATGCAGCCCAGGCTTGAGGGGCTCGAAGACCGGTTGGCGCCGGCCGTCTTCCGGGTCAATACTCTGCTCGACACGGTAGCCGTGAACTTGAGTAACGGCAAGGACGCCGCGGGCCACATCTCGCTGCGGTCGGCGATCATGGCGGCCGACGCCAAGCCAAATGCCGACACTATCATCCTCCCCAGCGGCACCTATACGCTGACGATCCCGGGGGCCGGCGAAGATAAGGATGCCACCGGTGATCTGGACATCAGCGGCAATCTGACGATCAAAGGTAAGAGTTCGGCCACGACCATCATCGACGGCAACGATATGGACCGCGTCATTCAGGTCCTGAGTGGCAAGGTGTCGATCTCGGGCGTGACGATCCAGCATGGTCTGGCCGCCGAAGGGGCCGGGATCCTGAATTCCGGGGGCCGGGTGACGCTCACCTCGGTCACGATCCAGAACAACCAAGCCGTTGGCACCAACGGTACCGACGGCGCCAAGGGCGCCGACGGCGGCAGTGTTGGCTCCGTGGGCGGCATCGGTACGATCGGATCCACGGGCGAGGGGGGTGGGATCTTCAACGCGGCCGGCTCGCTCAACATCTTGAAGAGCCTGATCACATCCAACCAAGCGTTCGGCGGCGCGGGTGGGGCCGGCGGCGCGGGGGGTTCCGGTGTCGTGGTCGGTACCATCGATGGCACGAACGGCGGTTCAGCGGTTGGCGGCGCCGGGGGCGCCGGCGGCGCGGGTGCTGACGGCCTGGGCGGTGGTGTCTTCAACGCGGCCGGAGCGAGTCTCACCATCTCCGGCACCGCGATCTCGATCAACGGGGCCTTCGGCGGCCTGGCAGGCGCGGGAGGCGCGGGAGGCGTGGCCATCGGCGGTACCGGCGGCAACGACAACGGAGGCGTCGGGTTCGGCGGTTCTGCGAACGGCGGCGCAGGCGGCGTCGGTGGGGCGGCTGGCCGGGGTGAGGGCGCCGGACTGTTCAACCTCGGATCCGCCTCGTTGACAGGCTCCTCCAGCACGTTCTCGGGCAACAAAGCGATCGGCGGCTTCGGCACCACGGGTGGCGTGGGTGGCGAGGCGATCGGCGGCCCGGGCGGTAACGGCATCCTCAACGATGCGGGCGGCGCGGGCGGCTCCGCAGGCGGCGGCGTGGGTGGCAACAGCGGCGTTTCGGGCGCCGCCGAGGGCGGCGGCGTCTTCAACGGAGGTGGCGCGTCCTTGATCAGCACGGTCTCTCTGACCTTCTCGACTAATCAAGCCACCGGTGGCTTGGGCGGCACGGGCGGCACGGGCGGCATTGGAATCGGCGGCCACGGCGGCACGGGCGGCAATATCGCCGGCGGCGCGGGCGGCGCCGCCGGCAATGGCTTCGGCGGCGTCGGCGGCCGGGGCGGCGATGGCGGCGAAGGCGACGGCGGCGGCCTGTACAACGATATCGGCGGCACGGTTACCTTCAAGCCGCAGAAGCCGTCCAAACCGCCAGCCGCCAGCACGTTCACGAGCAACCTGGCTATCGGCGGGAAAGGCGGCGCCGCCGGCATCGGTGGCTCCGGTCATGGAGGAGCCGGCGGCAACGGTGGCGCCGTGAGTGCCGGCGCCATCGGCGGAGTGGGCGCCGGCGGCAATGGGGGCGCCGCCGGCTCGGCCAACAGTGGAGAGGGCGGAGGCCTGTTCAACGCCGGCAGCGCCTCCTTCACGGGTATCACCGTGAACTTCACCTCCAACCAGGCGAACGGCGGTCTTGGCGTCAATGGTGGTCTCAGCGGTAGCGGCGCCGGCGCTGCCGGCGGCACCAGCCACGACGGTACGACCGGTCCCCTCGGCGGCGAAGGCCGTGCGGGTGATGGCGGCACCGGCGGCGATGGCGGTATCGGCCAGGGCGGCGGGATCTTCAACTCGAACAATGGCACCCTCACCATCAAGCCCAGGCAAGGGGCGAAGAAGGGATCCAAGCAGGCCAAGGCCACCAACCTCATCACCGCCAACCAGGCCAACCTGGGAGCGTCGGGTGTGGGAGGTCTCTCCAGCACCGCCTCCACCGGGGGCGCGGGCGGCAGCCCCAACGGGCCCGCCGGCGGTGCTTTCGTGGGCGACCCCGGCGCAGACGGCTTCGCCGGCGTTGGTGTCGGTGGCGGCCTCGCCACTTTCGGCACCGCCACCATCGACAACACAACCATCACCGGCAACACCGCTTCGACCAACGACAACGACGTGGACGGCACCTTCTCGACGTGACAGTCAACCCAGCCGATGCGGTGGGCCTGGACCCTTCAGGCCCAAACCCAACAATCGTGTTGCCAAGAGCAGAGCAGCGAACCCGCGACCGTGAATCTGGGGTATCGTGGCGACACAGGACCGGCAGTGATGCCGTCGCAAATCTCGTCTCGAGGGCGGCGATGGCCGCGAGAGTCACGAACCCCGTGTTGAAGCCCGCCGCCTGGACCACGAACCCGATCAGGAAGTTGCTCAACGCCGCCCCGATGACCGTCGCCGTGGACCGCGGGCACGTTCGAGACGAGGTTGGAGAGGATGACAGAAAGGATTGAGACAAGATGGACAGGGGACCGCAACGCATCTCCATTTCGCATGCTTTCAGGCGATCGGCTCGATGGCCAGCTCATGCCGGCCGATGAATTGCTCGGCCTCAGCGCGGCTGAAGACACCCGCCGTGGTGCCGACCGCCCGGACGCAGCTTGCGCCGACGGCGCTGGCGAGCTTGAGGCAGTCCAGCTCGGATCGGCCTTCGAGCAGACCGGCGATGTATCCGGCGTTGAAGGCGTCGCCGCCGCCGGAGCCATCGACGAACGCGATCGGATAGGTGCCGAGCCGAACGCGGAGCGCATCGGAAACCGACACGACCCCCAGCTCGCCCCGGGTGATCACCACCCGGCGAGCGCCCAGGTCGTGAAATGTCCTGGCCTGGCGGATCGGGTCCGTCTCGCCCAGAATCAGGTCCGCCTCGTCCGCGTTGGGTACGAAGACGTCCGTGTGGGGTAAAACGACTTTGAGCGGCTCGAGATAGTGTCCGGGACCGGGCGTGGCAACGTCGAGCACCGTGAGGGTGCCGGCTTGCCGGGCCCGCGCGAACCGCTCGGCCAGCTCGCCCGCATCGAGACGGGGGAGGATCAAGAAATATCCGATGTGCAGCACGCGCCGAGGTCGCTCCAGCACGGCGTCGAGATCCGAGGCGACGAAGCCCGTGTTGGCACCCACGGAGTGGATGAACCGCCGATCCTCACCCCGGACGTTGACGATCAGGGTCTGGCTGGTGGCGAGCACGGGGTCGATCAAGAGCGCGCGGGTATCCACCTTGTGGGCCCGCAGGGTCTCGGTGGCGAACCGGCCGAAGATGTCGTCGCCGACACGGGCGCAGATCGCGGCCGTCACACCCAGCCGGGCGAGGTCGACCGCCGTGTTGGCGGCGCCCCCGCCGATGTTCAACACCAGCTCGTCGACCGCGACCAGCTCGCCGGCTCTGGGCAGGTGTTCGAGCGGCGGGCACACGTGGTCGGCCACGACCAGCCCCGCGCACACGACAGGGGCCGCGGACGTGACCGGCGAGGAAGACGTAGACACGGTGGAGGTTCCCCGGGGTTGGTGCTCCGCTGGGCGGTCACGACGACGGGTTGTCGAGCGAGGCCACGATCCCGCTGGGCCGCAGGGGTGATTCCTTGGGCTCCGCGTCGTCGGTGACGCGCTTGCCGATCATCTCCTCGATCTCGGCGACGGACAAGACCTCGCGTTCAATCAGGGCCTCGGTCACGCGCTCCAGCTCCTCGCGGTGCTGCTCGAGCAGGTGGTAGGCGCGGTCGTCGGCCTCGCGAAGGATGCGGCCGACCTCCTCGTCGATGAGCTGGGCGGTGTGCTCGGAGTGGTCTCGGGTCTCGCTCATCTCACGGCCGAGGAACGGGTTCTCCTCGGAGTCGCGGAAGAACACGGGGCCGATCCGGTCGCTCATGCCGCATTGCGTGACCATGACCCGCGCCAGCCGGGTCGCCCGCTTCAGGTCGTCGGCGACTCCCGCTGACAGGTCGTCGAAGACCAGGCGTTCGGCTGCGCGGCCGCCGAGCGCGACGGCCAGCATGGCCTTGATGTCCCGCCCGTAATAGCTGACCCTGTCCTCGGTGGGCAGGTACTGGGTCACGCCCAAGGCACGGCCTCGCGGGATGATGGTGACCTTGTGCACCGGGTCGGCCTCGGGGATCCACCAGGCGACCAGAGCGTGGCCGACCTCGTGGTAGGCGGTCGCGCGTTTCTCTTTTTCGGTGATGACCTCCTCGCGCTTGGCGCCCATCAGGATCTTGTCGCGTGCTGCCTCGAAGTCGGCCATGTCGAGGGCAGTCTTGTCCTCGCGGGTGGCCAGCAGGGCCGCCTCGTTGACCAGGTTCGCCAGGTCGGCCCCACTCATGCCGACGGTCCCCCGCGAGATCGACTCGAGGCTGACGTCGGTGGCCAGCGGCGTGTTGCGGGTGTGGACCTTGAGGATCTCCAGGCGGCCCTTCTTGGTCGGCCGGTCGACGGTGACGTGGCGATCGAATCGCCCGGGCCGGAGCAGGGCCGGATCGAGCACGTCGGGCCGGTTGGTCGCCGCCAGGACGATCACGCTTTCATTGGGAGCGAAGCCGTCCATCTCGGTCAGGATCTGGTTGAGCGTCTGCTCACGCTCGTCGTGGCCGCCGCCCAGCCCGGCTCCTCGGACCCGTCCGACGGCGTCGATCTCGTCGATGAACAAAATGCACGGACTGCTCTCCTTGGCGGTCTTGAACATGTCACGGACCCGGCTGGCGCCCACGCCGACGAACATCTGGATGAATTCGGAGCCCGAAATCGAGAAGAACGGCACTCCGGCCTCGCCGGCCACCGCCCGGGCCAGGAGCGTCTTGCCCGTCCCCGGCGGCCCGTTCAAGAGCACCCCCTTGGGGATCCGGCCACCCAGCCGCTGAAACTTCTCGGGGCTCTTGAGAAACTCGACGATCTCCTGCAGCTCCGATTTCGCGTTCTCCAACCCGGCCACTTCGTCGAACGTCGTCCGCTGTTTCGACTTGTCGTGCCTCTTCGCCGGGCTCTTCACGAAGCTCCCCAGAATCCCACCGTCGAACTGGTCCCGTGCCCGACGCATGAAGAGATAAAGGAAGATGATGATCACGAAGGCGGGCAAGACAAACATCATCAACACCAACGCGCTGCCCGAGTTGGGTGGCAGCGAATCGATGTGCACCAGGTCGCCGGCCTTCTTCTCCTCGGCTGCCTTCTTGTCCTCGGCTGCCTTCTTCTCCTCGGCTGCCTTCTTCTCCTCGGCTGGCTTCTTCTCGCTGCGCTGGATCAACTTCTGAGTGATCGGCTCGATCGACGCCTCCGAGGGCGCATAAGTGATGAACCTGTTGACCGTGGTCGGAGCCTGCGTCGGCGAGCTCTGATAGGGCTGCGGCTTCCGCAGCTCGCCCCGGATCTCCGACCCCTGGATCGAGATCGTCTTGATGTTATCGCTCTCGACCTGTTCGTAGAACCACGGGTAGTAGCCGACCTGGGTCTCGGTCTTCGGCACGAACTGCCAAAAGATCACGGCAAACCCGCCGAGCAACAGCAGGAAAAGCCAGGGAGGGGTCGGCGGCCCACCGGAACCATTCGTCTTGCGTCCGCTGTTCGGCGGCGGCCGGCGCGGCGTTTCTTGTTGCGGCGATCGATTCTCCATGCGTTCTCACTCAGTTCCCAGCCGATGAATCACCCGTCGGTCGCTCAAGGTCGCGACACGGCCCTCGCCACCCGACGGCCGCTGCATGAAGAATTGTACCGCACATTCGTCAAAAGTTCAGGGGGTGTCGGCACCGGCCAACCGGACTGACTGGCAGCACACGATGCGTGCACGTGTGATGGCGTGCCTGACGAGCATCTTCGTCTGGACGCTGGGCGAGTCCCGCCGGTCAATGGGGGGACGATCCGCTGCCGGCAGTCTCGAGCCATTTCTCGCAATCCATGGCCGCCGCGCATCCGGAGCCGGCGGCGGTGATCGCCTGGCGGTAGTGGGTGTCGACGACGTCTCCGCACGCGAAAACCCCCTCAATGTTGGTGGCGGTTCCGTAGTTGGGGAGGGAGTCGAAGAGACCGGCGTCGGCTTCGACCCCTTTCCAGGCCAGAGCCGTGCGGGTCAGGAGGTAGCCGTCCGGCGTCATCGCCAGTCGACCTTGGAAAATCGCCGTGTTCGGCACGTGGCCGATGGCCAGGAAGAGACCGTCGATCTTCAGGTCCCGAACCGAGCCGTCCTTGGTCGACCGTAGCTTGATGCCGGAGAGGACCTGATGGCCGTCCCGCTTTTCGCCGACGACTTCCACGACGGCCGAGCTCCAGGCGTACGCGACCTTGGGATTCTTGGCGACGCGGTCCTGCATGATCTTGGACGCCCGCAGGGTGTCGCGGCGGTGGATCAGTGTGACCTTGGTGGCGAACTTGGTCAAGAAGGTCGCCTCTTCCACGGCGGAATCGCCCCCTCCCACGACCGCGATCTCCTTACCTCGGTAGAAGTGCCCGTCGCAGGTCGCGCACGTGCTGACGCCGTTGCCGCGATAGGGCCCTTCCAGGCCCAGCCATCGGGCCGACGCGCCCGTGGCCACGATGAGTGCGTCGCTCGTGTAGTCGCGGACCGTCCCGCTCGACGGGTCGCCGCTGGGATCGTCCGTGGTCCGAACCATGAACGGCCGGCGCGACAGGTCTGTCTCGTAGACGGTCTCCCACTTGCAATCGGCCCCGAACCGCTGCGCCTGCTTACGCATCAACTCCATCAATTCCGGCCCCATGATCCCTTCCGGGAATCCCGGGAAATTGTCGACCGCCGTGGTCAAGGTCAATTGACCCCCGGGCTCCTTCCCCTCGAAGACCAAGGGCGCGAGGTTGGCCCGTGCGGCGTAGAGCGCCGCGGTCAAGCCCGCCGACCCGGAACCGATGATGATCACCGCTGCATGTGGCTCTGACATCATACTCCTCGCAAGCAACAGCCAATCCGCACAACGAACTGGCAACTGAAAACTACTGTGGATCCCCACCATGGTCCTATTTTACCGAACAGAGTCCAGCGGTAACCGGGCGGACCAGCCCGGATTCTCTCAGCCCCGGCCCGCGGTGCCGATCCGGGTCGGGCGGACGTTGCGGGGGTGGGCTCGCCGGACCGGTCTCGGATCAAGCCCGCCCGCCCGCAAAGACGGCCCAATCTCGACAAACCGGCCTCCGTCCGCGCAGACGTGATCTAGACTCTTGATAAGCCCCACTTCCCGGAACGCGCGAGACGTAGTCGCCGATGAAGTCGAACGCGGGCTGAAACCACAACTTGAGTTATCGATTAAGGACGCGAGACATGCTCGTTCTGACCCGGAAGCTCATGGAAAAACTCTTCATTGGTGACGACATCTGCGTCACCGTGGTCCGCCTGGAGGGAGGACAAGTGCGGTTGGGGATCGATGCTCCGCGCGAGGTTCCGGTCGTCCGCGCCGAGCTGGTGCCGGAACGCTCGGGCCCGCCGTTCCGGACTGGCCCGCGGTCGCAGGCCGGCCCCGGGCCACACAATGTCAGCTACTCACCATCCGAGGCTCGTGGAGCCGATAGCCGACGCCGCGGACGGTTTCGATGAGCTCGCCTGCTTCGCCGAGCTTCTTCCGCAGGCTCTTGATGTGCACGTCGATCGTACGCTCCAGCACGATCGCGTCCTCGCCGATGGCCGCGTCCATCAGCTCGAATCGCGTGAACGCGCGGCCCGCCTGGCGGATCAGGACCTCGAGCAGACGGAATTCGGTCGGCGTGAGCGGCAGCTCGACCTCGCGATGGAACGCGCGGTGGCTGTGCCGGTCGATCACGATCCCCTGGCTCTCGATCATCGTCCCCGGCGCCGGCTCGTCCTTGAGCTGGCGGCGCCGCAGCTCCTTCTTGATCCGCTCCACCAGGATCTTCACGCTGTACGGCTTGGTCACGTAGTCGTCGGCCCCCGTGGCGAATCCCACGAGCTGGTCCGACTCCTCGGCCTTGGCCGTAACCATGATGATCGGGATGTCGCGAGTCCGCTGTCCTTGCTTGAGCTCGCGGCAGACCTCCAGCCCAGGTTTCAGAGGCAGCATCAAATCGAGCACGACCAAGTCCGGGAGCTTCAATTGGGCCTGCCTGATGCCCTCTTGGCCGTCATAAGACGTCAGCACCTCGAAGCCCTCCCGCTCCAGGTTGCAGCTCAGGATCTCGACCAGCGAACGCTCGTCTTCAATCACCAGGATCTTCTGCTTGGACATGGGCGTGACGCTTACCTGAGTGGATGGGTGCGGTTTTTGTCCACGGTTCTCGGACAGTTGACCTCTGCACCATCTTAACAAGCCAAATGTCTAAGCGATGTCGGCATTGTGAAGAAATGTTGAAGATGAAGGATGAAACCGGAAAGGTCTGTCTTATTCATCCTTCATCCTTCCGCCTTCATCCTTTCAGAGTAATCTCTCCGGGCGCGGTGTAAGGCGAGTGGCAGGTCGAATGATCCCCGTAGCCGAAGTCGCCAGACTTCGGGTCGGAACTCTGGCGAGTTCCGCTACGGGTATGGCATTTTCTGCCGCTTGCCTAATGAAATGCTTTTCTGCCGGAACGGTTTCATGGTATCGTGAACGCAATCGTGTCCCACGATCGCATTTCGGACGGTCTGACCGGTTCGAGGGATCACGAGCACCACGCTCGGAGGTTGACCATGAGGACCCGGAAACAATTCGCATTCGTCTCCTTCCTTCTTGCCCTCATCGCAGCGGGGAGCGGACTTTTCGTCTGGAACCTGCCGACCCGGGGAGCAGGCCCTGAGTCGGGCAAGAGGCCCCGCGCCTTGTTACAGATCGCCAGCCACCCGCCGCGGGTGATGGTCTCCAATGTCGACGGTCTCGACGATTACAAGCGCTTTTTCGAGACCCAATGTATCGTGATCAGGAGCAACCTCGTCCTCAATGCAGCCTTACGGCCGCCCGAGGTTTCTAAACTGCCTTCGATCAGGCAACGGACCGATCCCATCGCCTGGCTCCAGCAAAACCTTGAAGCGATCAGACTGAAGGATTCGGAGGTGCTCCAGGTCTCGCTGGCGGCAACTTCCGGCGCGAGCACCGCGGATCAGGCGGCAATAATCAATGCGGTCGTCAAGGCCTACATGGACGAAGTCGTCGATGTGTACACCAAACGGCGAGTCGTCCGGCACGACCAGCTCAAGAAGCTCAAGCGGCAGTACGAAGAAATGCTGAAGGAGAGGCGGGACAACCTTCGCAAACTGTCGCAGACCGTCGCGAGCGACCAGCTCACGAGTCAGGAGAAGGAGGTTTTGCCGCGTCTTTACCACGACCTCAGGACCCAGCGCGTCAAGCTCCTGCTGGAACGGGCCGAAGCGGAAGCTCTGCTGGCACGGCGGAAGAAGGCCGAGGGGGCCAGGAGCGAGCCGGTCCGCAAGGAGATTGCCCAGATCGAGGATCGTCTGGCCGTCCTGATTGCGCGCCAGAAGGTCCTTGACGAGGAGCTGAGCCGAGTGAAACTCGAGATGCGGGAAGTCACCGATCAACAGCTCGATCTCGAAGCGCTCAAGGACGATGTCACTCTCATGCAGGAGTCTGCTCGAAAGGTCGGCGCCGAGGTTGAGGCGTTAACCATCGAGCTCCAGGCGCCTCCGCGCATCCGCGTGCTCGACGAAGCAATTCCACCCAGGTGACGAAGGAGGAAGGAGGAAGGAGGAACGATAAGTAAATCCCTTCTTTTTCATCCTTCATCCTTCATCCTTGCGAGGAGGAGGAGTTACCGATGGCCTCGCCCCGCGCGACCGTTTCAGGAACCCTGTGCCGGTTGGCGGTGCTGCTCATATTGGCCGCGTGGCGCTCGCCCTGCGGCGCGGCCGATCTCTTCCGGGACGACTTCTCCAGCTTCCCCCCCGGCTGGCTCACGCGGCCCGTCGGCCAGCTCAACGCCGCGATCCAGGAATACCATTACCTGCCGCACCGCGGGGTGCCGCTCGGGCCGTGGGCCAATGCGATCTGCCACCTGGACGCCTGGGCCGCCGGCGAGGAGGACGGCAAGGCCTACCTCGAGCAGCACACGGTCAACGACCAGTCCCGGCTGATGAACCCGATCTTCTTGACCGGCGTGCCCGAGTGGGAGAGCTACACCGTGGAGGTCGGCGTGCGGCCCCTTTCCAAGGACGACATGGCCGGCGTCGTCTTCCGGTACCACACCAACCGATCGCGAATCGACGCACGGGTCGCCGGTCGCGAGGCGGAGCTCGCGGGGCTCCGGGACCGAAACCCGCGGCCCAAGGTCTGGAAGACGTTCAAGACGCCGAAATTCGGAGCCGGGCGGAACGTCCGGCTCGGCGACCTGGACGGCGACGGCACGCCGGAGATCTTGATCGCCCAGAACATCCCCCGGATCGGCGACAACTTCATGCAGATCAGTTGCCTGACGGCCGTGACTCTCGACGGCCGGGTCCTCTGGCAACTGGGCCGTCCCGACCCGAAGAACGGCCTGCTGACTGCGGATACCCCCTTCCAGATCCACGACATCGACGGCGACGGCCGCAACGAGGTCGTGATGTTGAAGGACTTCAAGCTCCAGGTCCTTGAGGGCCACACGGGCCGGGTCCGGAAGTGGGTGTGGATGCCGCGGGCCCTCCCCGACAACGGGAAAAAGCCCTTCACGCTGACCAATGGCGACTCGCTGGCGTTCCTCAACCTCTCCGGAGGAACCGGCCGGCGCGAGCTCCTGGTCAAGGACCGTTACTCGAACTTCTGGACCTTCGACAGCGGCCTCGCGCAGTTGTGGCTGGGACAGGGCCAGACCGGGCACTTCCCTTACCCGTTTGACATTGACGGTGACGGGCGCGACGAGGTCGCGATCGGCTACGCGCTCTGGGACCACCGCGGGCATCGGATCTGGAGCCACGACGCGGAGCTGGAGGACCACGCCGACGGAGTCGCGGTAGGCAACTTCAGCGGCGACCCGCGGGCGGAACCGAGATTCTACGCCTGGGGCAGCGACGAGGGGTTCCTGATGTTCGACCGCCGCGGCACGATCATGAAGCACGTGCGGATCGGACACGCCCAGACCGCCAGCGTCGGCAAGTATCTCCCCGACCGGACGGGGCTGCAACTGATGTGCATCAACTTCTGGAAGAACCCCGGCATCATCTCGCTGTTCGACCACGACGGCAACCTCCTGGGGCAGCAGGAGCCGATCCACTCCGGCAGCTCGATGCTCCCGGTGAACTGGCGTGGCGACGGACAGGAGTTCGTCCTGCTCTCGGGCAACGCCCACGAGGGGGGCATGATCGACGGCAAGATGCGCCGGGTCGTGATGTTCCCCGACGACGGCCACCCCGACCTGGCGGCCTACGTCGCGGACGTGACGGGCGATGCCCGCGACGAGGTGATCCTCTGGGACCAGGAGCGGGTCTGGATCTACACCCAGGACCGACCCTTCCCGGGGAAGCGCGTCTACTCCCCGACGAGGAACCCCGGTTACAACGAGTCGAACTATCGCACGGTCGTCTCCCTGCCGGGCTGGGCCGGGGCGCGCTGATGAAAAGTTGGTCTTGCACAAACTGCGCGTTCATCGAGGACTACCCCCCTCTCATCCCCCCTCCGATAGGGGGGAATCGTCCCGATTTCGTTGCGCGGTTTTTCCCCCACTTGCGAAGGGGGGGTCAGGGTGGCGTGATGAAAAGTTGGGCCCGCGGAGGTGCCGCGTTCATCGCGGAAAAACCAACCGTCTCCCAACCACCGCGCCAGTCCAGTCAAAACGAACCTTTCATCACCCCAGGGTCAGGAGGGGTTGCATTCCTCCGGTCATAAGGGCGACGACCTCATTCTTGATCGTTGTTCTCGCGTGTGCCGTGCGTGCTGATGACTTGCGGCGGGAGGTGGACGCCCTGCGTCCGAACGACGTGACCGCCCAGGGGGCGGCAGTGCTCGACGACCTCGAGCAGCGGGCCCGCGACGCACTCGCCGCGATCCACCGGTGCACTACCGCGCGCGATGCCGACCGGATGCGCGGGCGGCTCCGCCGCGAGCTGACGCGGTCGCTCGGGACCGACCGGTTGCCCTGGCCTCCCGACCTGCGCCCGCGAGTGGTCGGCATTCTCCCGCGCGATGCGTACCGCATCGAGAAGGTGGTCTACCAATCCCTCCCGGGCGCGCCGGTCCCCGCCCACCTCTACGTTCCCGCGTCCTTGGACCGGCCCGCGCCGTCGGTCCTGTTCTACCCCGGCCACTGGTGGCCCGACAGTAAGGCCCGCCCGGACTTCCAGGCCTTTTGCATCAACATGGCGCGGCTCGGCTTCGTCGTGCTCAACTTCGACCCTTTCGGCCAGGGAGAGCGGGGCGTCTCGTCGCGCGACCACCGCCGCACCGAGGCGCTTCTGGTGGGGGTCGCCCAGCAGGGGTTCGCCGAGTATGAGACCCGCTGCGCGCTCGAGTACCTGCTCTCCCGAAAGGAGGTCGACCAAGGGCGCGTCGGGATCACCGGCGCGTCGGGGGGCGGCTTCAACACCTGGGTCACTGCGGCACTCGACGACCGGATTGCGGTGGCCGTCCCGGTGGTGGGCACCAGCGAGTTCGCCGAGCAGATCCACGTCTGCCGGCCGTTGGACTGGTACCACGCGTCCGAGCACTGCCACTTCGTCCCCGGCCTGATCCGCTACGCCAACAACCACGAGCTGCTGGCGATGTCGGCCCCGAAGCCGGTCCTGATCATCGCGGCCTCGGAGGACCAGAGCTTCCCGCTCGCGGGCGTCCGCCAGGTCGCCGGCTACGGGCGGACTCTCTACGAGTCGTACGGGGCCGGGGACAAGACCGGCCTGGTGGTGGACCGTTCGGAGGGTCACGGCTACCAGCGGGTCAAGCGCGAGGCGGCGTACGGGTGGTTCCTCCGCTGGCTGGCGCAGCGCGGTGACGGCCGCCCGTACCCGGAGCCCCCCACGGAGACTCTCCCCTTCGATGCCGAGGAGCTGCGCTGCTTTCCCCCCGGCCGGAACGAAGGGGCCGGTCCGGCGATGATCGAGGCGGTGCGGCGTCTGGCGCGCGACCTGCCCCCCTCGCCGCCCCGGATCGACCTGGGAGCGGTCCTCGGTAGGGTGCCGTCGGTTCTCCCGGCCCGGGTCAAGGTCACGGGCGCCCGGCTCGAGCGGCTGTTGATCCCCTCGGAAGCGGGCCTGGACGTCCCCGCCTTCTTGCTGCGGCCGGCGGGCGAGGTCCGTGGCCTCGTCGTCGCCCTCGACGACCGCGGCAAGGAGGTGCTGGCCTCGGACCCGGTCGTCCGGGAGGCCCACGCCCGGGGCTGGGCCGTTTGCGGTGTCGACCCCCGGGGCATCGGTGAATTGGCCGTCGACAAACCCGGCTGGGTGTTCGCCGTCAGCCTCCTGCTGGGTGAAAACTTCATCGGCCGTCAGGCCTGGGACGTCGGCCGCGTACTCGAAGCCTTGGGGGCCCCCGGCGCGTTGCCCGGCAAGCCAATCGGCCTCTACGCCCGCGGCCAGGACGCTTGCGTCGCAGGCCGACGGTCTGATCGTCAACCCCCGGGACGGCGACGGGGATCGCCTCACGGAGGCGGTCGCCCGGGGCCTCCTGCCGACGCGCGTGCGGGTCATCTCCGCCGAGGAGCCCGGGGAAATCGTCAAAGAGTTCCTCCAGGCGTTCCTTCGGTAAGTGCTCTCGAGGACAAGGTATTCCTGGGCCAGGTCGAGCCGGAAACGAGCAAAGGTTGTATCCGGAGGGCCGGCAAACAGAACGGCTCTCCAGGAACCTTGTCGGCCCTTCGGATAGAACCGGATCTCGGGGGTATCCAAAACGGTGGGCGACTTGCCGAAGTACCGGGCGAAGCGGGCGACGCAGGCAACGTCGGCCTTGATCGTCTTGGGCTTGAGTCCATGCAGGGTCATGTCGTCGATCATTCGCTGTCGCTGGGGAGTCATGGTGAAAGCTCCTGAGCTGAAGGTGAGGGACGGGAAACAACCCTCATGATCGCTCAGGCGGCAGGCGATCTCGGCGCCGTGGTCAGTCCATGATGGTGGATCGAGCCGGCGGGGAAGAAGTGTGAAGTCGGGGAAAAAGAGGTGACGGAACGTGAGCATTGCCGGCACGCGCCAAAGCTGACGCACGCGGCATCTCCCGCGAAGCGGGTTAGTTCAACCCATCGACGGGGTTCTCAACAACGGGATTGATCTACGATCCCGTCACGCTGCCCGCCAACCCTCGTTTTTCTTGAGCGCCGCCGGACCCGGCCGCCCGGTAACCCTCCAGCTCGAGGATCGAGAGGGTCGTCCGAGGGACTGCGTCCGGGTTCAGGGAGATGCTATCGATGCCCTGCTCGACCAGAAAGCGGGCGAACTCCGGATAGTCGCTGGGCGCCTGGCCGCAGATGCCGATCTTGCGCCCCTTCCCCCGCGCCGCCCGAATCACAGAGGCGATCATCGTCATCACGGCGGGGTCGCGCTCGTCGAAGATGTGGGCGACGATCTCCGAGTCGCGGTCCACACCCAGGACGAGCTGCGTCAGGTCGTTGGAGCCGATCGAAAAGCCGTCGAAGATCTCGGCGAAGGCGTCGGCCCGGATCACGTTGCTGGGGATCTCGCACATCACGTACACCTCCAACCCCCGCTCGCCCCGCTTCAGGCCGTTCTTCTCCATCTCGGCCAGGACCCGCCGCCCCTCCTCGACAGTGCGGCAGAAGGGGACCATCAGCTTCAGGTTCGTCAGCCCCATCTCGTCGCGCACCGCCTTCATCGCGCGGCACTCCAGGGCGAACCCGTCGCGGTAACGCGGGTCGTAGTAGCGCGAGGCGCCCCGGAACCCGAGCATTGGGTTCTCCTCGGTGGGCTCGTAGCGCCGCCCGCCGACGAGGTTAGCGTACTCGTTGGTCTTGAAATCGCTCAGCCGTACGATCACGTCCTTGGGGTAGAACGCCGCGGCGATCGTGGCGACGCCCTGGGCCAGCTTGTCGACGAAGAACTGCACCTTGTCGGCGTAGCCGGCCGTCCTTTGGTCGATCTCCGCACGGAGCGCCGGGTCGTCGAGGCGAACGTAGTCGAGCAGGGCCATGGGGTGGACCTGGATGGAGGTCGAGATGATGAACTCCTCCCGCGCCAGCCCGACACCGTCATTGGGCAGGAAGGAGAGTCGGAACGCCTCGTCGGGGTTACCCACGTTCATCATGATCCTGGTCCGGGGCCGGGGCATCGTCCCGAGATCCTGCCGCTGGACTTCGAAGTCGAGCAGCCCCTCGTAGACGGCGCCGGTCTCCCCTTCGGCGCAGGAGACGGTGACGCCCTGGCCGTCGCCGAGAACCTCGGTCCCCCGCTCTGTGCCGACGATCGCCGGCAGGCCCAGCTCGCGGCTGACGATCGCGGCGTGACAGGTGCGGCCGCCGCGGTTGGTGACGATCGCCGCGGCCTTCTTCATCGTCGGCTCCCAGTCCGGGTCGGTCTTGTCGGTCACCAGCACGTCGCCGTCACGGAACAGGTGCAGGTCCTGCACGCTCTTGATCACACGCACGGGCCCGCGGCCGATCTTCCCGCCGACACTGCGCCCGGTGATGAGTTTCCGGCCTTTCTGGGTCAGGCAGTAGGTCTCCACCGCGCCGGGCCGCTTCCTCGACTGGACCGTCTCCGGCCGCGCCTGGAGGATGAACAGCTCGCCGGTGCGACCATCCTTGGCCCATTCCAGATCCATTGGGGTCGCCCGCCCTCGGTTCGCGGAGTAATGGTCCTCGACCAGGCAGGCCCACCGCGCCAAGTCCAGGATCTCGTCGTCGGTGATCGCGAACCGGGCACGGTCGTCGGGCGGGACGGGGATGTTCTTCGTCATCCGGCCCCCGCCCACGTCGTAGACGAGCTTGAATTCCTTATTCCCGAGCCTCTTCTCCAGGATCGGCCGGTATCCCTGCCGGAGCGTCGGCTTGAAGACGCAGTACTCGTCCGGGTTCACCGACCCCTGGACCACGTTCTCGCCGAGCCCATAGGAGGCGTTGATCAGGACGGCGTCGCGGAACCCGCTCTCGGTGTCGATCGTGAACATGACCCCGGATGCCGCCAGGTCCGACCGGACCATCCGCTGCACGCCGACCGAGAGGGCGATCTGGAAGTGGTCGAACCCTTTGTCAACCCGGTAGGAGATCGCCCGGTCGGTGAACAACGACGCGAAGCACCGCCGACAGGCCTCCAGCAGCGCCTCATGCCCCTGGACGTTCAGATACGTTTCCTGCTGCCCGGCGAAGCTGGCCTCGGGCAGGTCCTCGGCGGTGGCGCTGCTGCGGACGGCCACGTCGACCGGCTCGGGCGCGCCCGCACAGAGTCGGTCGTAGGCGCGGGCAATGGCGTCCCGCAGGCCCACCGGCAGGGCGGCCCCGAGGATCGCCTGGCGCGCCCCGAGCCCCCGGCGCCGGAGGTTCTCGACGTCGCGAGTGTCGAGCCCGGCGAGGATCTCGCGGAGGCGGGTGTCCAGCCCGGCGGAGCGGAGGAAGTCACGGTACGCCGTCGCCGTGACGGCGAACCCGTCGGGCACCTTCACGCCCTTGGGGGTCAGCTCGCGGTACATCTCCCCGAGCGACGCGTTCTTACCCCCGACCGAGGCGACGTCCCCGATCCCGATCGTACCGAACGTGCGGATGTAAGCGGATCGGTCTTCACCCTGCATGATGACTGGCCTCCCTTTTTCGGTTCGGCAGCTCGCCGCCGTCAGCAAAGGGGTGCGGCCCGCCCAGATCGGCTGGGCCGTCGCCCCGGTTCACGGGTTTGGACCCGCGGGGAAGCGCGGGCTCAGGTCACCTCTCCCGCGGCCCGGCTTTGCCGCGCCACGTTCCACATCCGGTACAGGTCGCTCACCGAATCGGCGTCGAACAGGTGGAGGAGCCGGCCGTAGCCGTAGACTTTCCCCCCCGAGTGGAGCGCGTCCGCCGTCTCCACCTCAACGCACACCTCGTTGTCGCGGACGAACTGGATGAAATCTTCCAGGTCCTCCGCGGCCATCTGGAATCGACCCTGTTCGTTGATGTAGAGCTCGTCGGCCACGGCCGACCCCTCCTCGATCCCGGCGGGGATCCCCGGCGAGACCTCGGTCTGGTCCGGACCGATTTGCTCGAGCCGTTCGATCACGGCCCGGATGATGCACTCCTGGCCAAGGACCTTGTCTCGGAAGGCGGGGGTATGGGTACGGTGCACCTCGACGCGGGTCTCGCCGAGTGCCTGCCGCAACAGGTCGAGGAGGGTGTCTCGTTCCTCACTGGACAGGGTCAGGGTGTGGCTCGATAGCTGGAGGACTTCGGCTGGCATCTCCGTCTCCTTTCGTTCTCGTGGCTTCTTTCTTCATGGCCGGGGACCGAACCAGGCACAAAAGAAAAACCCCATCCATGCGATCGGAAGCATCGCACGAACGGGGCCACCATAGCCGAGTTCATGTCGCCCATCGCGAGCGACACAAATCTATCATCACTGTAATCGCCCGAACGCCATCGGGCAATCCCCCACGCCAACAACGTTCTGGAAGCCGCAGCGGCTTGGCTCGCTCCCATCGTGGGGATCGCGGACGACGCTAACCGCCTTCCGTGATAGATGCACCAAGTTGGTCTCATAGGTGCGAAGCCCAGGCAGGGCGTCAGGGGAAGAGATTGCCCTGAAGCGCTCGCTCGACGGCGCGACAAACTCGCACGCGGGCGAGAGACACCTTGACAGATGATCGGACGACCCTTTCTATTGAAGAGCGTGATTGCTCGCGATGGGCAATTCGATGCCGGCTATGGTGGCCCTCCTGTGCGTTCATTCGCAGGGTGGGCTTTTTTTATGCCCGCACCTGTCTGATGGCCAGCCATCCGAAGTGGCGCTCTCTTCCCGACGGCTGCTCGAGACGGTGATGGCTGCCGCATCCGACGGAAGGGTCCGCGGTTAACCGCGCAGGATCTTCGGAGGTGGGATCGTGTTCCTCGCATTGTTTGACTCCAACACCCTGCGTGGATCTCGAAGCCGATCATCGGGACGCAGGAGTCGCTCATGCCTTTTGAGACGATTGTGAAATCTGAGCGAGACTGGGCAGTCGCCCCCAACCTCCGCAGCTATCAGGAAGCGCGCGCGGGGTTCTCCTGGGAGCGCGCGCGCCGCGAGCTAGACGGCCTGCGGGACCGCCAGGGCCTGAATATCGCGTACGAGGCCGTGGACCGCCACGCCGCAGGCCCGCGCGCGGGTCAACTTGCCCTGCGGTGGCTCGGGAAAGCGGGCGAGGTCCGGGACTACGCGTACGCGCAGCTCCGGAGCCTGACCAACCGATTCGCCAACGTCCTCCAGGGACTCGGGGTCGTCAAAGGCGATCGGGTTTCTGTCCTGGCCGGGCGGATCCCCGAGCTGTACATCGCCGCACTCGGGACCCTGAAGAACCGGAGCGTCTTCTGCCCCCTCTTTTCGGCCTTCGGCCCCGAGCCGATTCGAGCCCGGCTGACGATCGGACAGACCAGGGTTCTGATCACAACCGAGTCGCTCTACTGGCGCAAGGTCGAGAGTCTGCGCGATGCACTTCCCTTTGTCGAGCACGTCCTCCTCGTGCGGAATGATGCGGAGACGAGCCAGCTCCCGGCCGGGGCTCGAGATCTTCGCCGCTTGATGGAGGACGCGAGTGACCGCTACGCGATCGCGCCGGCGGACCCCGAGGATCTGGCCCTGCTCCACTTCACCAGCGGGACGACCGGCGCACCCAAGGGGGCCGCGCACGTCCACGAGGCCGTTGTGGCGCACCACATCACGGGCCAGCTCGCGCTCGACCTGCACCCGAACGACATCTTCTGGTGCACCGCCGACCCCGGCTGGGTGACCGGCACCTCCTACGGCATCATCGCCCCGCTGACCAATGGCGTCACGAGCATCATCGACGAGGGAGACTTCGACGCCGAACGCTGGTACCGCATCCTCCAGGATCAGAAGGTGACGGTCTGGTACACCGCGCCGACGGCGATTCGCATGATGATGAAGGCCGGTGCCGAGCTCGTCCGCCGGTACGACCTCGGCTCGCTCCGCTTCCTCGCCAGTGTAGGAGAGCCGCTCAACCCCGAGGCGGTGGTCTGGGGCCGGACAGCGTTCGGCCTCCCGTTCCACGACAACTGGTGGCAGACCGAGACCGGCGGGATCATGATCGCCAATTATGCCGCAATGGACATCCGACCGGGCTCGATGGGGCGGCCGCTGCCGGGGATCGAGGCGGCGATCGTCCGGCGGAGCGAGGGCGAGGACGGCCCGGTGGAGGTCATCGAAGAGCCCGAGATCCAGGGCGAGCTAGCCCTTCGGCCGGGGTGGCCGTCGATGTTCCGGGCGTACTGGAATGACCCCAAGCGGTATGAGGCCTGCTTCGCGGGTGGTTTCTATTTGACTGGCGATCTGGCCCGGCGCGATCGGGACGGCTACTTCTGGTTCGTCGGCCGCAAGGACGACGTGATCAAGACGTCGGGCCACCTGGTCGGACCGTTCGAGGTCGAGAGTGTCCTGATGGAGCAACCGGCCGTGGCGGAGGCCGGCGTGATCGGCAAGCCTGATCCGGTGGCCCTGGAGGTGATCAAGGCCTTCGTCGTGCTCAAGGACGGCTTCGAGCCGACCGAGGAGCTCCGGCGCGGGCTGCTGGGGCACGCACGGAAACGGCTCGGTGCCGTCGTCGCGCCCAAGGAAATCGTTTTCGTCCCGTCCCTGCCCAAGAACCGGGCCGGGAAGATCATGCGGCGGCTGCTCCGGGCCAGGGAACTCGGGCTCCCGGAGGGTGATACCTCGACGCTTGAGGGCGGTTAGATGAGCACCAGCACAATCGAAGCGAGGCCGGTTCTTCAGCGCGACCATGCGATCCTGTTGTTCCGGGAGATGCTGCGCATCCGCCGTTTTGAAGAGAAGTCGGCCGAGCTGTACAGCCTGGGCAAGATCCACGGCTTCCTTCACCTCTATATCGGTGAGGAGGCAGTGGCGGTCGGGGCGATGCAGGCCCTCACAGCGGAGGACGCGATCATCACCACGTACCGTGAGCACGGCCACGCCCTGGCGCGGGGCATCCCGGCGGGCTTGGTGATGGCGGAGATGTATGGCAAGGCAAACGGCTGCAGCCGGGGACGCGGGGGATCCATGCACCTGTTCGACGCCTCCCGCCGGTTCTACGGCGGTTACGCGATCGTGGGGGGCGGACTTCCTGTCGCCGTCGGGTTCGCCCTGGCCGACAAGCTCCAGAAGCGCCGACGGGTCACGGCCTGCTTCTTCGGCGACGGCGCCGTGGCCGAGGGCGTGTTCCACGAGTCGCTCAACCTCGCCGCCCTGTGGGAGCTGCCGGTTTTGTTCCTCTGCGAGAACAACCTTTACGCAATGGGCACCGCGCTGGTACGGCATCAGGCGCAGACCGACATCCGCCGCAAGGCCGAAGGCTACGGCATCGCGGCCGACGTGGTGGACGGGATGGACGTCTTGGCCGTCGAAGAGGCGGCACGCTCGGCGGCGGAGGCGGTGCGGGAATCGGGCCGTCCGTTCCTCCTGGAGGCGCGGACGTACCGTTTCCGCGCCCACTCGATGTACGACCCGGAACTGTACCGGTCCAAAGCCGAGGTCGAGCAGTGGAAGCAGCGGGACCCGCTTCGGCTCCTGGAGGCCAGGCTGCGCGAACAGGGGCTGCTGCCCGACGCCGATCTGGCCGAAATCGAGCGCTCCGTCGCCGCCGAGATCGATGAAGCCGTTGAGATGGCCGAGGCCGGGCCGTGGGAGCCCGTCGAGGATCTGGAGAAGGACGTTTACACGCCCGTGGCACCATGACGACGATGACCTATCGGGAAGCGGTCCGATCCGGATTGCGCGAAGCGCTGCGAAGCGACCCGCGCGTCTTCCTCATGGGGGAGGACGTGGGCCGGTACGGCGGCGCGTACGCGTGCAGCCTGAGGCTGCTGGAGGAGTTCGGGCCGGAGCGGGTGCGCGACACGCCGCTCTCGGAATCGACCTTCGTCGGTGCGGGAATCGGAGCCGCCCTGGCAGGCATGCGACCGATCGTCGAGATCATGACCGTCAACTTCAGCCTGCTCGCCCTCGACCAGGTCGTCAATAACGCGGCGACGCTCCGGCACATGTCGGGGGGCCAGCTCAGCGTCCCGCTGGTCGTCCGGATGGCGACCGGAGGTGGCCGCCAGCTCGCTGCCCAGCATTCCCATAGCCTGGAAGGCTGGTACGCGCATATCCCCGGCGTCACGGTGTTGACTCCAGCGACGCCGGGGGATGCCCGGGGCATGTTACTGGCGGCGCTCCGCGAGCCGGACCCTGTCTTCCTCTTCGAGCATGCCATGCTCTATCCCGAAGAAGGCGCGGTTGACGAGAGTGCCGGGCCGGCCGACATCCGCCATGCGATCGCGCGCCGGGCGGGCGGCGATGTGACGCTGATCACCTACGGCGGCTCACTCGGCAAGGCGCTGCGTGCCGCCGACCAGCTCGCAGCCGAAGGCATCGAGGCCGAGGTCATCGACCTGCGGGTACTGCGACCTCTGGACACGCCGACCGTGCTCGCGTCTGTGGCGAAGACCCACCGCGCCGTCGTCATCGACGAGGGCTGGCGCACCGGCAGCTTCGCGGCGGAGGTTACCGCGCAAATCATGGAGCACGGGTTTTACGACCTCGACGTACCGGTGGCACGGGTGTGCAGTGCCGAGGTCCCGATGCCCTACGCAAAACACCTCGAAGATGCGGCGTTGCCCCAGGCCGAGAGGATCGTGGCCGTCGTTCGGGAGCTGATGGCACACCATGGCTGACTTTGTGATGCCGAAACTCGGGGCGGATATGACCGCCGGTACGTTGGTGGCCTGGCGGAAGCAACCGGGTGAGACTGTCCAGCGCGGCGAGACCATCGCCGAGGTGGAGACCGAAAAAGGCGTCATCGACGTCGAGGTCTTCACGAGCGGTGTGATCGAGAGGCTCCTTGTCCAGCCCGGTGCCAAAGTGCCGGTAGGAACCCCGCTGGCCCGGATTCGGAGCGAGGGTGAGGCCATGCCGCCTGCTGCGGTTGAACCGCCGCCCCCAACCGCGGGCACGGTCGCTCCGCCCGCGGTCACCCCGCCCAGCGCGGCGCCGACGCCTTCGCCCGCCCCGGGCCGAGTCCGCATCTCGCCCTTGGCACGCAAGATCGCCGCCGAGCTGGGGATTGATCTCGCCTCGGTGCGGGGTACCGGTCCCGGCGGGGCGATCCGCCGCGAGGATATCGAGCAGGCCGCGGCACAAAAGGCCAAAGCGCCGCCCTCGGCCGCGCAATCTCAGGCCGAGCGACAGGCTCTCATGAGGCAAGCCATCGCGGCCGCCATGTCCCGCTCGAAACGCGAGATCCCCCACTACTACCTGGCGACCACCATTGACTTGCATCGGGCGCTGACCTGGCTGGCCGAGGAGAACAAGAAACGGTCAGTTGAAGACCGCCTCCTTCACGGCGTCTTGCTCCTGAAAGCCGTCGCCTTGGCTTTGCGCGAGGTCCCCGACTTGAACGCCCTCTCTGCCGGCGATCACGCCGTCCCGAGCCCGGCCATCCACGTCGGAGTGGCGATCTCGTTGCGCAAGGGTGGGCTCGTCGCCCCCGCGCTTCACGACACGGACCGTCAGAGTCTCGACGAGCTCATGCGGCGCTTCCGCGACTTGGTCAACCGCGCCCGGTCCGGCTCGTTGCGCAGCTCGGAACTCTCCGACCCGACGATCACGGTCACGAACCTGGGCGAGCAAGGGGTCGAGACCACCTTTGGCATCATCTATCCGCCGCAGGTCGCCATCGTGGGTTTCGGCAAGGTGGTGGAACGACCCTGGTCGGTGGACGGACAGATTGTCTCGCGGTCCGTCATCAACGCCACGCTCTCAGCCGATCATCGCGTCACCGACGGCCACCGGGGCAGCCTCTTCCTGGCGGCCGTGGATCGCCTATTGCAGGAGCCGAGCCACCTATGACACCCACGGAGATCCGCGACACCATCTTCCGCGTCCTCGGCGCCATCGCACCGGAGGCCGAGCCCGACCGGATCAAGCCGGACCTCAGTCTCCGCGACCAGTTGGACCTCGATTCGATGGACTTCCTCAACTTCGTGATCGGGCTGCACAAGGAGCTCCATCGTGAGATCCCCGAGGCGGACTACCCAAAGCTCGTGACGCTGAACGGTTGCATCGAGTATCTTACCGCACCCGGTCCGGTCGCGCCCCGGACAGAGCCGTGATCGAATCATCCCGCAGGCGGCTTCCGCGCCCAAGGGGGATGCCCCGACGCGGCGTGGCATCGCACACGGGATGCCGTCCGACTCCGCGAGTTTTGCGATGCTGACCCCGAGGTTGGTTAAGCACTGACGCGGCGGATCCTCCGACGTGCCTGCGACAGCCCTGACTCAGTAGTCTTTCAGGAGAAGGAAGATCGGTTGGATAGCGAACGGACTGTGGCTGGTCAGCGGGACTTCGAGACCAGCGAGGAAGAACCAGCCTTCGTGGATCTGGACGCGATAGCCGGGCGTGAGGCTGAGGTAAGTGGGGCCCGGAGCGGTCCCGGACAGTGGGGTGCTGAGGTTGGCGACCAGGGTCAGCCACTGGTGGCGGAGCACGGCGGCGTCGGCACCCTCCCAGTAACGTCCGAACCCGAGGTTCGCGAAATAAGACGCGCCCCCGCCAGCGCCGCTGGTCGGGACGGTGACACCCGTGCCGCCGCGGACGGCCCAGTTGCCGTATAGGTTGTACCAGAACTGGTACTGCGGGCTCAGGCTATCCACGCCGTTGCCATTGACGTAGCTCCCGGTCGGCGTGCGGACGTTGAGCGCGAAGATCTGGCTGAAGTCTCGGGTCGCAGAAAGCAGGAAACGCGGGCTGATGACCAGGTCGCCGAAGCGGTCGTGATAGGTATCGTTCGCTCCGCCCTTGTTCGAGGCGACGAACGGGACGTCGACCCGGAGCTCGCACCGGCGGTTCAGGGGGGTGTAGATCGTGTAACCGCCGAGATACTGGTTCCCGTTGCGGTTCAGGTCATTGGCGGAGGCGAACGAGAGGAACCAGGCGCGGAAGAACGTCCCTTCGAACGAGTTGACCCATCCGCTGCGCCGCGCACCCCCACTCCCGGCCGGCGGGTCAATGTAGGGCTCGCGCCAGCCATCCGTGAAGAACGTGTCGAGCGAGAGCGGGCGCCAGTCCGCCTTCGCGGCCTCAGAGTGGGCGTCTCCGAACAGCGAAGCGTGGGCGACGTTCAAAAAGGATTGGGTCGGGTCCGACGACATGAACGCCGGGAGCTCTGGAGATTGCGACCACTCCGGCGGCCGTCCGATCGAAGCGAAATCCTCCATCTCCCCGACCGGAACAAACGGCTGTTCAGCCACCCTCGGGGCCGGGGACGGGAACGGCGCGGAGATCTGAGCCTGTGTCGGGTGGGCCAGAGCCAGGACGAGGGCCCACGTCAGCGTGCCGATCAGGGCCAGCGGCGGGCGGCGAACTGATGGGGGTGATCGTTCCAACGGTCACCGTGCCCTTCGCGGTTCTCCGTTCGACCGGCCAGGGTCCGGGGCCCGACCGGACCCCGCGGCGCGGACCCGAACCTCCCGAGTCCTTCCTCCTTGTATCGGCTCATGACGACCCTGCGCTTGAATCATCGTGGGAGCAGTGTCTGCGGCGCGCCGGTCACTGCACGCGCCGCGGACGCAGTCCCGCCAGGTTCACTGCTGGACGCAAATCTCAGGTCCGTCATGATCTATCAGTTCATTTTTCCCAAAAATGAACTCACCACAATTCAAGTTTTTCTACACCTCGAGGGCCGCCCGGGTCCGCTTCACCAGGCCGTTGTCCCGGTCCGCCGAGCCCGGCAGCAGCATCAGGCTCGAGGCCAGGTAGCGGTCGCGCCAGGCGGGCGAGGCTTGTTCGTAGTCCTCGAGCACGGCCGAGCTGAACTTGTAGTCGTGGGCGTCGTCCCCCTTGAGGAACACCAGTCGCCGCGCCGCGTCGATCAGCGGTCGCGGGTCGCGCCCGGCCTGCAAGTAGGCCAGCGCTTTTCGGGCGGCGGTCATCCGGTCGCGGCTCGCCTCCGCGAAGATCTCCTCGAGCGTCCCCGGTCCGGCCTCCGACGTCGTGACCGGTTCGAGCCGGTCGATCCGAGCGTCGGCCACCTTGCCGCGGCCGCCCATCGCCGCGCGGAACATGGGAAGGAACGCGGCGTTCTGAAGCACCAGCAGCCTGCGAGTCCGGTCGTCGCCGCTGGCCTGGAAGGCGAAATGCAGGGCGTTGGTCGATGTCACCGCGTGCAGCGAGACGATCCCTGGCTGGCGGAGCAGCAGCTCGCCGGCGCCGGCGAACAGAGCGTCCCAGACCGACTGCGGAGAGACCCCGCGGTTGAGCAGCTCGACCACCTGCTCGCAAGCGTCGTCGCTCGAGCCGCTGCGGAGCGTCGCGAGCAGGTCGGCCGAGGCCGCCGTGTCGGGCTGGCCCCCGGTCCAGCCCTCCTTGACCCGATCCGCTCGTTGCTGATTGTGCTTCCACGGGAGGTCGGCCGGGTCGTCGCGCTTGGCCGGGTTGCCGTCCTCATGCATCAGCAGGGCGTAGGCCAGCGACCGCAGGACCGGCTCGGCGTGCTGCCAGCCGATGCACTGGAGCGTCCGCCAACTATTGGCCACGTAGATCGCCTTGTGGCCGATCGAGCGGAAGTCGCGGACGCCGTAGCGGAAGAACAGCTCGTAGACCTCGTTGGACCCGGCCGAGCGGGCCAGGGAAGCCACGGCGGCGTCGGCCGCCGGCTCGTCCCACCCGTCCATCGCCGCGGCGAACGCGTTGCGGGCCGTACGGGCTGGCGGGACGGCCGACTCGTCCACCGGCCCCATCGTCCAGTTGCCCTCGCGGACGTCCTGCGCCTGTGAGCTCTTGAAGTAGTCCAGCGCCCAGAAGATCGGCAGCCAGCGGTCGGTATCGGGCGAGGCGAGGCTGGCCAGATGGGCCGAGTTAACCACCAGGACGGCGTGGAATTTGTGGCCGACGCTCGGCCGCGGCTGCACGTTGCGCACCCCCGCCAGCAAGAGCGCCGCCAGCACGTCGCGGTAAGCCGTGCCCTTCCGCACTCGCGCGGCCACCTCCTCCAGAAGCCGCTCGCGCGGGGTTTCCTCCAGCAGGCGGACAAGCGGCTCGATCCCGGGCTGGAGCCGCACCACCTTCGGGTCGAGGGCCGCCTCGCCGGCCGAGACCGGCCGGAGTCGGGACAGGAAGCCCATGTCGCCAAGGCCGAGTAGTGCGCCGCCCGTGGCGGACGCCCGCAAGAAGCGCCGTCGATCCGTTCGGATGTTCATGATCGCTCCTCTTTGCAGGATCAATCCTGCCATTCGAAGACTCGTTTGCCGTCGAGATCGGTAGTCGAAGCGCGGGCCGGCCGCACCGCGCCTCTTCGTCACCGCAACCCGGATCATAACCGACGGGCACGACTCATGACAGGGCACCGGTGCCTCGCCATGGGCCAGTGAGAAGTTGGTGTTGACCGTGCTGGAGGGTCGGATTCAAGGCGCGTGTTTTTGTTGCGCGCGATCGAACGAC
>JBIOJM010000047.1:0-42418 GCA_044450785.1 Isosphaerales bacterium
AGGGCCTCGCCGGTCAAGATCCAGCGTGCCCGCCCCCCCAGGCCGATGAAGCCGAGCTGGATGCGGTCGTTGGCCCCGGGCCGGCCCGGAGCCGCCAGGGCGTCTCCGGACACCAGGGTGGGGAAGGCGAACGTCGATGCAGTCGCGGCAGCAGCAGATCCGCGGAGCCATTGGCGACGGTTCATGGAATACCCTTTCTCGGTGAGGTCATGAGGTTGGAACCTGAGAAACGGGCAAGGCTCAGGCTGGGGAGGGAGAGTCCGTGTGATTGTCGTGCCGCCGGCCTCGCCGCCAGACGGCCCGGGAACGAAAAAAGCCCCGCCGGCGCGCAGGACGCACCGCGGGGCCACCTTGGCTGGATTTCCCCGACCCATCGCGAGCCGGGAAAAACCTATCGCTTCATTCTCCAACCTGCCGGCGCCGGGGTCAAGAAGGTCTAGCCTGAGGCAGCTCTGAGGAATACGCCTGGTCGGATTCTACCAGGCAGTCGGCGCCGGGCCGAGGCCGGCAGGTGTGGGCGCACTGGGACGGGGCTCACCCAGGGTGGCGAGCGGCGGGACGTGCGTTTTCTTGCGGCTGATACCTGGAGACCCGGACAACGTTCGGCCTGGGCTAAGAACTATCGAGGCGGATTTGAATGCTGGCGGCGCGAAGGGGGTCAAAGACTTGGTCGTTCAAGATCATGTAACGGAAGGCATCCAGCAAGCGGCGGGCGAGATTCTTCAGGCTGCCGAACAACTGCAAGGGTGTCCTCCTTTGGTGGCGATGTCCTCGACGGAATGGGCGTCGACCTCGAGGCCCGTGATCCAGGCGAACGTGGTCGTTTCGCCCTCGACCGTTTCCTTGCATTCGATGGCGTTAAACCGCCAGGTTCGCCCCTGGTCATCCCGATAGGACAAGCCGTGGACCCAGCGGTAGACCTGGTGAACGCCTCCGGGCGCAGAGCGTTCCAGCGTGTTTTCGGGACACAGCTTCAGAAGACTTTGAAAATCCTCCCAGACGGCAGGCATGTGGCCTGGCTTGAAGGTGAACACGTAGTCGCAGTGATAGTCCTTGGCCAGTTGCAGGGTCCGGCCGCAGGCATAGAGACTGTCACCGGAAAGACAGAGGCGCAGTAGCATCCAGGACCACGACAAATCGCCCTTGCAGGCGGGCGGCGTCCCGGACCTTCATGCGAATGAGGCGGCGCAGCATGTTGGTCCGTAACCAGGCGTAGGGCGCGGCGCCGGTGTGTCCCAGGAAGTGATCCAGGGTATCGTGCACCGGCCGTGTCTCCTGCTGGGTTTGGGCCAGGCGATTGAGATTGTGCAGCACCTGTGTGCCGCGGGTATCGAGGTCGAAATCCAACTGTCGGCGACTGCCGAGCTGGAACAGATACAGACTGAGTCCCCAATAGACGAGGAAACGTGTGTGGTAGATGACCAGGGGCAAGAAGCGGCTATCGGGAATGCGATCCAGCCACTGATTGAACTCAGGCCAGAAGTGGCGGATGGTTGTCGGTAGCGCCTCGCCCAAGTTCACAACCGGCCCTGTCGCCGTTTCCGCTCCCGGACGTGGCTGCGGACCAGGGCCAGAGCCAATTGAGTAATCTCCTGGCGCAGGCGTTTGAGCCGGCGATGTTCGTCGATCCATCCACGAACCTCCTCCGTGAAATCGACCGGAACATAAACCGTGCGCGTCTTGCCGCGCAGGTTGTAGGTCAGTTGATGGCCATGGTGCTTCTCGCCCTCAGCGCAGTGGCAGCCCGGCTTGCCACAGCGGCGCTCGAACGAAACCAGACTGGCGGCCAGCACCGGTTTGCGAGCCGCCATCTGCTTGACCCGGCTGTCGAGCATCCGGCGAATATTGGTGGGATGACGGGGAACGCGCATGGTGACCTCGGGGCGAGTTAACTACCAAGTGACCCAGCTTAACAGAAAAGCGCTCCAAAAGTACAGGTGCGAAGAAAAAGTAAGATAGGGAAAACCCCAACTGGCTGCAACGCATTGTGCCCAGCTTACTTGAGTGGTCGCAGGGGTGCGACGATAATCGTATTCTTCAGAGCTGTACGTTATCCAGCATCACACCGCAATAGGTGGCGATGGCCGTGGCTTCGCTGGGATCGGCGAACTCCTTGCCAATCGCACGAATCCACTTGGCGAAAGTAAGGAGCACTAACTGCTGCCGAAGCGAAAACAGCTCACCGAATGTGCCGAACCCGTGCCGAGTAACACCAGATAGACCTCGAGCGTTCGGTGAAGGACGGATAGAGCGAATCGGCTCATCGGGTACGCTCAAACCAGTTTCTCTACAGATTTCCGCGATCCGCTTTCGCAGCGCATTTGGATCAGCCAATGCCTCTTTCGGGATATCCTTCTCAGCCAGGTACATCTTGCCTCTGGCTCCGGGACGTGTGCAGACGACAGCAAGGAGTTGCGCGCCTATGAGTTTCGAAACTCCCTGCGCCGCAACGTAATCCCCATCGGCCACAGTGTTGCAGAATGGACATGCGACGCTGCCGCCCTCTGAGCCTTGGTCTGGGTCGTAGGCGATCCGTGAGGCAGCCGATGCTTCTTGAATGTCGAAACGCACCTTCTTCTCTTTTTTGCTGACAGTCGCTCTGAGGGCGACGCAACGGCCGCTCTTTTTGCACAACCAAGTTTGCTTCACCATCGGCACAGTGGCCTTACAGCTCGGATTCTTGCAGGTCACCGTCCGCGTCCACAGGTATGCAACCGGCACGAGGTAGCCGGATGGAACCTCGTCGGTCGTGGCGAAGATATCTTTCTGCTCGTTCCGCTCTCCCTTGTTCGCCGGATCCGCGATGAGCGGGTAGACGTCGCCGATCTCGGCCTTCACTTTCTTTAAGACCCATTCGCCCCAGTAGCGCACTTCCTTTGCCAGACCTCCCCATGTCGGCTCGTCCCGCTCGTCCTTCGGCCCAGTCATCCCGCGGGCGGTCGGGTCGGGCTTGCCGTACTTCTGTGGATAGACGAGCGTGCAAAGTTGGATGATGTGCGCAACCGGGTTGAGGTCGAGGGCGTACGCTTCGCAGCCGAGCCGGAGCGCTTCCAGCGGGATGCCGCCGCCGCCCGCGAACATATCCAGCACCCTTGGCCGCGGCGCGCGGCCCGCCTCGATTTCTTCGACCGTCACCGGCTTGCCGGTCTCCTTCGTTAGCCGCTCGGCGTGGGCTTCTAGGATGTGCCGCTGGGCCTCGGAGATGATCTTCGGTTCGCCGGGATACTTGCAGAGCCTCTCGACGAACTTGGCGGCGTCGGCCCTGCCGAGCGATTTTTTCTTGGCCTCGCTGGCACCGTTGGGCACGAAGCGAAACGCGGGTACCAGCGCACCATAGACCGCCGCCCGGAAGGCCACCAGCGGCCGCCGCGCCCACCACAGATGCAAAGTCGAGATGTGTCCCTTTCGGACGGATTTCTCGCGCGACGCTTCGGCGCTGATGGCAACGATGGGCAGATAGTCCTCGATGAGCCGTCGGTCATCCTCCCTCATGTTTGTTCTCCCGCCGCAAACCAGGCCCGCATCAACTCGCAAAACTGCTGAAACGACTGATCCTCGCAGCCTTTCAAACTCACCCGCTCTGCCAGTTCACGAAAGATGGCTGAGGACAGTCGAATCTTGGCCTCCATAAGCGCCGCCTGGAAACTCTCCTTGGGTCTTGGCGGCTTCTGGCGATCAGCAGGCCAGTACCCTCGAGCCGCAAGCCAATCCCGCAGACGCGGTGTCCGGCCACCCCAGCCGAGCGTCCGATCAACGTGTGTGGAATCGCTCCATACCCATGCCTCCAGCTCAGGCACAATAATAAGCACTTCGGCGCGGTCCCCCCATCCAGACGCGGCAAGTCGGTGTTTCAGTTCGGCGGCAACATCAACAGGGGCCAGCCGCTCTTGGCCTGAACCTTCGTGATCCAGAATCACCAGGGCTCGGCTGGACCGACGCTGAAAGGTCTGAAGAATGACCGGGGCTTCATGGAAGCACCCCGCGTCTCGCCTGGGATGGACCAGAACTTGGTACCGAATGGCACGAATGCCAAGGCTCCTCCGCCTGTCCCGGAGCAAGCCGTCCACAGCCTCCCGGTCGTCCTTCCCGGGAACGAGCACGACGAGGTCAAGCGGTGGGTCACCAATCATCCCAGCATCCCTGTAGCAAACAGCGTCCCAAGATCAACCCCACGCCGCCAGTCCCGAAGGTTGGGATGCTCGCTTCCGCGGATGACATCGGTGGCGCCCGCGGCGTCCTGGGCGAAGCACAGCACCTGCTCTGGTTCCGCCAGGGATAAGATGACAGGCGAGTGACTGGCACAGAGGACCTGGCTACCGTAAGCAGACGATAACGACTGGAAGACGGTCTCGACGGCCTGTGGATGAATGCCGTTTTCTGGCTCTTCGATCAGGTAGGTGCGCCCAGGCTCGTCGAGATAGGCCAATAGGGTCAGTGCCAGGAGACGTAGCGTGCCGTCCGACACGGTCCAGGACGGCGCTTTCAATGTTGTTCGGTAAACGACCTGGAGGTAGAGGTGTTTGTCTTCGGGGCGTTCCACGGTCTCGATCGTCTGGACATCCGGCAGCGCGGTCCGGATATGAGCCACCCATCGCTCGAACTGCTCGGGGCTGGTCTTGCTGAGTTCCCTGACCACCCAGGGGAGATTTGACCCATCGGGCTGAAACTCGACAGGGCTGGCCGGCGGAGACGGTCGGCGCATCGCCTCGCTGTTGAGGACCAAGTGCTGGATACCCTCCATGAGCACACGCTTCACCCACGTGGCGACTGGGAAGCGGTCTTCGTCCTCGGGCAGGTTGGCCAGCGCCATCCGTTGCGGGCCGAGTCGAAAGGGGTTGTTCCAGCCCGTTGTTTCGGACATGAAATAGTCGTTTCCTGCCTCCGGCTTCTTGGTGACCACTTTTTTCCACCCCTTCGGGGAGTGCCGACCTTCCGAGAGCACGAGACTATGACGCGTTTGGGTCGGACATGGGAACAAATTCCTCTGAAGCGAGGGGCGTTTCACGTCTGCCGGTTTTAGCCAAAAGTTCTCCCCCAGGATCGCCAGTTCACCTTTCGCGTCCAGGCCAACGGCAACCTCGTACCTCGCACGTTCGTAGCCGTTCTGAGGAAGTCGTCGCCAGCGCTCCTCCGGAACCTCAAGCTCCACGGCGAGATCGCATCGCCGCCCTTGCACCATCCAGATGAGATTCAATAGGTTGGGGGAGCGTGCACGGACGGCTGCGGTCAGTCCATTCTTGAGAAGATCTTCCAAGAATATGATCACGTCTAAGAACGTTGATTTTCCACTTGCATTGGGGCCTACCAAGACCTGGAAGTTTCCGATCTCCTGGCGGATGTCTCGGAGACAGCGATATCGCAGCGCCTCGACAAGGCGGATCATATCAGTTCTCCAGTGGAACCAGTAGGCAGCATCCCTGGCCCGTGTTCAGGTTTGTTTCTGTGCTGCGGATTCGATCGCATCCGCCGAAATGTCGTGATGCCGGGCGGCGATCGCCTCGGGCTTGGGGTGGCCGAGTCGCTTCCCGGGGTTGAGGATAATGAGCGGCTGCGGGTCGGAGTTCGCGAGTGGGTCCAAGACGACAGAGAGGCAGTCGCTTGCAACCAGCGGCCGTCGCGCCCACCACAGATGCAAAGTCGAAATGTGCCCCTTGCGGACGGACTTCTCCCGCGACGCCTCGGCGCTGATGGCGACGATGGGCAAGTAATCCTCGATCAATTTCTTGTCGTCACACATGAGTCGGGTCCGTAACCATGGCCTTCGCGGCAATGCCGATTCGGTCGAGTTCCTGAACGGCGGCCCGGGTGTCGGCCGGGCTGACATGGGGCTTCAGCTCCTGCAGGCGGCCCGCTCGCGCACCGGCGTCGGACGAGTCTCCGAGTTCTCTCGTCACATAGAGGGTCGCCTTCTGCATGTGGGTGTGGCCGCACCAGCTTCCTTCGCGCCGAAGTCGATCTGCCAGTTCGATCAGAATGGCCGCTTTCTGAAGTCGTTCCATCAATCAGTTCTCCTTGCGTGCCTGAACGAGTTGATCCCGGTTGGCGGTCAGCCAGGCAGTCGCGTCTTTCCACAAGTCAGGGCGGATGAAAACGTAGTCCACGGCGACCACCGGCAAGTGCTGCAACCACCTTGAAGTGATTGTGTTCCGCGATCCTTCGAGCGCCATCATGGCCCTTCCGCGACGAATCCCGTGCAGCGGATAGGATACTAACGTACACTTCATTGTCGGTTATCTTGAGATGAGACTCAAGGTCCGTCGGGAACTTTCCTCCGTCCAAGTCGCTCGCGAGGAAATCCTTGAGGTGGGTGTCGTAAATGCGGCGGATAGGGTGAAAGTAAACCTGGGAGTACATGTAGTAGCGACCCAGAAGCAAGGCCTCCGCAGAGTGCAGGCCGCCCTCCTCGACGCCCAGAGTCGGCTCCGCCGAATCTTCCTGGCCGGAGGATAGGATACGAAAAGTATCGATCAGGCGAAAGTGATCGAACCCGCCATACGCGACACCCGCGATGAAGCTCAGTAACTTCGGGGAGGATACTCGGGTCGCGAGTCGAGAACCAATCGCTCGTCCGAGTCCAGGCGGACGAAGACGTGAATCGGGTCGCGGATTTCGTGGACGTGCTTGCTCATTCCGGTCCCCGCGCGGCTTTGGCGGCGGCCTCGACGGCTTGGGCCGGGATGTCATAATGCCGGGCCGCGATCACTTCACGCTTGGCATGGTCGAGGTGTTTCACGGGGTTGCGAATGATGAGGGGCAGCGGGTCCGGGTTCCCGAGCGGGTCCCAAACGACGTAGAGCCAGTAGCTGTCGCGGAGCTGAGACGCCTTGTACCACTCGTTCGTCGTCAGCCGGATGGGATGGCCCTTGGTGCGCCCCTTGACTTCGATCCGCCTGATGCCCTCAACCGGGTCGCGGTAGCCGGTCTGGGGGTCGGCCGGCCCCAGGCTGCGAACGTCGAAGCCGATCTTTTGGTGGCCGACGCGCTCGCACTCCCAGCCCCGGGCTTGCTCAAACGCGACGGCCAGGTCTTCCGCGGCCAGTTCCGAGCGGCGACGGATGTTCGGGTCGAGGTCTTCCGGCGCGCCGCCGAAGACGGCACCCGCCCCGGCAGGCAGCACGAGTGCGGACCCGACATGGCGAACGGGTCCGTGCTTGACCAGAATGAGCCGGTCGAGGCCGGCCAGCCGCTCCCGGCGGGTCCGCGCGAGGTCCGTTACCTCATTCTCGGCCCGTTGCCGGGCGATGGCGACTTCGGGTTGCGAGGCCTCGCGCATCCGCAAAGCCATCACCCGGTCCTGGGCGGCCCGGACCCGGGCGTCGAACGAACGGGTCAGGTAATCGCGGCAGATGTCCACGAAGCGGCGGCGTTCCTCCTGGCAACGGCCGCGCAGCTCCATCTGGAAGGTGATCTTGATGAAGTCGGTGGCGGGGGTCGGGTCGAAAACGGCCAGCGACTGTGGAGGCTCCGTGTGCGGGGGCAGGTCCAGCAGGCTGTCGGCCGGCACGATGGAGAACCGCCCAGTCCCAGTCGTCGGCCCGGAGAGCTCCTCTCGGACCGCTACCAGCTCGCCGTGCAGTGTCTGGTGCTCAGCCTTGCTGTTCTGACCCCGGATGCTCACCTCGAAGAAATGCAGCCGGTATGAGAGTTCGGTCTCCACGTCGACGTACACGCCGATGCCGCCGGCGAGACCTGCCAGTTGCTCTCCCAGCCGTTCATCCATGGCCGCATAGAGCGGATGGCCGGGGCCGATCAGGACGGCGTCGAGGTGCTGGTCCTGGTGCTCGGTGAAGATGAGCAGCTTGCCCCGGCCGTCGATCAGTTCCTTGAATTCGGCCCGCTCAAGACAGGCCTTGAGCGCGGCGAGCTTCGAGTCCGTCGCGTGGTCACGCACACGCCGGGCATGCGCCAGCAGGTCTTGCAAGGCCGCGACCTCCGTACGGAGCTGGTCCAGCCCCGCCGCCGCGGTGAACTGGTCCACGAGCTCGTCTCGCTCGGCGTCGTCCAGGTCGTCCTCGTCCTGCTCAACGTCGGCGACACGTCCCTGCAACTGGGCGAATCGGCGTGCCCTCTGGGCGGGTGACAACTCCTCCAACTCGGTCAGGAGTTTCTGCTGCCGTTCGAAGCGGCGCCGGATGGATTCGAAGATGGCCATCGTCGAGCTGGCCAACCGTCGCTGGAAGACCGTCCGGGCGAGGGCCACGCTCGCTTGCCTACGCCCGCTCGCCTGCGGGAGGAACTGGTTGATGTAGGATGAGCCGGACAAAATGGGCGAATCGGTCGTCGTCGCCGTGGTGTGGGGTCGCCGTGAGGAGAAGGACGTGGTCGGCGTCGGCAGCCAATCGTTCCGCAAGCTGGTAGCGCTTGGTCTTCTCGGCCTCGTCACTCCGCCCTGAGCTGCTCTTGGTGTAGGCGCTGCACTTATGCGCCTTGATGAGCAGGCCGGCCATGATCGTCTTGCCCGCACCCGGATCGTCGGCGAGCAGGAAACGGAGCCGAGGCTGGGGCAGCATCCGCAGGTAGACGGCCTCGATCTGGTGCGGCAACGTGCGGATGCCCGAGAGGCTCACGGCAAAGTGCCGGTCGTGCGAATAGGCGAGCCGGATGCGTGACGATTCGACGTTCAGGCGCAGACCCTCGGCATCGACCGGCTTGACGGAGTCGGGGAGTTCGGCCTGGCGGCCGAAGACCGCGGCGGCCTCGTCGCGGGAGAGGATGGCTTCATCCGGCGTACCGTCGGCCAGACGGACCCGGCACTCGAAGCCTTCCCCCAAAGTGCGAACGGATTCCAAGACGACCGGCTGGGCAAAATGGCCAGGTAGCTCGATGCGGCGGCCGATGGGAAACGTTTGGTCCGGCATGCGGCGGCGGTCCAGGATTCGTAGGTGTCCAGACACGGAGCAGCAAAATCAGTTCCCGGTTCGGATTTCATTCTACCATGTCGCTTTATCTCATGCATGGACCGCCCTGATGACGGCGAACCGGTCGTCGAGTTAAGGGATGACCGGATTTAAGATTGGGGCGGAAACGGGGACAGGGCGGAAACGGGGTTGTGCGGAAACCGCATGCAGTCGACGAATGCGTCCTGAAATCTTGGGTTCGCCGCCAGCTCGACGTGCTCGGTGCAAGCCAGGGCGGTTTCGATGATCTTTTCGCGGCGGGAGACGGCGAGGAGGAGCATGCGGGCGCCGCGGAGGGCGGTGTTGCCGGCGGAGGTGGGGTGATCGACCCAGGCGGGGAGAAGACCGATCCGGCGGGCACTCTCGCCGCGCACGTAGTTGCCGAAGGCCCCGGCCAGAAACACGCGAGCGGGCGTGAGTTGCCGACCATCCAGGAGCAGGTCGAAGCCGGCCGCCACGGCTCCCTTGGCCAGTTGCAGCTCGCGGATGTCGGCCTGGGAGAGCGCCACGGTGCCGGCCAGCGCGATCGACTTGCGGCCCTGGGTCATCCGCCCGCTGGGCTCGACCCAGGCCAGATCGAGGGCCGCGGCCGCGGCATCCACCAGGCCGCTGCCGCAGAGCCCGCGCGGCAGACCGCCGCCGATCACCGAGCAGTCGAGCACCCCGCCGCGAATCGACACCCGGTCGATCGCCCCGCCGCCGGCACGCATGCCCATGCCGATTCGCCCGCCTTCGAACGCAGGCCCGGCCGCCGTCGAGGCGCAGCGAATCCGGTCTCGATTGCCGACAGCAATCTCGCCGTTGGTCCCGAGGTCCAGGAGTGCGCCGGGCTGCGCTGCTTCGACCAGCCCTGTTGCCACCAGCCCGGCCAGCAGGTCGCTGCCCACGAAACCGCCGACGCAGGGTAGGAAGCAGGCCGGCTGACGCAGCTCCAGAGACCAGCCGAGCTCCTCCGCTTCAAAGCGCTGGGCACCGATGGCCGGTGAGCGAAAGGGAACCGAGGCCAGCGGAAGGACGCCAAGGCCGCTGAAGAAGTGGTGCATGGCCGTGTTGCCGACCAGCACGATTTCCTCCACTGGACTGCCGTCGGTCAGACGAGCGAGCATCGCGCCCACCGCCTCGCGGATGATGACCGTCAGGATTCCCGGCTCGGCCAGGTCGTGACGGATCCGGCTCATCAGGTCCGCGCCGAAGCGGGCCTGGGGATTGAGCGCCGTCTCGACCTTCAAGACCGTGCCCGTCCGCCGATCGACGAGCTGGGCGACCAGCGTGGTGGTGCCGATATCGACCACGGCGCCGAGCCCGTCCGCGGGCTCGAACGGCACATCCGCACGATCGTCGAGCACGGCAATCGACCACTGGGCGATGTCGAGTGTCACCGGCTCACTCGACTCGGCCATGCATCCCAGCCGCCAGCCGGCGCTGAGCTCTTCGGGCGCGAGCACAGCGCGCATCTCGTCGGTGATCGGGACCTCGCCGGCGATTACCCGGACCTTGCAACCGCCGCACTGTGAAACCCCGGTGCAGGGGAACTCGACCCCCCGCTCGAAGAGCAGGTCCCGCAGAGATCGCTCCGCAGTCGGCTCGAGTCGGAGGGGATCCGGCCGCGCGCCGGTCACGGCTGGTGGCTCCTGGCGAAGTCAGTCAGGGCCCTCATGTTCTCCGTGGGAGTTCCCCGCGGCACCTCGCAGCCGGCCGCGACGATGTACCGGGGACCGGCGGCCTCATAGCATTCGGCGAGCATCCGGGTGATGCTCTGCGGGGTCCCGTCACGGAGGGCCCGCACCGGGTCGATGTTGCCCAGGAGCACCTGGCCGGGCCCCATCGCGTCGCGGCCTTCGGCCATGGGGCTAAGGAAGTCCAGGTCCACGATGTCACAGCCCAGGGATCCCATCCCCCGCAGGATTTTCCGCGTGTTCCCGCAGATGTGCAGCCGCACCCTTGCTCCCACGGCCTTGATCGCCGCGACCAGCGTCTTCTCGTAGGGAAGAACGAAGCGCTCGTACAGCCTCGGTCCGATCAGCGAGGCCGCCGCGTCGCCGACGCCGATCAGATCGGCTCCCGCATCGACCTGCGCTCGGGCGAACGCGATCTCCATCGCCACCACGAACGCGAACAGCTCGTTGACGAACTCCGGGTCGTCATGGAAATCAAGCATCAAGGTGTTCACGCCCCGGAGATCGGCCGCCATGGCGCAGGGGCCCTCGACCCAACCCTCGACGATCAGGGACGCGCCCGTCCTCTGTTTCAGGAGCGCGACGGCCTCGATCCGGTCGCGCATCCGTCCTGGGGCCGACATGTCGGGTAACTTGAGTGTCTTGAGCCGTGACTGGTCCTCCAGGAGCGCCCGGCTCTCGATGATCGCCGGCGGCTGGTTATCGAACCATTCCACGGCGCCGCCCAGGTCGGAGACCTCGCGGGCCGGGTCCGAGATCGCCGTCACGTAGTCGAAACCGAACGTCTCGGCCACGCGCGTCTGCACCTCGGCAAGCACGCGGTGGTCCGCGGCGTAGTTTCGGTAGGGGACACCGGCCAAGTCGGCGGCGAACATCATGGTGATCGGCATCAGGGGCAGGTGATCGACAGGCTCGCCGTCGAGCATCGCCAGCACGCGCTCCTTGCCATTCATGACGTGACCCTCTCGGCTGCGATGATGCCCTGTTCGGGACGAGCGACGATCCGGTGCCCTGGGGGAACCACCAGGAAGCTCGCGTCGTCCCAATCGCCGGACAGCAGTCCGCGGAAAAGCCCAAGATCTCCACGGACCTTCTCGAATTTCCACCCCTTGTCGGCCGCCTCGGCGCGGGCTTCGTTCTCGAACCGGTCGTCGGGCTCGATGCCCGTCTCGATGAACGTCAGTTGCTGGTAAGTCCGGTGGTAGCGGGTCAGCTCCTCATGGAGGAACTTCCCGTTGTCCTCACCGTACCGGTCGATCAGGGCATCCAGCGTGTAGCCCGTGCCCGTCTGGGTGCGCGCCAGGGGAAGAAGGTCGGCTCCGCGTTCGACCCAGCCGGTCGATCGGTAGTACACGCCCGGATGGTCCTGGAAGTACGTCTCGAACCCTGTGCGGCTCCCCATGAGGAGAGTGATGCAGTCGTGCGCCCGGGGAAGAACGAGGGGAATGGAGCGAGCCTCCACGCCGGCCAGGCCATTGCCGCAGAGTCCGTATCCCAGGGCGATGGCGTCGTACTTCTGGGCGCGCGCCTCGACCTCATCGATTGCGGCCTGCAGGCCCTGGCGCATTGCCCGGGCGCCCAGGTCGTGCAGGCCCTTGGAAAGGAACCGGGCGTCCACCACGTGGGGCGAGCGGGTGACGGCGTCGCAGAGCTCGCGGATCATGACCTCGCAGCCGATCAGGAGGATGTGCATGACCCTGCGGCCCTCACCAGTGCTCGGACGAACGCGGGACTCGTACCGCAACAGCCGCCGACGAACGACGCCCCGGCCTCGACGAGTGCGGGAAGATGGCTGGCGAACGCGTCGGGCTTCATGGTGTAGACGGCCTGGCCGGCCTCGATCGTCGGCATCCCCGCGTTGGGCTTGATCCACACGGGCAGGCCCGATGCCTCCTTGAGGCGACGACAGATCGAGGGAAAGAGCTCGGGCCCTGCGCCACAATTGGCCCCGACGGCGTCGACGCCCTCTTCGGCCATGGCGCGGGCAGCCGTTTCCGGGTTCACCCCCATCATCGTCCGGTCCTTGCTCTTGCCGCTGTCGAACGCGAACGAGACGATGATCGGCAGGCCAGCCGGTCTCGCCGCTCGCACGGCCAGGCGTGCCTCCTCGACATCGCTGAACGTCTCGAAGAGCAAGGCGTCAGCCCCTGCGGCGGCCAGCGCCTCCGCCTGGATCCGGAACGCGTCCGTCACCGTCTGGACATCGATTTCACCGGCAGCCAGGACCTTTCCGGTCGGGCCCAATGACGCGAAGACGCAGGCATCCCCACCGGCCGCCCTCCTTGAAAGCTCCGCACCGCGGCGATTGAGCTCGACCGCTTTCTCAACCTCACCGTGTCCCGCCAGCGCGACCGGGTTGCTGCGGAAGGTGTTGGTCAGGATGACCCGGCTGCCGGCCTCGACATAGGACCGGGCCACTGCAAGGACGGCCTCCGGTCGCGTCAGGTTCCAGAGATCCGACGGCTGCCCCAGCGCCAGCCCGAGCTTCTGGAACTCGGTGCCCCAGGCCCCGTCGGTGATGATCAGTCCCGTACCAAGGAGTGACGACAGCCGGCTCAAGATTCCCTCTCTTTCCAGAACTTTTCGATTTCCTCGAGCGTCCGGCCCTTCTATTTCACGCCGCACATCCGCCGCGCCAGGGCCACGGCATTGCTCGCGCTCTCCCCGTAGCCGTCGGCGCCGATGTCATCGGCGTATTGCTGGGTCACCGGCGCGCCGCCGATCAAAACCTTGACCTGGTCGCGCAGGCCGGCCTGCTTGAGGGCCTCGATGGTCGACTTCATCGAGGGCATCGTGACCGTGAGTAGCGCCGAGAGGCAGACGATTTGCGCCCCCTTATCGCGGATGGCCTCGATGAACTTCTCGGGCGGCACGTCCGCCCCCAGGTCGATGACCTCGAAGCCGCCCCCCTCGAGCAGGGAGGCCACCAGGTTCTTGCCGATGTCGTGCAGGTCTCCCTTCACCGTGCCGATGGCGACGGTCCCCGCGGGTTTGGCCCCGCGCTCGGCCAGGAGCGGGCGGAGCAGCTCGAGCGCTCCCTTCATGGCCCGCGCCGAGAGGAGCAGCTCCGGCACGAAATACTCTTCCTCCTCGTACCGTTTTCCTACTTCGTCCATCGCCGGCACCATCGTGCCCGAGATCAACTGAACGGGATCGACATTTTCCGCGATGGCTTCCCTGGTGATCGCGACGGCCGTCTTGGCGTCGCCATTGAGGACTGCGTCGTAGAGCTTCTTCAGATCGGCCATGGGTACCTCTGGTTTTTCCCCGTTCGACGTCAATTCCGTCCGTAAGAGGTAAGCCCTCCCCAGTTTGTGTTCTCTCATTCAGGCTATCGGCGCCGGGAGGCCGGGTCAACGAGATGGCAGCGCGTCGGGATTCTCGAAGCGCTCAACAAGCCAGACCCTGATCGCGACCGCGGCACGGGGTCCGGAGCCCCGTCCCCAACCGCTCCTGACGCGTTCGACGGACGATGTGCTCGCTCGGCTGATGAAAAGTTGGGGTTGCAGGGGTTTGGGGTTCATCCGGTTTCCATTGCGAGGACATCACGCTCCTCTGTTTCGGACGGACGTGAGCTTTGAATTCGATGGTCACGGTGCGACAATCGGACATCTTCAATTTGGGCGTGGTGTTTTACGAGTTGCTGACCGGAAGGCGACCGTTTCGAGGTGACTCGCATCAGGAGATCATGGAGCAGATCATCAGTTTCGAGCCTCGCCCAACCCGCCAGATCCACGACACCATCCCCAAGGAGCTGGAGCGGATCTGTTCCAAAGCGCTCTCGAAGCGCGCGTCGGAACGATACAGCACCGCCAAGGACCTTGCGGAAGATCTTCGGCTGTTCCTTCAAACCAACAGAGGCACGGCCTCGCCTGTCGCCCATGCGGTTCCACTAAGGACCCCACCCGGATCAACCCTGGAAGCCGTTGCACCCCCGGCCACTTCCCGACAGTCCGACTCTGATCAAAGACCGATCAAGATCGTGCCGAGGGGGTTGCGGTCCTTCGACGCGCATGACGCCGACTTTTTCCTTGAGCTGCGCCCGGGACCTCGGGACCGGGATGGACTGCCTGAAAGCCTCCAATTCTGGAGGAGAAAGATTGAGCAGATCGATCCTGACATGACGTTCAAGGTGGGGCTGATCTACGGTCCCTCGGGTTGCGGCAAGTCGTCGCTGGTCAAGGCGGGACTTCTCCCCCGGCTGGGCAAGCATGTTTACCCGGTTTACATCGAGGCGACACCGGACGAGACCGAAGCCCGCACAGGCGGTCCTCAAGAGCCTTCTGCCCGAGAGCGGCACCGACATCAAGGGGCAGATGAGATCACGCCAGGATTTACTGGAAGCATCTGGTTACGCCAGCCGTCCCGGGGACTTCGAAGACCTGATCCACATCCTCGACCCCGAGCTTCGCCTGATCACGCCCACCGACGCAGAGGGTTCCTCCAGTGACGGTCAGCCGACCAAGCCGAGCGGGCGATATTACCAGTTAACCCACGACTATCTGGTCCACTCCCTGCGAGACTGGCTAACTCGAAAGCAGAGAGACTCGAAAAGGACGGGCGGAGCTGCGCCTTGCGGAACGCTCCTCGCTTTGGAACGACAGGCCTGAGAACCGGCACTTGCCGTCTCCACTGGAATGGGCGAATATCCGGCTGCTGACCAGGAGGCGGGACTGGACCGGGTCGCAGCGCCGGATGATGAAGAAGCAGACGACCTACCAGTGGAACGACCCGCCGCTCGATGCATCGTGGACGAAGCCCGATCCGACATGGAAGAGCCGGATCGAATCGGCCCAGGGACTGCTGGATGACCGTTTCGCCTTTTGCCAGACGATGCCCCTGAATGAGTTCCTCACGACCGTCGAGACGCTCAGGAAGTCGGGCTACCGCCCTGTTCGCTTCCGCCCCTATGCCGATGGACAGACCGTGAAAGTGGCGGCGGTCTGGGCCCGAGACGGACGGAACTGGCGCATCGAATCGGGACTGTCCGCCGAGCAGCTCCGCCAGCAGGACGACTCCCCTGCTCGGCGCGGGTCTCCTGACCCCGACCAGTCCGCAGCTCGGCGCGGGTCTCCTGACCCCGCCGTTGCCGGCGCTGTTCGGCGCGGGTCTCCCGACCCCGCCGTCGCCGGCGCTGTTCGGCGCGGGTCTCCCGACCCCGCCGTTGCCGAGACCGCAGGTCTCCTGCATCCGGGGTAGCCGCCGATTCGGGGAGACCTTCGATCCCGGGGAGGGCGGGGTCTGGAGACCCGCGCCCAACACAGGCCAACGCGATGGAGGGAATCCTCTTCGACCCCGAGACTTCGATAAGGCGGGCGCTGATCCAGGCCCTCGGAACATTCGGGACCGACCGACTATCCCCCGGCGAGCGAGATCCATTGGTCGACAAGCTACATGACCTCTACCGCAACGATCCCGACGCGGGCATCCACGGGGCGGCCGAGTGGACCCTGCGGCGCTGGCAGCAGCAGGAGAAGCTCAAGGCAACTCAGGCCGAGCTGACGAAGGTCAAGGAGCCGGATGGCCGCCGCTGGTACGTCAACGGCCAGGGTCAGACGTTCGTCATCGTCGAGGGCCCCGTCGAGTTTCGCATGGGCTCGCCGGCGAGTGAGCCCGATCGTGATCGGGACGAAATCTCGCACCGCCGGGTCATTCCTCGGCGCTTCGCCATCGCGGACAAGGAGGTGAGCGTCGAGCAGTATCAACGGTTCGTGCGGGAGGACCCCCAATTCGGTCTCGATCGGAGCTATCTGGATAATTACAGTCCCGAGCCGGACGGCCCCATGATTTACGTGAATTGGTTTGGCGCCGCCGCCTACTGCAACTGGCTGAGCGAGCAGGAGGGTTTGCCCAAGGACCAGTGGTGCTACCTCCGCAACGCGGCCGAGGCTTACAGCGCGGGGATGACGATCCCGGCCAACGTGCTGGCGCGCACCGGCTATCGCCTGCCCACCGAGGCGGAATGGGAATGTGCCTGCCGGGCGGGTACGATGACCAGCCGGTATCATGGTCTCTCGCCCGACCTGCTCGATGTTTATGCTCGGCATCAAGCCAACAGCAAAGACCATGCCTGGCCGGGGGGAAGCTTGCTGCCCAACGATCTGGGATTGTTCGACACGTTGGGGAACGTGTTTGAATGGTGTCAAGATCCCTACGGCCGCTACCAACCGGGAAAGGAAGGCTCAATTATAGATCATATAAACCTTCTTGAATCTATAAATGAAAAGAACCCTCGTCTCCTTCGGGGCGGGACGTTCGACAGTCAGCCGGCGTACGTCCGCTCGGCGTACCGTTTCAGGGACGCCCCGTCGAACCGTATCTCGGACGACGGTTTCCGCCCTGCGAGGACTTATCCCTGATCCGCTTTACTCCTTTACCACTGCGCCATTATTATATGAACATGCTATGATAGTAATGAATGACGGTCTACCCGGCGTAGCCGGGTCGGACCCGAAAAACCGGTTGTAGCTTCCAGATTGGCATTCCGACATAGCCGGATTCCAGGAATATGTTGTTGTGTGGTGCACGGTTGAGTATGGAGTTATTGATTTACAAGTGGTTGTTCGAGTCGTACCATAGGATTATAGCATCTCACTTGATAAAGTCAATGAAAAAAGACCAGGAATTGATTGTGATCACCAAGACGTACGACTTGATCCTCTGGTCCTGCAACCACACGAGCCGATTCCCCCGCAACCACCGCTTCGTGCTCGGCGAGCGGATCGAGCGGAACCTCTACGGGCTGCTCGAAACGCTGATCGCGGCCAAGTACACGAAGAACCGGCAACGACTGCTCGAAGATGCTAACCTGGCCCTGGAAGTCCTGCGATTTCAGATGCGGCTGGCCAAGGACCTGCAATGCCTGAAGGTCGAGAGCTACGGCTTCGCCGCCAAATCGATCGACGAGATCGGGCGGCTGGTGGGAGGGTGGCTCCGCAGCCGTCCCGAGGCAAGCGGGACATGAAGCGATACGGAAACCTGTGGGACGGGATGATCTCGTTCGAGAACCTGCTGCACGCGGCCCACGCTGCCGCACGGGGCAAGCGATTCAAGCCGGGTGTCGCTCGCTTCGTCTTCGATCTCGAACGCCAGTTGCTCCGGCTGCACGACGAGCTGGCGGCAAAGACCTACCGCCCTGGTCCCTACCGCACGTTTACGATCTACGAGGGAAAGAAGCGGCAGATCAGCGCCGCCCCGTTCAGGGACCGGGTGGTCCACCACGCCCTGACCGGCGTCCTGGAGCCGATCTTCGAGCGGTCGTTCGTCTTCGACAGCTTCGCCTGCCGCAAAGGCAAGGGCACTCACGCCGCCGTCGACCGCTGCCAGGCGTTCGCCCGCCGCCACCGCTATGTCCTGAAGGCCGATGTCCGCAAGTTCTTCCCGTCGATCGACCACGCCATCCTCAAGGGCCAGGTCGCCCGCAAGGTCAAGGACCCGCATGTCCTCTGGCTGGTGGACCGGATCATCGACCACAGCAACCCCCAGGATCCGATTCTGATGTGGTTCCCCGGCGACGACTTGTTCACCCCCACCGAGCGCCGCCGCGGCATGCCGCTAGGCAACCAGACCAGCCAGTTTTTCGCAAACGTCTACCTCGACCCCTTGGACCACTTCGTGACCGACGGCCTCGGGCTGAGCTACGTCCGATACGTTGATGACTTCCTCATCTGACCTTCCAGCGGGCGACGACCAAACCCTCGTCTCCTTCGGGGCGGGACGTTCAACAATCAACCGGCGAACGTCCGCTCGGCGAACCGTAACAGGAACGCCCCGTCGAACCGTAACACGAACAACGGTTTCCGCCCTGCGAGCACTTGACGGCGGGATCAGCGTCCCGCCTCGCCTGAATCCGAGGGCGGTAATCCTCCCTCGGATCGTGCCGGTGCCAAGTCCAGGTCGTCGTCCCGTGTCGGGGACATCGGTTGCCCGGCCGAATGAAGCCCAAGCCCGGCGGGTCCAGTAGGTCGCGAGACTCGAACGCCCCGCCGGGCCCATCTCTTCCCTCCTGATGCCTGCTGACCACTGACCCCTACGCCCGCCCTTCGGGTTTTCCGTGCACTCGAAGACCGGCACGACGGGGTTATTGGCCTGTCGATCTTCGATTGACGGGTTGACGAACGCTCGCACATAAGAGAAAGAGTAAGATGAAGAGTAAGATTTCGAAGAGGACTAAGAGAAAGAGCAAGAGCAAGAGTAGGAAAAGCGTTCGCATGAGATCCTACTCTTAATCTTGATCGTGCTCTTCATCCTCTTCCTACTCGTAATCTTCCTCCTAATCTTGCTCTTCCTTGGAGATTCGTCGTCGCCTTTGTCGCGTCGGTCATGTTTACCCGTCAATCGGAGATTGACGAACCACTAGCCGAGCCCGCCGGCGTGCCACCATCGCCAGCGGAACGCCAGGTACGTAATGCCCAGGAAGACCAGGCACAAGGGCGGGTAGATACACAAGAAAATCGCCCAGACCGGCAGCGCCAGACGTCCGACGATCGGAATCAGGACGGCATCGGGGACGACGAGCGGCTGGTTCGTCCAGGTCTCACTCCGGGTCGAGTGCATCGGAACGCCCAGGGCCGCCGAGAACGGACTCGTGATGGTGAGGGCCGCCAACTGTTCGGTCGTCACCGAGGAAATCCCCTCGAAATACCGTTGCAGACCCACCGGCACCACGAAGAGGACGAGCAGCGTGAGGTAAGTCAGAACCATCGCCGTCGAGGTTCGCCGGACCAATGCCGAGCACATGAGGCCGATCGTCGACGTCGCCAGGCAGGTCGTCGCGATGATCAACAAGAACACCAGCAGGGTCCAGAAGCGATCACGCAGCTCGGGCAGCAGGATATAGGCCAGGAGGAGCTGCTCGGTCAGCAGGAACGTCAGCACCGTCGAGACCCGAAGCGCCGCCACCAGCTTGGCGATCACGATCGTGCCCGGCCGCAGCAGGGTCGTGAGCAGCAGGCTCATGGTCTGCCGTTCCCGCTCCTGGGTGATGCTCCCCGCGGAAAACACCGGCCCCACCAGGAGATTGAACGTCAGCACATAGGCAACGTAATAGGCCGCCTGGTCGGACCGGAGGAAAAGCAACACCGCCATCAGGGGTATCGACAGCACCATGCTGACCTGGATCACCACCCGGAGCATCAGCGTTCCCTGGCTGAAAATCTCGCTCCGCAGCTCCTTATCGAGAACGGGGTTCGTGCCGTCGGGCATCAGGTCAGTGCGCTTCGCCGGCGCAAACAGCTTGTCCGGGAACAAATCGCGATCGATCACGACCCCGATCGCATACTTCATTTCTTCTTCCTCGTCGACGACTTCCTTGCCCTCGCTGCCCACGTCCGGCGGATGAAGGAGGCGCCGGTTGATCAAGATTCCGAGGACCGTCCAGGCAGCCAGACACCATGGCGGCAGGATCGCGATCGAGACGAAATCGCGTGCCGTCACATTGTCGGTGCGCGTGAGCACAACGCACATCAGGGCCAGTGGCAGGATCACCAGGTAGCTGACGACCAAAGACGAGCTGGTCCGTCGAAAGTAGCTCGAACAGGCGATGGACAGCAGGCCGAACGTCCCGGCCGCCAGGATCAGGACCAGGTAGCTGCGCGCGATCTCCGAGAGGAGCAAACCGCCCAGCAGGTAGCAGAGGATCATCAAGGGAAGACTCGAAATGATCAGGATGACCAGATAGCTGAGCGAGCTCAAGAGCTTGCCGACCAGGATCGTCGAGGGCCGCAGCGGGCTGGCCAGCAGGATCTCATAGGTCTTCCGTTCCTTTTCACCCGTGATGCTCCCCGCGGCGAAGGTCGGCGCCATGAGCGTCACCAGGAAGAACTGCCCGAGGAAGAAGATGTCGAAGAGCGCCCGCGCGACGCCCGGGCTGACTTGCCGCGAGCCTTCCTCGCCCGCCGGCCAGTAGAAATAGACGAGCGCGCCCAGCACGCAGACGTAAAGCAACTGCAGCACGAACGAGCGGGGCGATCGCAGCGTCACCAGCAGCTCGCGGATCAATACCGGATTGTCGCGCAGCAGCATGCGTAGGGGCCTCTAGCTGACGATCCCCTTGGTGATCATCATGAAGACTTCCTCCAGGGAGAGCGGCTCCTCGGCGAACGACTGAACCGCGATTCCGCCCTGGATGAGCCGGTCGAGCAGCCGGGCCATGTCCTGGTCCTGCCCTTCGAATTCGGCGGTGACCGTGTGATCGTAGGTTTCGACCGTGAGGATCGACGAATCGCTTCGCAAGAGCTCCACGGCCCGTTCCGTGGTATCATCCAGGATCCGCACCTTCAATACCCGGTGCGACCGGATCCGCTGCTGGATCTGCTGGATGCTGCCGGCCGCCAGCAGCTTGCCCCGCTCGATGATGCCGATCGAGGTGCAAAAGTCGGCAAGCTCCGAGAGGATGTGGCTGGATATCAGGATGGTCTTGCCCATCTGCTTGAGCTCGGTGAGCAATGCCTTCATCTCGAGCCGCGCCCTCGGGTCCAGGCCCGACGCGGGTTCGTCCAGGATGAGCACCGGTGGATCGTGGACCAACGTCTTGGCCAGACACAGCCGCTGCTTCATCCCCTTCGACAGTCCGTTGACGTAGTCGTCCCGCTTTTGAGTCAGATCGAGCAGTTCCAGTACTTCGCCGATGATCTTCTTGCGGTACGACCGGGGAATCTCATAGGCGACGGCGAAAAAGTCGAGGAACTCCCAGACCTTCATGCCGTCGTAGACTCCGAAATCGTCGGGCATGAAGCCGATCACCCGCCGGACTGCCATCGGTTCCGAAGTGACCGAGAACCCCGCCACGCGCCCCTCGCCGGCCGTGGGGCGGAGTAACGTCGCGAGGAATCGGATCGTCGTGCTCTTGCCCGCGCCGTTGGGACCGATGAAACCAAAAATCTCGCCCTTGCCGATGGCGAAGCTCAGGTTGTCGACGGCGACGAAATCACCGTAGCGTTTGGTGAAGTTGCTCACCTCGATCATGGATCGCCGTTCTCCGTCTGGATCGGTTGTTCCTGCCCGTCATTCATCATTTGAGCAAGGGGCGGCCAGGCTGCCGCGTTCTTCGAGTCCGGGCCGGGCGCTGGCCAGCGGGATCCTGGGACGCGGCCCGTGCCGCCTCGATCTCTTTGTCAAGGCGAGAGTCGACGGCCGGGCTGCCCCGGGCCAAGAGGTTGTAACGCCGGCCGTCGGGACTCGGTGGACTGCCGCTGCGCAGATGAACCAGGACGGCGGTGAATCCCCTGCGGCGGTCGATCGCCGGCACGATGACCTGGCCGCCGATCGGAGCAGCGACCCAGGCGACCAAGCGCAGCTCCCCCTGGTTTTCCGGCCGTGGCTCCCAGCTCGCGCGCAGCGCCTCCAGAAACGGATTCGGGTCGGGGCCCGGGCCGAAATCCACCCGGGCCGGCGGTGCCTGGCCCGCCGTCCCCCCGACCGTGACGGAGGCCCCGGCCTTGATCGCGCCCAGCCAGCGCTCGTCGGTCTCGACCGTCCCCCCGGAATCGATCAGGATCGCGTCCCGCAGATCGAACTCGCTCTCGTTCACCAGCCGGCGATCACTCCCCTCCCCTTCCAGCCGGATCGCTCCCATCAGCGTGAGCATCTGCTCCGCCCGGAACATCGACAAGCTCCGGGGCTGAACCAGGAAATCCGTGAGGGCCGGCACGGGAGACGATTGGAACGTCGCGGTCGAGATCTCCTCGCCCCGGATCGATCGGCCGTTGTCCAGGGGTAGGGCCAGCGCCGTCGGGTGTTTCGGGTAGGAGATCGCGAACCGAGATCCCCCGGTCGTGTACAAGGAGGCCAGCCTCGTCAGGTGAGCCCGAGGATAATCCCCCTGGATCTCCAGCAGATCGATCTCGTCGGAGGCGGTGTCGTAACCGATGTCGCGCGCGGCGAGTCGCTCAACGCCGGCCGCGAAGCACAAGGCGACCACGGGAACGACCACCCACGCCCATTCCCGGCGATTGAGCACGAAACGACAGATCAGCCAGTTAAGAGGCACGACCGCGAGCAAGTAGGCCAGGATCACCTTCAAGACAAACTGCGAGCTGGGGATTGTGATGCCGGAAGCCTGCTCCAGCAGGTCGCGGCTGAGCCGCGGCAGTCTCGCGCTGTCGCGCCAATCGGCAACACCCTGCAACTGGTTCAGATAGGCCTCTTCGGCTTCCTGATTGTTCCCGCGTTCGTTCTGGGAGACACGTCCCGTCTCGGCGCTGGATTTGAGTGCTGTCGGCAAGCCCGTGTCCGAGCCCGTATCCCGGCTCGCGATTCGGTACCAGCTCAGATCCGGCGCGAGCAGTCGCCCCCGCGCGGGCTGATTGAGGTAGCCGTCCGCTCCACTCCAGTCCCCGATCGGTTCTTCGGGCCGCCGCAGGATCACGCGGCGGATCAACGTGTCGAGGCCCGGCCAGGCGAGGAGCGCCTCCTCATTCGGGTTGAGCGCAAGCATCGTGATCCGTCCTCGGCCGACCCGGCCCTCCACCGCCAGCAAATGCGTGCTCGCCTCCCCCAGGGAGATGGTCGACGCTCCCGGCCTGGCACGCAGGACCGAGAGTTGAACCGGGCGCTTCGGCGCAGGCCGGATCGGAACCGGGCCTTGATAATTTCGCGCGTATTGCCGGGCGCCTTCGACCGTCTTGGGAAGGGACTGTTGGGGCTGATCCTCGGCATTGGGCCGATATCTCGGAGGCGGGTACGACTTCGAAAGAGGCAGCAGGTCCTCCTGGGATAGCGGCACGGTCTCGCCGGCCGCGTCGGCTGGTAGGTACTTTGCCAGAAAACAACTGGGTTCGCTGTAAAGCGAATACGGCTGTCCCGCGCCGCCGGAGACGATCAGTTGGCCACCCCAGTGCAGCCAGTCGAGCATGGCTTCCTGTTGCGACACGGATAAACTGTCGGGCGCGTAACCATCCCAGATGACGTGACTGATGGTCGTCCACGTCAGGGGATGGGACGAGAGGGCCGGCTTGTCCGAATCCATTGGCAGGACGAGCCGGTAATAGCGCAGTTTCTCGACGTCCCCACCGTCGCGTTCGACTTCCGACGGAATGGTCGCCGCCATGCGACCCCAGGCGGCGAACTTGTTCGTCGCATCCTTGCTCAGAACCAGGACGAGCATCTGGTGGGGCGGCAGCGTGGACAGGGTCGCTTGCCAGGTCGCGTCGGGACGCAAGGCACCCGGGCGCAGGAGCGCAACCGACCACTCCTTCGGAACCTGCCCGTTCGACGCAGGCACCATCATCTGCAGTCCGCGCCGGGCGCGCTGTTCCTTGAGCAACCGTGCATCACACCGGAAGATCACTTCCTGCGGCAGACCCAAAAGCATCACCGGATCGGTCTGTAAGGAACCCTTGTAGTCATCGTCGTTGGCCCTGAGCTCGAACGACAGCGTGGTCCAGTGATTGGCCTTCGCGTACGGCAGCACGTCGAACGGGGCGACCTGCGACCGGAAGAACTCGAAGGGAGGCCGGTTCTTGTCTCGCTGGATCTTCTTCCTGATCGCATCGGGCTCCAGCAGGATCTGCAATCTCTCTTCGTCCGTCAGCGCGGGTTGGGCCAGGGCGCGACCGGCCGGCCCCGCTGTCAGCCATGCCACCAACAAGCACACGCCCAGCCGGCGAAATGGAGAATCAAGGACGTTCACGTGGTGGCACCTTCTGACTGAAACTCGGACGTGATGCGACTGGCTCCGTAGCCCGGCGACCTGCCGATGCGAATCCGTCAGCACCAGAAAACCCGGCTTTCGGTCACTCCTTGACTTGATCCGGCCCCGTCTCATCGAAGGACTGAGTGTACTCACTGGCCGGGTCCCACGAGTGTAACAGTTAGTCCACTTGACCGAAAGGGTTGCGGAGAATCTGCTCTCATCACGGCACCCAGAACCGAAAGAGCGCGACGACAAGGGCGGTGCCAACCAAGGCAACAATGACACCGGGTATCCGCCGAAGCTTCAGATAGAACAGCAATACCAGACCCGTCAGCGAGATCGCCGCCATGAGCACGGCCGAGACGTCGATCAACACCGACCAGACCGCCCCGCTGTCGCGCCCCTTGTGCAGGTCGTTGAGCACGGCGATGAACCCGTGGTACGACTCGGTCAGCCGGTACTGGCCCGACTCGCGGTCGATGAAGGCGTCGGCCGCGTAGCCCGGTCCCTTGAACGAGACCAGGCATTCGTTCTCGTCCACCCGGAACTCCGCGAGGGCCCCGCGGATCTTGTGGGTCGTCCGGAGCTGTTCCACCACCTCCAGCTTCGCCACCTGCTGCGCCCTAGCGGCCTGTTGATTGGCGTCCGGACCGGCCGCGGCGGCCCGCAGGTGCAGCCACTTGAGGTCGATTTGCCCCTCGGCCTCGGCATGGCCCTCGGCTGCATTGAAGAACCAATCGGGGTGGTTGAGGGTGATCCCGGTCACGCTGAAGAAGAGAACGACCGCCAGGCTGAACATCGACAGGTAGATATGAAGCCAGCGCATCAACCTGGCGAACCGGATGCTGAGCCTGCGCCGCTGCGGATGGGCGGGCGCCCTGGAGGGCCTGTTCGGGTCACTACTTTGCCGGAGCCTTGCGGCGATATTCGATCGAGGCGGACTTGATCTCGACATTGCCCTTGAGTTCCTCGCTGAACGGCTTGCCGGTGAGAGTGACTTGCTTGCGAATGCTCTGATAAGTCCCGTGCTCCCGCGCGGCTTCGATCGTGACCGTGTACAGGCCGCCATCGAGTTGTTTTCCGTGATTGTCCTTGCCGTCCCAGATGATCTTGTACTTGCCGGGTGGCCGCGTCGGCCGTGAGACGGTGAAGAAGATCTCCTTCTTCTCGATGAGCTTGCGGTCCTGGTCGCCTTGGTACCAGCGTTTCAGGTCGGGCAGCCATTGAAATGGCCCCGATCCTCCCATCGAGACCCAGAGGACCAGCGTCCGGACCGGATGCCCATCCTTGTCCTCGACCCAGACGGCCACGTACGGGCGCCGATAGCGCCCCTGCTCGGCCTCGGGACGATGGATCTCGAAATTGACGACCAGCTCGTGCTCCTTGCTCCAGGGAACGCGTGCGGGGGCCTTCGGGTCGGGCTTGCTTTCCTTGTCCCCGTTCGCGCCGGCGGCAGCCGCCAAAGGGTCGTCCGCGGCGGCGGCCGCCGGTCGTGGCTTTTCCAGCGCGTGCCAGCCCGCGCTTTGCTCCACCCGCCCGTCGTTCATCAGGATCAGGCATTCGACGCCCTGCACCCTACCGGCCAGGCGCAGGCTCTCCTCGGGCGCGAGCACGCCGCAGACCTTGGCAAAGGCGTCGGCGTCGGCAGCCTCCTCCGCGACGACCGTCGCACTCACGACCCGCTCGACCGGCAGCCCTGATCTTGGATCAAAAATATGGGAATACCACTTGCCATTGATCCTCAGCCCGCGCTGCGAGCCGCCACTCGTGGCGACCGACCGGTTCTTGACCTCGACATAAGCAAATGGCTCGCTCGACTCCGAGTCGGCCCAGGGAGACGCGATGCCGATCGTGCTGGCGATCTCGCCGCGGACCCGCAGATCGCCGCCCACGTTCAGCAGCACTCCGCGCACCCCCCTGCTCTTCTCGAACGCGGCTTCACAGGCTCGCCCGACGATGTATCCCTTGGCGATCCCGTTCAAGCTCAAGGGGCAGTCCGACAGTCGCTCGGCCGTGCGGGAGACTGGGTCCAGCCGCCATGCGCGCCGGCTCATGATGGCCTTTGTCCAGGCGAGCTCCAGGGCAATCGGCGTCCGGTCCCGTAGGGCGCACCGCGACCAGAGCCGCGTGAGGGCCTCGACCCTGGGATCGAAGGCCCCTCCGCTGCGATCGGCCCAGCGATCAGCCGTTCGCAGGACCTCCCAGAGCTCGGGCGAGACCTTCGTCGGGATGTGAGACGTGGCCTGCCAGCGGCAAAACTCACTCCCCTGGTCGTAGCCGCTGAAGATCGCGGCGAGTCGATCGATCTCGCGGAGCACCCGACCCTCCGCGTCCTTTGCCGCCTGGGAGCTGTCGGCTCGGACACACAGCGCGAGCGACGTCCCCATCACGTTCTCGTGATGGAACGCAAAGTCGTCCGCCGCCGCAGCCGCCCGGAAGCAGGCGTTCAGGAAGATCAAACCCAGGAGGTAACCGAGAATTCGTGATATGCAAGCCATGATAGGTTGTGTCACTCCGGTGGGGGCCACTGCATCTCTTGCCGCGGCCGTCCACCAAATATAGGGCTGGTCGCGTGGCCGGGCAAGCACAAGGCCCTCACCACCATCTCTGGGGGCGAGGGGACCACGGCCGACCAGGCGCTTCATTGAAAATGATCGCGTGCGACTTGTGTCAAGCCGCCAGGGCCGTGCACGGGAATGCCGGCGCTGTTACGATACGGCACTTCGAGTGTGGATCTCCCGCCACCCCGCTACCTGTAACCAAACGTCGATGAGCCATGGCGAGAAAAGACTCTCACGAGAAACCTCAGCCCCCCGTCGGCGGATCGCGTAGCTGGCTCCGGCATGTCGGCCTTGTGATCGTGAGCGCGAGCGTTGTTTGGGCCTCGGTCCGGGCCTGGAAAGCTCTGTCGCCGACGCCGCGGCCATCGTCACCGGCATCGCGCCCGGAGGAGCCGGCCGATCGGCCGGCTTCGACCGTGCCAGGCAACTCGGTGCCCCCCGGCTCTCCCCCGCCGGGGATGGTCTGGATTCCGGGCGGCGAATTCTCGATGGGATGCCTGGACCCGCGCGACCAGCCGCATGGCGGTCCCGATGCGATGGCCGACGCTCGGCCGGTCCATCGTGTCCGGGTGGACGGCTTCTGGATGGACCGGGTCGAAGTCACGAACCGGCAATACGCCCGATTCGTCGCGGCGACCGGCTACGTGACGGTCGCGGAACGCACCCCGACGGCGGCCGAGTTTCCCGGCGCGCCGGCTGAGAATCTCGTCGCCGGGGCGGTGGTATTCACCCCACCGGCCGATCCGGTCCCCCTCGATAATCACTATCAATGGTGGGACTATGTCAAGGGCGCCAACTGGCGGCATCCCCAGGGACCCAAGAGCAACATCGAGGGCCGCGAGGATCTTCCCGTCGTCCAGATCGCCTATGAAGATGCCGAGCGCTATGTTAACTGGGCCGGTAAGCGGCTCCCGACCGAGGCCGAGTGGGAATTCGCGGCCCGGGGAGGACTCTCGGGCGCTCTGTATTCGTGGGGTGACGAATTACGGCCGGGCGGCAAGTGGATGGCCAATACCTGGCAGGGGCGGTTCCCGCTCCATGACACCGGCGACGACGGCTTCGCCGGCATCGCGCGCGTCGCCCAGTTTCCGCCCAATGCCTATGGCCTGTTCGACATGGCGGGAAACGTCTGGGAGTGGTGCTCGGATTGGTACCGTCACGACGCCTATGCGCAGGGCACAGCCGAGGGGGCCATTTCCGTCAATCCCCAGGGGCCCGCCAGCAGCCTCGACCCCGCTGAGCCCGGGCAGCCCAAGCGCGTGCAACGAGGCGGGTCGTTCCTCTGCACTGACCAGTACTGCACGCGCTACATGATCGGATCGCGAGGTAAGGGAGAGATCTCCAGCGGCACCAATCACCTCGGCTTTCGTTGCGTGAAATCGGTGAGGTGAACGAAGAGCGGGAGCAATTCCCCGCCTTCCAACTCACTTCGCCGCGTGCATCTGGGCGGCCTTGCTGATCTGTTCTTTCACGGCCTCGAGGTTGAAGCTCGCGCCCTTCTGCATCGGCGGGAACTCGATGGCGGTCTGGGCCAGCTTCGCCACCTCTTGCTGGACATAGACGAAGCGCCAGAACTCGTACTTGAACCACTGAAAGTACTCGATGGACCCGGTGAATCCCGTGCGCTCGAACGGATCGAGCCGCAGGTTCACCAGGATCGGGATGTCTGGCTTGACGGTGCCGCCGAACCAGCCATTCGGCTGATCGACGAACCGGTACTTGAAGTCGTCGATTCGCGCCGCCCCGAGCGTGCCCTCGGCGAAGTACCAGATCTCGTGGCGCTTCGATGGCCCCTTGCCCGTGATCAAGTCCATCTGGTTGAAGCCGTCAAGATGCACCTTGTAGGTTGTCTCGCCGAGACTCTTGCCATGCTTCAGCTCCTCGACGAGGTGGGGGTTACCGGCGGCGGCGACGAAGGTCGGGAACCAGTCGAGTCCGGAGATGATTCCGTTCTCGACCTTACCGGCCGGCACGTGGCCCGGCCAGCGCACCATGGCCGGTGCGCGGAAGCCCCCCTCCATGACGGTCCCCTTGCCTCCTGCGAACGGAGTCTGCCCGCCGTCGGGCCAGGTGAAGTTCTCCGTGCCGTTGTCCGTGGTGAACATGACGATCGTGTCGTTGTCGGCGCCCATGTCCTCGAGCTTTTTCATGACCGAGCCGACGATGTCGTCGAGCTGTGCCATCCCGGCTTCGGCAACGGACCAGCCGTTCTCCGGCGTGCGCATCTTCACATACTTCTCTGAAAGGTGGGTGACGATGTGCAGTCGCGTTGGGTTCAGCCAGAGGAAGAACGGCTTGCCGTCGGTTTTGGCCTTGTCGAGGAACTTGAGCGACAAGTCGAGGATCTCGTCATCCACGGTCTCCATGCGTTTCGGGTAGAGGGTTCCCGCGTCCTCGATCTTCTGCTTGCCGACCTTGCCCCAGCGCGGCTGCACCGTGGGATCGTCGGTTTCGGTGGCCCAGGAGTGGACCATGTTGCGCGGGCCGACCTTGTCCTTGAGCTCCGGAGGGTAGTTGGGATGGGCGGGGTCCTCCATTGCGTCCAGGTGATAGAGGTAGCCGAAAAACTCATCGAAGCCGTGGACGGTCGGCAGGAACTCGTTGAGGTCGCCCAGATGGTTCTTGCCGAACTGGCCCGTGGCATACCCCATGGCCTTGAGCGCCGTGGCGGTGGTCGGGGCCTGTGCGGGCAATCCGATGGGTGAGCCCGCCTGGCCGACCGTGGTCATCCCGGTCCGGATGGGGAGCTGACCGGTGATGAAGTTGGCCCGGCCGGCCGTGCAGCTCGCCTCGGCGTAGTAGTCGGTGAACAGCATCCCCTGGGAGGCCAGCTTGTCGAGGTTCGGCGTCCGGCCGGCCATCATGCCCCGGTGATAGGCACCGATGTTCCAGATGCCGATGTCGTCGCCCATGATGACGACGATGTTCGGCTTCTTGGCCGACGCCGCGTCTTGCGCCTCGCGGCCACTCGTCGAAGTCTCCGACGTTGCTGCCCCGGCCAGCAGGATGGTCGCGCTCCCCCCCTCCGAGCAGCAGACTCCCCGCTTCTCTCCGACCGCTGGGCTCGCGGGTGGATTTGCCGCCGTCGCGGGGCGGAGAAACTGGTCGTCGCTCGATGCCGCGACATAGCCCAGGACCGCGCCCAGGGCGATGAGTGCGATCGCGGAGAGTCGGTTGCGATTCATGGCCGGAAGACTCCTTATCCAGATCTTTGCGGAACCCGATCGAAGGGATCAGCCAGCATGATAAGCGCGGGCCCGGTCGTTTCCTAGTGGCCGTCGTCCGGAGCGGCCGAATTGTGATTCACGCCAGACATGTTATGCTGGTGCCCTTGATGAGTATCCAGTCAGCCGGGAGGACGTCCGCGATGAACTTCGAGCAGCTACTCAAATTCGGCGTCGATCAGGGAGCGTCGGCCATTCACCTCCAGGCCGAGGCGTCCCCACAACTGCGGATCGGCGGCCTGATCCGGAACGTTGAGGGCCCGCCAGTGAACGCCGAGGAGCTGAGGGCGTTCATCACGTCGATCGCCCCCAAGTCGGTCGCCGACGACATCGATCGGTCGCTCGCGCTCGGCACGAGCTTCTCGGCCTCGGTCGCCACCGGACGGTTCCGCTGTGTGACCTTCAGCCACATCGGCGGGCCGGGCCTGGTTCTGCGGGTCATCCCGTCGACGATCCGGAGCCTCGAGGAGCTGCAACTGCCGCGGGGCGTCCGCGAGCTCGCGCTCGCGAGCCGGGGCCTCGTCCTGATCGTCGGCCCGAGCGGTAGCGGCAAGACCACGACTCTCGCCGCCATGATCGACCTGATCAACGGCGCCTGCAATCAGAAGGTCGTGACGATCGAGGCCCCGGTCGAATACCTGCACGCGAACAAGAAGGCCATGATCACCCAGATGGAGGTCGGGCTCAACGTCTCCTCGTTCGAGAACGGACTCGGGTTGGCGCTCCAGCAGGATGCCGACGTGATCGTCATCGGCGAGCTGCGCGATCCCGACGTGGTCCGGATGGCCTTGGGCGCGGTCGAGGCGGGCCGCAAGGTCCTGGCCACCATGACCGGCCTGTCCGCCACCCAGGCGATCGTGCGGCTCATCGCGCTGATCCTCCCGGCTGAGGGCGAGGCCGCGATCCCCCGACTGGCCGCTGCGCTCGAGGGGGTGATCGCCCAGCGGCTGGCCTCCACCCGGGACGGCAAGTTCCGGGCTGCCGTCGAGGTACTCCGGGGCGGCCCGGTCACGTCCAAGACGATCCAGGATAATCGTCTCAAGGACCTGTATTATCTCATCGAGGGCCGCCAGGGCGGAATGCAGTCCCTCGACCAGCACCTGATCGAGCTCCACCAGTCCGGAGTGATCAGCGGCACGGAGGCGTTGCGACTGGCCACCAACCCCGAGGCCGTGGGCGCGGGGCTTCGCATTTTCCGTCAGGCGAATCCCGGCGTGGATCGCCCCGCCCCGGCTCCTGTCGACACCAAACAGGCTTTCTCCGCGTAGCTTTCTGGTCGGGACCAGCCACGAAACGGGTCGCTTTCCTCTCGCGAGGGTCACCGACATGGGCTTGGAATCTCTCCTCTTCCTGGGCGGCGGACTGCTCATCCTGGGCCCGATTGTTCTGGTCGTGCTTCAGTTCTCAATCCTCGCGCGGCAACGAGAAACGATGGGCCTGGTCAGGAGCTTGCTCGAGGACGTCCGGCGGGAGCTGCGAGAGAGCCGGCGGCGCGGCGCGGAACTTGGCGAGAAAACCCGGGCGGCCGGCGCGGCCGCGATCGCTCCGATACAGCGAGAGCCATCGGCGGAGCAACCGCCCGCGCCGGCAATGATCGCAGAGGAAGCCGCGGCGCGCCCAATCGAGCCGGTGTTCACCTCGTCGTCCCCGCCGGAAGCCGTTGAGGCCACGGCCTTGGCCTGGGAGGAGCATGTCGGTACACCTGGTCCAGCCGCGGCGGCGCCCGTTCCGATCAGACCTGGCCCGGACTGGCTCGAACCTCGCGCACCCGAAGTCAGGCCATCGAGACCGGTACCCGCTCCGGCGTTCACCTCGCCCACTTTCAAACCTAAGCCACCGGCTCCGCCGCGCCAGCCCAGCCGCTTCGAGACCGCGGCCAAGGAGATCCTGATCCGGATCTGGAACTGGATCAGCGTGGGCGAAGAACACCGCCCCGCCGGCTACTCGCTGGAGTTTGCCGTCGCCAGCACCTGGCTGCTCCGCCTGGGCGTCGTGATCCTGGTCATGGGGATCGGCTTTTTCCTCAAGTATTCCGTCGACAAGGGCTTCATCCCCAAGCCCGCGCGGGTGGCTCTGACCATCTTGACCGGCGTCGGCCTGCTCGTGGCCGGGGTGCGCGCGCTCGGCACCAAGTATCACCTGCTGGCCAGGGGCTCCTGGGCGGCGGCATTGCCACGCTGTATTTCAGCATCTTCGCCGCCGTGAGCTTCTACCAACTGATCGGCGCGTATACCGCGTTCGCGCTCATGGGTCTCATCACGGTCTGCGCCGGCGCCCTTGCCGTTCGGCTCGATTCGATGCTGGTCGCGGTGCTGGGGTTGCTCGGCGGCTACGGCACTCCGGTCATGCTGGCGAGCGGCCAGAAGAATTTCGTCGGCCTCTTCGCCTACACGCTCCTGCTGGGGTGTGGAATCCTCGGCATCAGCATCAAGAAGAACTGGCACCTGCTCAACTACCTCGGATTTGTTTGTACATATATCCTGTTCTTTGGGTCCATGAGGGACTATCAGCCGCCCGATGATTTTTCGAGCGTGATGCCCTTCCTGGTGGGTTTCTTCGTCCTGTACTCGACGACGCTTTTTCTGTTCAACGTCGTCAATCGGGTCAAGAGCACTCTCCTCGAGCTGCTGGGCCTCTTGCTCAACGCCGGGATCTTCTTCGCCACGAGTTACTATCTGGTGGAGAATCGCTATGGGTACCAGATGGTGGCCGTGGTCTCCCTCGGGCTCACCGCCTTTTACGCGGCCCACGTGTATTACTTCTTGATTCGCAAGGTGTCGGACCGAGAGCTGATGCTGGGCTTCATGGGGCTGGCCTCGTTCTTTCTGGCCGTCACCGTGCCGCTCTTGCTGTCTAGCCAGTGGATCACCGTGAGCTGGGCGATCCAGGCCTTCGTGATGTTGTGGATGGCCGACAAGCTCAAGAGCGAATTCCTCCGTCAGGTTGCTTTTCTCTTGTACGGTTTCGTGCTGGTTCGATTCGGCTGGCTGGACTTGCGAGGCCAGTATCTCTCGGGCCAGGCTGGCGCGACGGACGTCCGCCTGGGCGAGTACTTGTGGCAAATGATCGCGCGGCTGGTGGAGTTCGGGGTTCCGGTGGCCTCGGTCGCGGGAGCTTATTACCTGCTGAAAACGCCGGTTTCAGCCGCCCGGCTGGTCATGGACAGCACGAACGACGTGGCCCAATGGGTCCAGAAACGTTGGGCCATTCAGTGCGCCGTCTTCCTCGCCCTGGGGATGATGTTCCTGTTTCTTCACCTGGAGCTGAACCGCACGATGGGCTATCTCTTCCCGCCCTGCCGCATGCCCGTGCTCTCGCTGCTCTGGCTGGGGATATGCCTGCTCTTCCTCCAGGAATACGCGGCCAGGCCGAGCCACGTAGCACTGGCGTTTCTGGGGGCATTCGTCGCGGGGGTCTTGATCAAGCTGGTGATGTTCGACCTGAGATTCTGGGACCTTCAAGAAACAATGCTGTATGGGGACAGCTATTCGTTTGTGGATGCCACCATGCGGCTGCTCGACTTCGGGGCCTTGGTCGCGTTTTTTATCCTGGCATGTTCATTGCTTGCCGGCCGGGCGCCGCAGTTGAAGCTGGCCACGCTGGCCGGATCGCTCGCCCTGTTTCTGAGTTTTCTCTTCCTCACGCTCGAGCTCAACACCTTCCTCTTCCACTTCGTGCCCGCACTCCGGGCCGGCGGCATCTCCATCTTGTGGTCGGTATTCGCCCTCGGTCTGATCGTCGCCGGTATCCATCGACAGAAGAGCGCTCTTCGTTACACAGGGCTCGCTCTCTTCACCGTGGTCGGCTTCAAGGTATTCTTTGCTGACCTTGCCAACCTGGACCAGTTCTATCGTATCGTCGCCTTTATTCTTCTGGGACTCTTGATCCTCTTTGGCGCTTTCATCTACCTCAAGTACCGGCAAACATTCGTCAGCAAACCCACGACCGTGGATGAAGAGGTTGGAACATGAGACTGCACTGGACGGTATTCCTGGGCGCGACGCTCGCTGCCGCGTCCTCCATGGCCGCCGGCGAATCGCGTTTTCGCTTCTCGAAGGAGCTCGACCGGGGCGCTGCCGCTCTCGAGGAGATTCTGGCCGTTCCGCTGGACCTCGACATCTATGCCGCCGCGCGCGATGGTTTCCCCGACCTGCGCATCCGGGATGATGCAGGGACCGAGGTTCCGTATCTGCTGGAGCAAGTCAACGAACAACGGACCAAGCAAGTGCGGGAGAGCTGTGCCAGCGAACTGGTCTCCCTGCGTGCCGTGCCCGGGAAAGGGCTGGAAATCGTGGTCCGCCTGGCCGAGAAGGCCCCGAATGCCGGCGGCCTCACCGTCCTCACTCCCCTGGCCGATTACGAGCATCGGGTGAAGGTCTTCGGTTCCCCGAACGGAAAGGACTGGTCGCCGCTGGTGTCCGACGGCTTGATCTTCGATTACAAGCGGTACATGGACGTCCGCAACCGTGACATCGCGTTGCCGGCGAACGCCTTCCGGCTGTTCAAGCTGGAGATCGAGCAGGACCTCGACGAACGCGAGTCGCCGTTCCTGGAGCTGACGCGCGGCCTGCGCGGCGGTCCCAAGCACGAGGGGGTCGAGATCGCGCGGATCGAACGCCGTCCGTTTCGGATCGATCGGATCGATTTATGGAGAATGGTCGACCAGGAAAGCGTGCTGCGCGCCCGCAAGACGAGCTACCCGGTTGAATCGTTTCAGATTGAAGAGGATGCGAAGGAGAAGGTCACACGAATTCGGGTACTTTGTCGGCGCGAGCCGCTCACGGGATTGATCCTGGAGACCGCGAGTCGGAATTTCAAACGAACGGTCAGGGTTCGGGTGCCCGTCACGCGCGGAGTCAAGACCGAATGGGTCGAGACCGGGAACGGCACGATCTCCCGGATCCAGCTCCGCGGGTTTCGCCGCGAAGAGTTGCAGCTCAACTTCCCCGAGCGGCGCGAGGAGCAGTTTCAGATCGTGATCGAAAACGCGGACAATCCCCCGCTGGAGATCACCGCGGTGAAGGCCCTTGGGAATCGGTACCGCATGATTTTTCTGCCCTCCGCAGCTCGCCGTTACCGCGTCGAATACGGTTCCGAGACGGCCGAAACGCCACAGTACGACACGGCGGCCGTGCTGGCCTCGATGCGCCCCGGATTTCAGCCGGTGGATGCGCGCCTCGGTGCCCAGGTCGAGAATCCCCGATACCGCGAGGTCCACGGCCTGGGCGATTTGCTGAACAACGCGATCTTTCTGACCATTGCCATCGTCCTGATGGTGGTCGTGCTGGGGTGGATCCTGTTCCGTGCCGGCCAGCGCATCAAGCAGCTACCGATTGAAGAAGTGTAGCTCGTGAAAGTTCAGGAGGTTACCGGCGGCACAGTTCTTTTTCTCTTGGCGCCAACACCTTGGGGGTCTGGTTCGTCTAAACTAGAGAGGGTGGCCGCGAGGGCTGCTGAAGGGCGGATGCATTCGACCTTTGATTGCAGGCGGAGGACCTTGTGACGGAGCCGGACGACCGACGCCTGTTGAAGAGCCTGCGTGCGGGTCGTTCCGAGGCATTCGCCGAGTTGGTCCGCAGCCATTACCAGACGGTCTATCGCTTCCTGGTTCATATGGTACGCGATGTCCATCGGGCCGAGGACCTCACGCAGGAGACTTTTGCCACCGCTTGGGAGCGCATGGCCACATTCCAGGGTCGATCGACACTGGCCACCTGGCTGCATCGGATCGCCTACACGAAATTCATCGACCGCCAGCGGTCGGACCGGCGCATCGCGACGTTGAGTGAGCGCCTTACAAGCTCGACGGTTGCCCCGGTTGACCCACTCGAAACCGCGATGGCCCTCGAAGAGGCCCGGCGCTTGTATCGTGCCCTGGATGAACTCGATTCCGCGGACCGCACGTTGCTTGTCCTTCACTACTTGCAAGGCCTGAGCTATCGCGAAATAGCGTTGGTACTGGATGAACCAAGTGGCACCGTGAAGTGGCGCACCAGTGAGGCTTTGAAGTGCTTGCGGATCTTGCTGGCTGAGGAGGTTTCCGATCATGCAGTTTCAAAGACGGCCGAACTCGGATCGGTCTCCTGAATCGCTGGAAGCGCGCCTTCGCGCCCTGCCGCAGCCGCCCATTCCCAGTGAGCTGGAGGCCCGGATTCTGGCAGCTATTCCGGCCAGACCGTCAAACAACGACGAGCTGCCACGACTGGCGCGTAGCTCATCGCGGCGGTGGCGTCCGACCGTCTGGGGCGGCGCGTCGGTAGCGGCGGCGGCCGCTTGTTTACTCGCCGTTCGATTCTGGCCAGAACCCGACGATCAACACACTGCCCCCATCCTTGTCGCCGATCCTGGATCGACCAGGTCCCCCCGCCAGGCCACACCTCGACCACAGAGCGACTCGCCCTGGTTCATGGCCCACCAAGACCTGGTTGAAACGGAGATGCCGACGTTTACCTGGCCGATTCAGGAAAAGTCTCCCTTGATGGTTTCGACCGCGTTACGTCCCGATCTGTTTGACTGAAGAATCAACCCAGGTTTTTCAGCCATCTTCACTCCAACCTCCCTGAAAGAGAGGTACCGCTCATGTTGCGCGCGCTGTGTCTGGCCATGGCTGTTCTGGTGCTCCCTCTGGAGTCGAGTTTCGCGGACGCGAGAACCGATTCCGATGAGAACGCCGCGCTCAAGTACTGGCAAGCGTTTGCCACACTGCCCAAGTTCGCAGACGCCGAGAACAAGAAACTCGCGGAAGTCTTGACCACACCCCTCGACGATCTCGCGCGGAAGACTCTGACCGACGCGCAGTACTCGTTGCAGATGATGCACTACGGGGCAGCGCAGCCGCGCTGTGATTGGGGGATGTGCCATCAACAGGGGGTCTTCACGCGGCTCCCTCAGGCGGATGCGGCCCGCGTGATGGCCTCCCTGGTTTGTCTGCGTGCGCGGATGCGTTTCGAGGCGGGGCAGAACGCGGAGGCTGTCGACGACATCGTCGCCGGAATGACCCTGAGCCGGCACTGCTCGCTGACCGGCACCAACATCATGCTGCTCAGCGGCTACGCCATCGAACACCGGATGATTGAGGCGCTTGCGCTTCACATTCCCAAGCTCGACCCCAAGATAATCCCCGACCTGAAGAAACGCATCGCAGCAATTCCGGCGGGATTGACCCTGGCCGACGCGCTCGCGACGGAGGAGAAATACTTCCTGGATTGGTTCGTTCGCACTGTCAAGAAAGCGAAAGACAAAGAGAGTCTGCTGGCTGTGCTGGCTTTCATTGACATTGAGCCGGAGGGCCAACCTCGCGGTTCGGGTGAGAAAACTCGTGCTTTTATCGAGGCGTGCGGTGGCAGCACGGAGGGCGTCCTCCGCCGTGCGGAGGAGACGCGAGAGTCTTATCGGGAAGTGACAAAGATGCTGGCCATGCCGATGGATCAGTTTGAGAAGGAATTCGACCTCGAAGCAAAGAAGAGAGCCGACAACCCGGTGTTCAAGGTGTTCTTTCCCGCCATCGTGAACGTGCGCCGGGCCCAGGCACGGATGGACGTGCGCCGAGCCTTGCTGTCGGCCGCGCTTGCCGTACGGCAAGACGGACCCGATGCCTTGAAGAACAATCCCGACCCCGTCCTCGGCGGTCCGTTTGAATATGCCCCTTTTGATGGCGGCTTTGAGCTGAGCTCCAAGCTGAAGGGAAGAGACGATAAGCCCGTGACGCTCACGGTCGGACACCGTGGCTGAGTTCACGGGCCGGCTGTTGCCCGCATCGTTGATGAGCTGAGATCGCTCACGTTCAGCTCGCGTTTCACCCGCTTGAACAGTTCGACGACCTTCGCCTCGACCGTGTGGTCCACCCGGACCGGGATGCCGACGCCACCCGCGGCGTCGACCATCTCCGCCGTCTCCTCGCCTATCTCCAGCTCGACCTGACCGACCCCGACCTTCACCGGCACGTCCGCGCCCAGGCGAGTGCAACACGTGCGGCCGTCCGCGAGCTGCTCGAGGATGCAATCGCCGCCGGCGAGCTGGCGCCGACGGTCGACACGGAGGTCCTCTCGCGCGCCGTCGAGGTCACCCTGAGCGGATCGCTCTTGACGTGGGCCTTCTACCAGGACGGGCCGGCGACGAGGTGGGTGCGCGAGGACCTCGACGCCCTCCTCCGCTTGACGCGCGGCGCGTCCTCCTCAGCGAGCGAGCTGAAGCCCGCGGCCGGGACCGGACGGCGTGTCGCCCGGCCACGCGCCCCTCGCCCACGACAATAACCCCGCGGCGGTCGCAGTACCTGACCGACATCAGCATTCAATGAGCAAGATCGTACACTCGTTTTCAATCGGACTTTGTTACTTGACACGTGTCGGGAGCCGGGGTAATTTGGGGAAGATTTGCTCTTCATGGTTGCGCGCGTTTGGCCTGGATGGCTCCGCTATGCCGTCTCGCATGGCTGGAGTTTTTCGCGCCATCACTTCTGATCACGCTGCCGGAGCGCTTCGGACGAGTGGATACCCTCCCGCGCTGAATGTTACCGCGCCGATGGTCCTGGTCGAAACTTGCACTGCCCAGCACTCTCAGAAACGGCACCATAGTACTCTCGATTGACGCTAAAACTCGACCCACGCGGCGCCCCACCGGTGCAGCGCCTCCACCAGAGATCCAGGAGCACCTCCGATGTCGCGCAACGCCTACGTTCAGCTCCGCGGTCTGATCGCCGTCCGGAAGTCCCGGCACCGTAAGAGCCGGTCGCGAGCCGCGCTCACGACGTTGGAGAGTCTGGAGAACCGAGTCCTTCTGTCGCCGGGCCAGACGGTCTACACAGTCGACCTCACGAGTGATACCGGCGCATCGACAGGTCCGCACACGGGCGACCTGCGGTACGTCATCGGCCAGGCCGACGCCAACCCCGTCAGTAGCCTGATCGAGTTCGACCCCACGGTCTTCTCATCGCCGCAGACCATCACGCTCTCAAACGGCACGCTGGTCCTGTCCAATACGGGTGCGCCGATTGCGATCGACGGTCCGGGCGCAAACGAGGTGACGATCAGCGGCAATAACGCAGTCGGGGTGTTCTCGGTTGAGAGCGGCGTGACGGCCACCCTGTCGGGGCTGACGATCTCGTACGGGTTCGACTCGAGCGGTGGCGGAATCGACAACCAAGGCAGCCTGACGGTCACCGACTCAGCCATTACCCATAATATGGCCGCTGCCCCGGGTACGGCCGCTCTCGACGGCGGTGGTATCTACAACAACGGCACGCTGACGCTGAAAGGCGTCTATATGGCGCTAAACCAGGCTACCGACGGCGCCGGCATCTACGACGCCGGCGGCACGGTCTCAATGTCCAGCGTCACGATGACGGGAAATTTTGCCGGGGGAGTCTTCGGACAGCGCGGTGGATCCGGTGGCCAAGGCGGTGGTGCGGGCGGCGATGCCCACGGCGGCGGCATCTACCAGGCAGGCGGCAACCTGACGTTGAACAACGACATCCTCAGCTTCAACTACGCGACGGGCGGCCCCGGCGGCACCGGCGGCACCGCGACCCTTGGCCGGACCGGCGGCCAGGGGGGTGCGGCGGGTTCGGGGTACGGTGGTGGGATTTACATCGCCGCGGGGGCACTCACTCTGAGCGCGACCACTCTCCAGTATGATCGAGCCCTCGGGGGCCGCGGCGGCCAGGGCGGCGCGTTTCCGGGACACGGCGGCGCGATGCACGGCAGTTCTCCCGGGCCGGCGACCGGGACGAAAGGGAGCGGCGCAGGCAAGACCGGGCCGAACGGGGGTCCCGGTGCCGATGGACTGTATGGTGCACACGGCGGCCAGGGTGGCCAAGGAGGGACGGGCGCCGGCGGCGGGTTGTACGTAGCAGGCGGGACGGTCGCGTTGAGTAGTGACACCTTCAGCCTTGATCCAGCAGTTGGCGGCCAAGGGGGCGCCGGCGCCGCCGGTGAAACTGGTATTCACGGGGGTAGTGGTGGCAAGGGCGGCACCGGAGCCAATGGTGCGAACACCAACGGTGGATCCGTTGTCGTTGGCGGCATAGGTGGCCGGGGAGGCAATGGTGGTGCAGGCGGTCAGGGCGGCAACGGCGGCAACGGCGGCAACGGCGGCGACGGCGGCGCTGGCCTCGGTGGCGGCGCGTACGTCGGCGCGGGAACGATCACGATCATCGGCACGACGCTCCAGCACAATAACGCGACCGGAGGTCAGGGGGGGGCGGCAGGGACTGGAGGCGCGGGTGGCTCGGGTGGGACTGGAGGCACGGGAGGCCACGGCGGACCGGGCGGCCATGGTTTGACGGGTGGTGCTGGAGGCCAGGGAGGCAATGGCGGCATTGGCGGCAACGGAGGCAACGCCGGCGCTGGCGGGACCGCCGGCAACGGTGGAACAGGACGTGGCGGCGGTCTCTATCTGGCCGGCGGGTCGCTCATGCTGATCAACAGCACCGTTGCCGACAATTCCGCCGCCGTGGGGACGGCGGGAGCCGCCCCTTCCCATGCCGGTGTTCCAGGCTATTCTGGCTACGGCGGCTACGGCGGATCGGGAGGCATGGGCGGCACCGGTCCCAACGGAACGGGTCTCCCGGGCGCGAAGGGCAGCTCGGGGAGATCGGGCGCCGTTGGCTCCTCCAACTCGCTCGGCAACGGCGGCAACGCAGGCAATGCCAGCGGCGGCGGTCTCTACGTCGTCGGAGGCAGCCTCGACCTCGTCAACAGCACGGTCGCTCTCAACAGCGCGGACGGCTTCGGCGACGGTGTCTTTCAGACAGGCAGTGCGACCGTCACCGCCAGTAATTCACTCGTCGCCCAGAACGGCTTCCTCGATTACTCCGGTAACGCGAACGCGAGCTACAGCCTGTTCGGAACCGTAAACAACGGGACGGTCTCCGGCTCGAACAACTTGATCGGAGTCGCCAATCCGGGTCTGGATCCCCTCGGGCTTCAGAATAATGGGGGACCGACCGAGACGATCGCACTGGAGACAGGCGGCGCCGCCATTGACGCCGGCAGTAACGCCCTGGCCGTCGATCCGCAAGGTCACGCCCTGACGTTCGATCAGCGCGGCCCCGGCTTCCCGCGGATCGCAAACGGGACCGTCGACATCGGCGCCTTCGAGAACGAACAGGGCGTCACCGCCGCGACCGGCGGCACCGCCGTCTCCGCCGATACCACCGGAGTGTCGTTCACCACCCTCACCGGGCCGTTGTATGATGGGATCGACATACCGACCGGCACGATCATCCTCAACGCCCCGGCCGGCTTTGTCTTTAACACCGACGCCGGCAATCCGCCTGGCGTTTTGATTACACACATCAATGGCACCGGGCCCGACGTCGCCGGGAGTATCACATCCGTAACGACCTCGCAAATCGTGTTCACTGTCTCGACGGCATCCGCCGGCGGCACCGAGGACTTGCTCACCTGGCAAAACGTGGAACTGCAGCCGGCCTCCGGAACTCCACTGGCAAGCGGTGACATTGATGAGACGGGGACGGCCACCCTGAATGACGTGACACAGGGCCCAGGTGGCACAAACTGGGGCACCCTGACCGAAGTTCCCGGGGCAGCGACCCGGTTGGCGTTTCTGCAGCAGCCGGCGAACACGACGTATGGCGATACCATCAGCCCCAGCGTGACCGTGGACGTGCTGGACCAGTACAACAATCTCACCAACAGCACGGCCGGCATCACCGTCGCATTGAGCAATAACCCAACGAGCGCGGTACTCGGCGGCACAATTCCGGTCTCGGCCGTCAACGGGATCGCCACGTTCAGCGATCTGACGGTCAGCAAGGCGGGCACGAGCTACACCCTCGTTGCCAGTTCGGCAGGTCCCCTTGTTTCCCCACCATCGTCGCCGTTTGATATCGACCGACGAGCGATCACGGTGACGGCGGCGACCAACAGCAAGACCTACGACGGCACGACGACCGCGACCGCGACGCCGACGATCACGTCGGGCAGCCTGGCCACGGGCGATCTGCCCGCCTTCACGGAGACGTACAACACCAAAAACGCGGGCACGAGCAAGCCGCTGATCCCGGCCGGGTCGGTGACCGACGGTAACGGTGGCAACAACTACACTGTGACCTTCGTCAACAACAAGACGGGCGTGATCACCAGGACGGCGATCACGGTGACGGTGGCGACCAACAGCAAGACCTACGACGGCACGACGGCCGCGACGGCGACGCCGACGATCACGTCGGGCAGCCTGGCCACGGGCGATCTGCCCGACTTCACGGAGACGTACGACACCAAAAACACGGGCACGAGCAAGACGCTCACCCCGGCCGGGTCGGTGACCGACGGTAACGGTGGCAATAACTACAATGTGACCTTCGTCAACAACACGACGGGCACGATCACCGCGGCGGCGATCACGGTGACGGCGGCGACCAACAGCAAGACCTACGACGGCACGACGACCGCGACCGCGACGCCGA
>JBIOJM010000048.1:0-42309 GCA_044450785.1 Isosphaerales bacterium
CCGGGGGGGGGGGGGGTGGTCTTGGTGGCACAGGCGGTGCAGGTGGGAGCGGCGGTGCAGGTGGCGCCGGGCTCGGATGGCGGTGGGAATCTTTCCCTCACGACGGTCGCCCTGGCGGCCAGGGGGCTACTGGCGGCGCGGGGGGCTCCGGCAGCGAAGGTGGCGATGGTGGCGCCGGCGGCACTGGTGCCGGCGGGGGTCTGTTTATCGCGTCGGGAAATATCATGCTCGTAAACTCACTTATAGATTCTAACACTGCGATCGGCGGTGCGGGAGGCCTTGGCGGTCTGGGCGGGATCGGAGGCAACGCAGGCGGCGGTGGTAACGGAGGGAGTGGCGCGTCGGGCTATGCCGGGTCGTTCGGGAGTAGGGGACTGGGCAGTCCTGGAGGACCTGGCGGTCCGGGTGGCCATGGTGGGAGCGGAGGACTCGGCGGTGCCGGGAGAGAAGGGGGTGCAGGCGGTACTGGAGGGATCGGTGAGGGTGGTGGCCTGTATGTCGCTGATGGGACGGTCACGCTGTTGATGGATACAGTAGCGGCAGGGTCCGCCATAGGTGGACAAGGAGGGGCGGGAGGCGGAGGCGGTCATGGCGGCACTGGTGGTCCAGGGGGAAATGGGGGTAATGGCGGTCCTGGAGGTCATGGAAAGTTTGGTGGTGCTTTTACACGCAATGGAGGACCAGGCATATTGACCGGCGGTAACGGTGGAAATGGCGGAAGTGGTGGTTACGGTGGCGACGGAGGAGACGCCGGTAATGGAGGGATCGGGAACGATGGTGGCAACGGTGGGTCGGCATCCGGCGGCGGTTTGTACGTCGCAGGTGGAACTGTGACCATAACGGCCGTCACAATCAATGGAAACGTCGCTCAAGGCGCGCAAGGTGGATTCGGCGGTTCGGGAGGAGCAGGTGGTTACGGCGGTGGTGGCGGTGGTGGTGGCGCAGGAGAGCCTGGAGGCTCGGGAGGTCAGGGAGGCGTTTTTCGGACTTCGCCTTACGGCTACGGCTGGTGTTGCGCCCCCAACGGAGCTCCTGGTGCTCCAGGCAACCCGGGCTATGGAGGTCACGATGGCGGGGGCGGCGACGGTGGCAATGGAGGGCAGGGAGCTATTGGGGCTTTGGGCAGCGGCGGCGGTTTGTTCGTTGGCGGCGGATCGCTGACTCTGAACGATGCCACGATTGATAACGATATCGCCGCGGGCGGCGGCGGCGGTGGCGGCGCGTCCGGCGGCCGCGGCGGCTACGGCAGCGGCAGCGGCGCCGGTGGCAACCGCGGCTCCAGCAGTGTCGGCGGGTATGGCCGGGGCGGCGGCCTGGACGTCAACGTCGGCACGGCTACCCTGGACAACACGATCGTCGCGCTCAATACCAACAGGATCGGCAGTCGTGCATCGGCCGATGACATCGCCGGCGCGGTCTCCTCGGCCAGCGCGTACAACCTGATCGGCACCGGCGGCACCGGCGGCCTGACCAACGGCACCAACTACAACCAGGTCGGCGTCGCCGACCCGGGCCTCGACCCGAACGGACTGCAGAACAACGGCGGCCCGACCCAGACCATCGCGCTCCTGGCCGGCAGCCCGGCGATCGACGCCGGCAGCAACGCGCTGGCCGTCGATCCCACCACGGGCGAGCCGCTCGCCAACGACCAGCGCGGCCCTGGCTTCCCCCGCATCGTGAACGGGACCGTGGACATCGGGGCCTTCGAGTATCACATCCCGCTCACCCTCACCAGCATTGCGAGCGTCGCCAGCCCGCGCAACACGCCCGTCTCGTCGCTCGAGGTCACCTTCGACCAGCCGATCAACCTGGGCACCTTCACGGATTCCGCTCTCGCGCTCACCGACAACGGCGGCCCCAACTTGATCACTGGTGCGGTGACGGTCACATCGGTCTCGGGCTCGACCTATCAGATCAACGGACTTTCCGGCCTGACGACCAGCAACGGCGACTACGACCTGACCGTCAACGCCGCCTCCATCCAGGACCAACTTGGCGACTTCGGGACCAACACGCTCTCGAGCACATGGCTGATGGACACGGCGCCCCCTACGAGCCATGTCAACGCGCTCGCCAAGCGCGGCACCAGTCTCACGTTCGCGGTCTCGGTCACCGGCTCCGATCTAGGGAACCCGCCGTCGGGCGTCGCATCCTACGACACGATTCCTCGACCAACGGCGGGCCCTGGACGCTCTGGACGAATGTGCCAGCGTCCAATCCGACGGCCACGTTCACCGGGCAGAGCAACACGACGTATGCCTTCTACAGCATTGCCCACGACCTCGCGGGCAACACCGAGAGCAAGACGCCGTTGATCGAGGCCATTACCTACGTGCCCGACCTGACTCCGCCGATCACCTCGGTCGACGGCACGACGGGCGCCAACCCGAGCTCGGTGAGCGCGAGCACCGGCACGTTTACCCTCAACGTCACCGGGACCGACGCCGGCGGCAGCGGCCTGGCCTACTTCCAGGTGTGGGTGGCAATCGACGCGCAGGCCCCGGTGGAGATCGACACGGCGATCCCGGCCGGCGTCCCCGACAAGAGCGGCATTGATCACGCCACGCTCCTGTACCAGGGCCTGACCGACGGCGCGACGCACCAGTACCGGTTCTACACCACCGGCATCGACGGGGCCGGCAACGTCGAGGCGGCCCATGCTTATCCCAACGACGTGGTCTTCTCCCAATCCTTCGCCCAGCCGCCGGCCCTCCAGGCGACCGGGTTGACGGTGGAGAACGGAGCCGCCGAGCGGTCGTATGTCCGCTACCTCGACATCCTTTTCAACGAGTCGGACAGCCAGTCACACGGCCAGCTCACGCAGATCGCCGGCTCGGTGGGCACGTCGACCCCGGAGATCCGGCTCTACAAGTTCGATCTCGCCGGCGACGCATCGAGCAAGACGGCGGTTCCGCTCTCGAGCCCAACGATGCTCGACGTGATCGACCACGCCATCGAGATCGATTTTGGCTCGGCCGGCATCGGTGGCAATGCCAATACGACGGCGGCCGACGGGTACTACGAGCTGGACATCATGCCGCCGAACGGCCCGACGGCGGTGCACCACTTCGACCGGCTCCTGGGCGACGTGACCGGCGACGGGGTGGTGGACAGCAACGACCTGAACGCGATCGCCGCGGCGATCGGGCAGTCGTCGCCGGCGGGCTGGACGCCGCTCTCCGCCGACGTCACGGGCGCCGGCACCGTCACCGCGTTCGACTTGACCCTGGCCACCCGCGCGAAGGGCCGGAAGCTGGGATCAGGCCTAACCGTCGGATGACACGCGCTGCCGACCCGATCATGAGAGGAGCACGTTGTTTTTTCGGTCATTCAACGGCATTGGGCACTGTCCCCTTTGTCCTCCGCTGTGCTGATTGCGATCCTACGAGCGGCTGGAAAGGAACTGGTTCGAGACCAAATACAATAATACGTCTTGTAGAAACGATGCGGATGGGGCGATTCAATTGGGGGAGGCTCTCGGTGCGGCTCGGCCCTCACCCCAGCCCTCTCCCGCGGGAGAGGGAGCCAGATTCCGCTCATCGGCCGCTGCTGTGCTGTGGCGGGGCGTACGGCCCCTCTGCCCCTTGTTCGAAAAACCCCTTCCTGTGAGCTCTCCACCTCGGGGTGGCATCTTGACAGAGCCGGCAAGGACTGACGACAAAGGACGGAGGACAAACCAGACGCGGAACGGTCCGATGCTCCGATCACTTCACTTCGATTGTCCTGAACGGCATCAGTGGGAGGTCGAGCTGACCGATTCCCTCGAGGAGGAGACCTCCGTCTCGTCGATCTGCCCCGTTTGCGGTGCCCCGGGGCAATCTCGGACCACCGAGTGTTCCGCAATGGAAGCACCGTTCACGGGTGAGCTGCCGCCTCCACCTCTGGCGCGCGCGGGCGGAATGGCGACAATGGAGGGAGCCGCCGGCGCGCTCCGGTCGAACGGACCGGCGCGCGAGGGGCTCGCCCGCGATCCTCCACCGATTGCCGGGTACAGGATCCTGGGCGAGCTGGGCCGGGGCGGCATGGGCGTGGTTTACCGGGCGGAGCAAGTGAGCCTGGGCCGCGAGGTGGCGCTCAAGATCGTCCTGGCCGGGGCGCACGCCGGTTGGAGCGAGCGTTCGCGCTTCCGCGTCGAGGCCGAGACGGCCGCTCGGTTGAAGCATCCCAACATCGTCTCGATCTACGAGGTCGGCGAGCAGGACGACGTTCCCTACCTCGCGCTCGAATTCGTCGACGGAGGCAGCCTGGCGCAGGCGCTCGCCAAGAGCCCCCTGGCGCCCGGCGAGGCGGCCCTGCTGGCCGAGACCCTGGCTCGGGCCATGGAGCATGTCCATCGACACGGCATCGTCCACCGCGACTTGAAGCCGGCGAACGTGCTCCTGACGGCCGAGGGCGTCCCCAAGATCGCCGATTTCGGGCTGGCCAAGTGGCTTGATGTTCCGTCGGGCCACTCCCAGAGCGGGGCGATCCTGGGCACGCCAAACTACATGGCGCCCGAGCAGGCCCGGGGAGAAGCCAAGCTCACTGGGCCGGCCACCGACGTCTATGCGCTGGGCGCGATCCTGTACGAGATGGTGGCGGGCCGGCCCCCGTTCCGCGCCGCCACTCCGCAGCAGACGGTGCAGCAGTTGCTGACGGAGGATCCGCTGCCGCCGTCCCGGCTGCAACCGCAACTGTCCCGCGATCTGGAGACGGTCTGTTTGAAGTGCCTCCAGAAGGAGCCCTCGCGGCGCTACGCGAGCGCTGGCGCCCTGGCCGACGACCTGCGGCGGTTCCTGGACGGAAAGCCGATCCAGGCCCGTCCCACGCCCTCCTGGGAGCGGGTCGTGAAGTGGACGCGACGGCGGCCGGGCACCGCTGCGGTGCTCGCCGTCAGCGCGTTGGCGACGGTCGCCCTGGTGGCGTCGACCCTGGCCTACAACGCGCGATTGCTGCGCGAGCGCGCGAGCGCCGACGCCGGGCGGGACGCGGCCAGGACGGCACAGCGCCAGGCCGAGGCCGACTTCCGGCTCGCCCTGGACGCGGTCAAGCGCTTCTACACCGAGGTGAGCGAGAATAAGCTCCTGAACGTCCCCACCTTGGACCCGTTGCGGATCGAGCTGCTCGAGCGAGCCCGCGACTTTTACCAGCGAATCGCCCAGGAGCGGCCCGACGACCCCGATGTCCAGGCTGAATGGGCGCGGGCCGGCTGGCGGCTGGCGGTGCTGGTGTCCGAGGCCCGGTCGGTCCCCGAGGGAATCAGCCTGATGGACCAGCCCATGACCATCCAGGAGCGGCTGGCCGATCGCTATCCGGACCGGCCGGAATACCGGAGCGACCTGGCCCGGAGCGACAACAACCTGGGCATCATGCACCGCCGAAACAATCAAGACGACCTTGCCGGCAAGGATTGGGAGCGCGCCCTGGCCCTCCGGGACCAACTGGTGCGGCAGCGTCCCGGCGATCTCCTCTACCGTCGCGACCTGGCCCAGACCAGGCTCAACCTGGGGAACTGGTATCGCGATCAGGACCAGCCTGAGCGGGCCGAGGAGTCATATCGCCGCGCCTTGACGATCCTGGAAGGCCTGGTGAGAGAAGCCCCGGATGCCGCCCGACCCCGGACCGACCTGCCCGTCACGCACTTCGCCCTGGACCCATCCCGCATCCGTTACGATCTCGCGTCCACATACTTTAACCTGGCGGTACTCCATCGTCTGATCCGCCGGCCCGCGCAAGCGGCCGAGGAAATCCAGCAGGCGCTCGGTCACCTGGGCCGGCTGGCCCGCGAGCAGCCGGGCCGGACCGTCTACCGCCTTCTCGTGGCCAAGGCCCACTACGAGCTGGGGCTCTTGCTGGAAGCCGATGGCCGGATCGCCCGCGCGGCCGAGTGCTGGCTCCGGTCCCGGGAGATGCTGGAGACGCTGGCCCGCGAACATCCGGAGAACTGGAATTACCGATACATGCTGGCGCTGAACCTCCGATGCTTGAGCCTCGCGGCCGACGCGACCGGCCGGCCCGCCGAGGCCGACGCAGGTCGCCGGTCCGCCCGGGAGATCGAGGAGCGGCTGGTCCGGGAGCACCCTGAGGCCATCAGCTATTACGACGATGCTGCCAAAGTCTACCTGAACATGCCGGCGAGTGTCATGCAGGATGGGACCGGGACGAGCCCGCTCGACCGGCAGGCGTTCGCCGAAGCGTGCGCCGGCCAGGCCCTCAGCTTTCTGGAGGCGGCTGAAAAGGCCGGCTACTTCCGCCGCCCGGAGGGCGTGAAGTTATTGAAGGCCGACAAGCAGCTCGAGCCGTTGCGGTCGCGCGCCCGCTTCCGGCAACTCCTGGCCCGGGCGTTGGCGGCGGCCGAGCCGGGACGGAAGTAGGCAGTCGCTGGACCGGCGTCCTCTTGCCGCTCCCGCTCCGGTCAGGCGTGCCGCTCCAGGGCCGAGCGGCAGTACTTCAAAAGGTCCAGCTCGCGCAGCTCCTCGGCCACCTCCTCGCGGGAAGGGACTCCCAGCGAGGTCGCAACCTCGTCGACCAGCAATTCGGCGAACTTGGTGTGCGAACGCTGCAACGCCTTCCGGACCTGGTCGGACCGCATCGGAGTGCCGAGCCGGGCGCCGAGTTGTTCGGCCATCTGGGGTGAGGGTACTTCGGGGTTCTCGACGCGGTACAGCAGCACGGCGTGGTACGTCGGCTGGGCGGCCGCCAGTGCCTTCCAGGTCCGGTCCAGCAGCTCCATGCGCCAGGTCGCGAGGAAGTCCGGCTCCGATTCCGGGCCCGCCGGAGCCGGGCTGGCCGCCACGTCGAACGGGAGCGGCCTGGGTCGTGATCGCTGGGCCGTATGGTAGTCGTCGACCAGGTGGATCAGGGCCGTCTTCAAGTAGTCGCGAAAGCGGCCGCGTTTGGGGTCGGCATGACGGAAGGCCCCCCGGAGGATGCGGAGCGCAAACTCTTGCGACAGCTCGGTTGCGGCGTCCGGGTCGCGCACGGCACCCAGCAGGTAACGATACACCACGCCCGAATACCGCTGCGTCAGCTCCGCGAGGGCCGTGGCCGCCGAATCGGCCTCGCCGCCGTGCGCCTCCAGGACCATCGTCCACATCGTCGAGATCCGGCTGAGGTGCTGGTCCAGCTCGTCACGTTCCATCCGTCCAGTCCCTCATGGCGAGCCGATAGGCTGGTATGATTGGGAGGAAGCCGCCCCCGGAGAGAATTCCGAGCCGGCCCGGTCACACCCCCCGGTAGAAGGAGGTGAGAGCGGAACGAGACGCCCCAAACGCGGCTTGAGCACCAAACGTTCAGGCTCACCACGAATTCTATCGTCCGTCCACCGGTTGGGGAAGCCTTCGGTTGTCATCAGTTCAGCAGAGTGATTGGCCATATCTCTACAGAGGTCCACTCATGTTTCGCCATCGGATTCGCGGTTTGGAAATTCGGTCGCGGGCAGCCCGCGGCCGCTCGCGCGTGCGACGCGGCCACCACCTTTGGATGCTCGAGGGGCTGGAGGGCCGGGTGCTGCTCTCGGGCAACCCCACGACCTACACCGTCAACGCCACGACTGATACCGGCATGGGGTCGGGCCTCAAGGGCGACCTCCGCTACTGCATCGACCAGGCCAACGCCAACACGAATACCGCCGGCAGCCTGATCCAGTTCGATCCGACGGTATTTCCCTCCAACACCAACGAACCTTCGCTGATCACACTGTCCAGCGGGCTGGAGCTTTCCGAGATGGACGGGCCGGAGGTGATCGAGGGCCCCGAGCCCAATTCCGGCACGGCCCCCGACCTCGTCGGCGCCGCCAAGGCCGTGGTGATCGGCGACAATAACACGATCGTGGTGTTCACGGTTGATGCCGGCGTGATGGCCACCCTCTCGAATCTCTTGATTACGCCTGCATACAATCCGTTCGGCAATTCCTTCGAGTCAGACATGGGGGGCATCTGCAACGCATCCGGCGCCACACTGACGGTCACGAACTGCAACGTCGAGGCCAACGGGGGCCCCTCCATTGCAGGCGGCGACATCCTCAACTCCGGTACGATGACGATCACCGGCAGCTTCATTTCCGGGCTACAGCCTGTCGGAGCCGAAACCAATCCCTCAGAGGGCGGTATCGATAATAACGGAACCATGACGGTCGCCGGCAGCACCATTGAGTCCAACGAGGGCAACGGCGACACCGGCGGCGGCATCCTCAACAACAACGGTGGCAGCCTGAAGGTCATCGATTCCACGATCGCCGGCAACCAGGCCCAGTTCGGCGGCGGCATCTGGAACGCGGGCACAGCGACAGTCATCAATAGCACGATCGCGGCCAACCTTGCGGGTCTCGTCAACCTTGGCGGCAACGGCGGTGGTGGTGGCATCGCGAGCGCCGCGAATTCACTGACGCTCGTCAACAGCACGGTCGCCGATAACTTCACCGAGGGTCTCTCGGGCGGTGGACTCTATATCGAGGGGGGCACCGCCACCTTGGACAACACGATCGTCGCCAGCAACACCAATCAGAACGGCCCCAATGCGCCCGACGACCCCAACGACATCGCCGGCACGGTGTCTCCGGACAGCGCGTACAACCTGATCGGCACCGGGGGCTCAGGCGGCTTGACGGGAGGAGGTACGAGCCATAACCAGGTCGGCGTCGCCGACCCGGGGCTCTACTGCTGCGGACCGGACTTACAGAGGCTGGCCAACAACGGCGGCCCCACCCAGACCGTCTCGCTGTTGCTCGGTAGCCCCGCGATCGGTGCCGGCAACGTCAATCTGGCCATCGACCCCACCACCGGCCAACCCCTCGCCTATGACCAACGCGGCAAGGGATTCCCGCGGAGCGCGGACGGCATCGTGGATATCGGGGCTTACGAGCTGGGCTACCCAAAACCGTTCATGGTCGAAAGCTTCACCAGTACCGGAACGGGCACGGGCAATGCGGGCGACCTGGTCTACTGCATCGAGCAGGCTAACGCCAACCCAGACCCCGCCGGCAGCGTGATCCAGTTCGACCCGACCGCCTTCGCCACGCCGCAGACGATCACCTTGACCAATCCGTTGGAGCTGTTCAATGCCAGCGGGCCTGAGGAGATCGACGGCCCCGGCGCGAGCCTCCTGACCATCCACGGTCATGACGTCGGGCCGTTCCAGGTCGATAACGGCGTGACGGCCAACATCTCGGGCTTGACCATCTCGGGCAGCTTTGCCGGCTACGGCGGCGGCATCGAGAATGATGGCACGCTGACGGTCACCGATTGCACCATCGCCAACAACGAGGCCGACGGCGACGGCGGCGGCATCCAGAACGAGAGCGACGGCACGCTGACGATCACCAACTCCACGATCACCGGCAACTCGGGTGGCGACGGCGGCGGCATCGACAACTACGGTACGCTGACGATCACCAATTCCACCATCACCGGCAACTCGGGCAGCGAGGGCGGCGGCATCTTCAACAAAGAAGGTGGCACAGCAACGGTCACCGGCAGCACCATCGAGAACAATTCGGCCGCCGCCGGCGGCGGCATCGAAAGCGAGGGCCCCCTGACGATCGTCAACAGCACCATCGCGGCCAACTTGGGCACCGACCCGAACAACTACCTCGGCGCCGGCATTGACGAGAACGGTGGCACGCTGACGGCCGTCAACTGCACGATCGCCTCCAATGACGGCGGCGGTCTGTACGTCGAGGGGGGCTCTCCGACCACTCTGGACAACACGATCGTCGCGCTCAACACCGACGGCACCGGCATCGGCGCGCCGGCCGACGACATCGCCGGCTCGGGGTCGGTGTCCGGCTCGAACAACCTGATCGGCACCGGGGGCTCCGGCGGCCTGACGAACAGCAGCAACAACAACCAGGTCGGAGTCGCCGACCCGGGGCTCGATCCCAACGGACTCCAGTGGAATGGCGGCCCGACCCAGACGATCGCCCTGATGACCGGCAGCCTCGCCATCGGTGCCGGCAGCGACACGCTCGCCGTCGACGCCAATGGCAACCGCTTGACCACCGACCAGCGCGGCCTCGGCTTCTCGCGTTTCGTGAAAACAGTCGACGTCGGGGCCTTCGAAGCGGGCAACCCCACCGGCTACCTCGTCAACCTCACGAGCGATACCGGCGCGGGCTCGGACGGCGCGGGCGACCTGCTTTACTGCATTACCCAGGCCAATGCCAACACCAACCCCCAGGGCAGCCTGATCGAGTTCGACCCGACGGTCTTCACTACAGCCAAGCCGCAGACGATCAATCTCTCCGCCACGCTGGAACTTACCGAGACCGCCGGGCCCGAGGTGTTGGGCGGCCCCGGCGCCGGCGTCGTGACGATCAGCGGCAACAACGCCGTCGGCGTGTTCGACGTCCCGGAGGGCGTGACGGCCACTCTCTCGGGACTGACCATCTCCGGCGGCATGAATAGCCAGGCCGGCGGCGCGATCTACAACGATGGCACGCTCACGGTCACCAACTCCACCTTGACCAACAACACCAGCGGCGCCGATGGCGGCGCCATCGCCGATCCTGGCATGCTGACGATCACCAACTCCACAATCGAGAACAATTCAGCCCCGTTCGGCGGCGGCATCGACAACGAGGGAACTCTGACGGTCACCGGCTCGACCATCCAGAGCAATACGGCCAACAAGTCAGGCGGCTTTGGCGGCGGCATCGACAACGACGACGGCGGCATGGCGACGCTCATCAGTACCACCGTCGCAATGAACTCGGCCGTTCACCACGGAGGTGGCGTCTTCAACGCGGGCGGTAGCACGCTAACATTCGCGAGCAGCACCCTCTCGGGCAACACGGCGGCCTCGGGCGGCGGCATTGAAAGCGAAACAAGCACGGTGACGGTCACCGACAGCACCCTCTCGGGCAACGACGCCACCGGCACCTCCAGTAACGCCGGCGGCGGCGGTGTCTACAACAGTGGTGGCACGGCTTCGATCACCGGCAGCACCCTTTCGGGCAACTCGGCCAGCAACGGCGGCGGCGGCATCTACGCAAGTAGCGGCGCACTGACAATCACCGCCAGCACGCTGTCGGGCAATTCCGTCACCGACCCATTCGGCACCGGCGGCGGCATTGACGAAAATGCCGGCACGTTGACCGTCACCAACAGCACGATCGCAGACAACTCGGCGCAACACGTCGGGGCCGGCATTCACGAAAACAATGGCACGCTGACGGCCGTCAACTGCACCATCGCCTACAACACCGAGCCCAGCGCAGGCGACGGCTTCGGCGGTGGAATGGATATCACCAAGGGGACGGCCACCCTGTACAATACGATCATCGCGCTCAACACCGACGGAACCGGCGCCGTTGCACCAGCCGACAATATCTACCTGGACGGCAGCGGCACGGTCTCCTCCGCCAGCGCGAACAACCTGCTCGCCACCGGCGGCAACAGCGGGGTGACGAGCGGCGGCAGCAATGACAACCAGGTCGGCGTCGCCGACCCGGGGCTCGACACGGGGCTGGCCAACAACGGCGGCCTGACCCAGACCATCGCCCTCTTATCCAACAGCCCGGCCGTCGACGCGGGCAACAGCCTACTGGATGGGGGGCAGATGACCGACCAGCGCGGCCCCGGCTTCCCGCGGATCTTCGGCAAGTCCGTGGACATCGGGGCCTTCGAGCTCCAGACCGCGGCCACCACCAATCCGGCGCCCTCGCTGAGCACAATCCTGCCCGACCGGATCGTGGCCGGCTACGCGAGCCCCATCACCCTCACCTTGAGCGGCTCGGGCTTCATCAGTGGGTCGGTCGTCGACTGGAACTCCACCGCGCTGGCGACGACCTACGTGTCGCCGAACGAGGTGACGGCCACGATCCCCTCGAGCGACTTCGCTTCTGTTGGCACCGCCGCCATCACCGTGACCAACCCCCCGCCCGGCGGCGGCACGTCGACCGGCGCGACCTTCCAGATCCTCGCCGCGCCGACGACCGTGTACATAAGCCCGACTTACGCCGGCCTACCGCTGGGCTCGCCGGTCACCTGGACCGACGGCAGCACGCACTCTTTCGGATACGACGCCTTCGGCAAGGTCGCCACGGGCGTAGCCGCGGTCGCCGCTCTGGGAACTGTCGACTTCCTCATCACCAATAGTGATTGCGACGTGCGACCCGACACCGACAACACCTTCCTCGTCGTCTACCTTGCGAACGGCGACTTCGGGGAGGTCACCCCCGGCGACACGATCGGATTCTCCGGCAGCGGCGGGAGCGTCGCCATCCACGGCGAACCCCTCGTTCCCGACGTCTTCACGATCAAGGACACCTCGGTTCAATTCGACGCCGCCGATGATCTCCATGGGATGACGATCGAGTTCGATGGTAGCGGACTCTCCCGCAACGTCGTTGCGGAAGGGACCACGAACACCTTCGATATCGAGGGTGCCGGCGGCAACGGCCCGTCCGGACGCCTGAGCGGCTACGGCAACAATAATGAATTCGTCTTCGGCCCGACTGCAAAGGTCCTGGGCAGCATCGCGGGCGGACCAGAGGGCACGCTGGACTATTCGGCCTACTCCACCGGCGTGACCGTCAACCTGGGGAATGCACTTGACCTCTATGATAACTCGACCAATGGGACGGCGACCGGGGTCAGCGGCTCCGTGGCGGACATCACCACGGTGATCGGCAGCAATTTCGACGACACGCTGAACGCCGGAGTCGTCCTCTTCGCGACACTTACGGGCGGGCTGGGAACGAATTCCTTGAGCGGCACCGGAAACGGCGACAGCGTTGTGGAATCGATCGCATCCAGCTACACGCTGAGTGACACGAATCTGACGGGATCGGGCGCGAGCTTTTCAGACAACCTCAGCGGCATCCGGGTTGCCACCTTGACCGGCAGCGGCGTCCTCGGCAATGCCTTCACGGTCAGCGGCTGGACCGGGTCCGGCTCGCTGACCGTGAGATCGGGGTTCGCGTCGGTGACGGCGATCAAGAACGCCAACTTCACCTTGACCAACGCGACGCTCGTGGCCGGCGACGGCATGTCGCTGAAGTTGAGCGGCATCAATATCGCCGGCCTGACCGTGTCCGCATCCGCCGGCAAGCCCACCGACTTGATCGATGCCAGCGCCTTCTCCGGTGCGGCCGAGCTGTCCGCTACCGGAACCGTCAATGCGATCCTTTACGGTGATTCCGACGGTTACGACACCCTGGCGGCGGCCGGCTCCGGCAACGACATCCTGATCGGCTACGCGGGACACGTCACGCTGACCGATTCCGGCTCCGGCCGCAACATCCTGATCGGGGCGGGCGCCGGGGGTGATACATTCACCGGTAAGGGCAACGACATCCTGGTCAGCGGTACGACGAATGACGACAGCGACACCATCGCCAATATCGCGGCCCTGGACGCCATCCTGGCCGAGTGGACCTCGAAAGCTTCCTACGCGAATCGGATCCAGACGATCACGAAGGGCGTGGGCAAGAGGCATGTCGACGCCTTCAACGCGCGCACCATCCGGACCGATACGAACCCCAATACCCTCTCCGATAAGAACACTCGGCTCCAGGTCAGCAACTGGTTCCTCGTGAGCAAGCGGGACAGCGTCACGAAGAATCGCAAGGAAACCAAGACCATCATCTAATCGCTTCAATTTGGATTTCGCCCTGAAGGGGCAGCGACATACCAGCCCAGGGCAACGCCCTGGGATTTGGAACACGTGATGACCCGTGCCCTGAAAGGGCGGAACATGGTGTTCAATGCCGTCGGTACCGCTCTTCATTTTCCATTGAGGCAGGGAGCCGGTCCTTGTTCCGCCCTTTCAGGGATCTGCTGATTCGTGTCGTTTGTCTGTTCCCAGGGCATTGCCCTGGGCTGAAATGTTACGGCCCCTACGGGGCGAAGACGCAAAGGCACAACTTCAAAACTGGCGCAATGTTCGAGTCAAACGTCTCGGAGGAATCGATGCCCGAAGTCACCCGCGACCCGCGCGTGCAACTCGGCGAAGGAGTAGCGCCTGACCGAGCGTCGCGGCCCACCCCGACCGCCGCGTTGACGCCAGCGCGTCGGCCTGCTACCATTCGACATTTGTAGGACAAACACCGTGGTTCTTCAAAGAGGAGCCGGAGATGACCGCTTCGATCGTCCGCCTGTGGGCAGCAACCTGGCTGATCCTTTCGGCCGCGGCGCGAAGTTCGTCGTCCAGAAGATGCAGCTCGACTACCCCGTGCTTCGATCGGACGATTTGCCCGGCAAGTACGGCGTGAGCGGCTTCCCGACAATGATCATCATCGACCAGCAAGGAAACGGCGCCGATATCCACGTCGGTTACTCGCCCCATCTCTTCGAGGAGGTGACCGCGACCGTTGATCGCCTGCTCGATGCGAGGTAACCGCCCGCCCCCGGGCAGGGCGAGTCTGGTTTCTTGATGTCGATCGCGGTAGCGCGGGGACGGTTCACATGATCATCCCTTGGGGAAGCGACGCCCCTCTCTACCACCGGCCGATCGCCACGATCGCGCTGATGGCACTGAACGTGGTGTCGTTCGTCGTGTTTCCCGCCCGCGCGTACGAGGATTGGACGCTGGTCCTGGGCGGGGGCATGCACCCGCTCCAGTGGCTTACGAACATTTTCATGCACGCGGGTTGGGTCCACCTGATCGGCAACATGATCTTCCTCTGGACCTTCGGGATGATCGTCGAGGGGAAGCTAGGCTGGTGGGCCTTCCTGCTGATCTATCTCGGTCTCGGCATCGGCGAGAGCGCCCTGATGCAGCTCATCGTGCACAGTGAGGTGCCGGTGCACATGCTGGGTGCATCGGGGATCATCCTCGGCCTGCTCGCAATGTGCCTGGTCTGGGCACCGAAGAACGAAGTCCTGTGCGTCGTGATCTTCCGGTTGGCACCGAATGTGTTCGACCTGTCGATCCTCTGGTTTGTCGCGATCTACATCCTCCTGGACGTCGTCACGGCGGGCCTGACAGGGCTCGTGATGGCGAACCTGCTGGAACACTCGCGCGGCGCGATCCTCGCGCTCGCATTGGATCACTCCGTGGGACTGGTCCTTGGATTCGTCCTGGCGGTCGTGCTGCTCAAGCGCGATCTGGTCGATTGCGAGAACTGGGACCTGTTCGCCGTCCTGCAGGGACGACAGGGCCGGTCGACGAAGCAAGCCCGGCAGGCGAGGGTCGCGCCGCATCGGGTCTCCGTCGAGTTCGATCGACCGGCCGGTGCCAGGAAGAAGCGAAAGGCCAAGTCCGCGGCTCGGGTCAAATCGATCGAGGATCCCGCGGCCGCGGCATTGCGAACGATGCGACTCCATCTCGAGCAGGGCGAGACCGAGGCAGCCCTGGCGGTCTTCAAGCGGTCGAGCCTCAAAGTGGCGGGTTGGAATCCGGAGGAGGCCGACTGGCTCGAATTGATTCAGGCCGTCCTGGACCAGAACGCCTGGGGCGACGCCGCCTCGTTGATGCTCGACTACGTCAAGCGAGCTTCGCCATCTCCTCGCGTCCGATTGAAGCTGGCCCAGGTGCTCTTGCAGAAGCTCGCGCGTCCCTCTCAGGCCCTCAAGGTCTTGAATCAAATCTCCGAGGGGGCACTGCCCAAGAAGCTCGACCCGATGCGCCGCCGGCTCGTGGAAGAGGCCGAGCGCAGGCTCGAAGACGGCGACCTCGAGCTCCAGGACGAATTGTGGTGAGTGGGCTCGGGAGCCGGCCTGGGAGGAACGGCCTTCCATCTTTTCAGCAGCGCTCGCTGCGGAAAGCCGCTGTCGTGAGTACCTGCGCGACGACCACGGCGTGCTCGCGCTCGCCCTGATTCGGCTGAAGTCCGATTGGAATCAGCGGAGAAGCAGCGCTGTTCCGTGATCAGTCCGCGCGAACATCCCGCCAGCCTCGCCAACGGCTCCAGCCCACGATCGCTCCCAGACCGACGCCCAGCAGGACCATGCTCGACGGTTCCGGCACGCTCGAGCTCATCTGGGTCGCCGTGATCGCCGGAGGAGGGTAGGTTACAGGAGTGTCGAAGGTGCCAGACGGGCCTTGGATGTTGATATCCAGGATCTCGCCGGACGGGCTGTTCGGGCCCGACACCGGATTGCCGTTCGCATCGAAGAGATAGAACGCAAACAGCGTGTCGGCCGAGGACGAGCTCCCAGGATTGCTCGAGAGCGTCACATGAAAGGAGAGCGAGCTCCCATAAACGAGCGACTCCGAATATAAAGATGGATTTTGATTGTCCATGGTCAACGTGCCGGAGAGGTCGCCCGAGACGTCGCCCGTGGGGGTGGGAGGGGGGACCAGACCGGCCTGGGGCGTGAACGCGGTGATGGCCGCCGTGTCCAGCGGGGCTGGAGAGTTGCCCGCGATGAGCGTGAACTGGATGCCCCCTGTCGTGCTCGCCAGGCTCGACGTGTCGACGGTGACATCGTAGGTGATCGATCCGGCCCGGGCGGCCGGCCCCCACTGCGCGCCGGCGATCATCAGGACTGCGATCATCGCCAGCAGGGTCTGGGCTCGTTTGGTGTTCATCGGGGTGTCTGCTTTCGATTGAGGTTTCGTGTGAAGAGCCGATTCTAGCCGTCGGGACCTTGGGTGTCAGCTTGGCAGGACGCCGATGAGGATAATCGGAATGTAGCTGATGATCTGCCCGAACGTCGCGTTGCCGTAACTCACCGCCACGACGATCGATTGACCGGCTGCCAGCGGAACGGCCAGGTTGATCGTCAGGTACTGGACGCCGCCGCCGGTGGTCCCCTTGGTCACATTCGCCGTTGAGCTCGACAAGACCAGGCTGGAGTTCAGCCCCTGGAACTCCACGGAGATCGACCCGTAAAGGGTCGACGAGCCGGTGTTGGTCACCGTGATCGTGCCGTTGTAGGTCCCCTTGAGCGAACCGGCCTTCTGGGCCCTGAAGCTCAACCCGGAGGCATGGGACGAGGCCGAGCCGATGTCGACCAGGAAGCGCCCGACGGTCCCGGTCGGGACCGACTGGCCGGCGAGGTCCAGGATCGGGGTGCCGCCAAGAACCACCGAGTAATAGCCATTGTCGGCGCCGGTCCAGGACCCGCCCGGCGGCGTGATCTCGAGCGTGATGACGAACTGCCGCGCATCGCCGAAGGCATCGGTCGGCCCGACCGGCGTGGCCGAGACGATGATCGCGGGGATGGGGGCCCCGCCACCGGGCGGATTCACCTCAACCACCGCGCCCACCACCGTGGACGCCGCAATCGCACCCTGATCGGACACGGTAATGCTGAACGTGTAGGGGTTGAGCGCCGACGCGTTCGACGAGGTCACCGTCTGGGCCTGCAAGCTAGCCGTGGGCGGCGCGGGGGCCGTGGCCCGGGTTTGGTAGGCGCCGATGTCCAGGGCCGTGTTGGCGGGGATGGCAAAGCCGCGCTGATCGGTCAGGATGCCCTCGGGGTTGGGGAGGCCGTTGGCGTTGGACCCCGTGCCGATGGCGGGACTACCCGACAGCAAGGCAATCGTCTGGGTCGGTCCGAGGTTGCTGGCCAGGCTGCCCAGACCCGGACTGGCCACGCCGACCTGGTTGTGGCCGACGCCGTTGCTCAGGCTACCGGAGCCCCCGGTGCCGATCAGGTTCCACGTGCCGGTGACCGTGCCGGCGATGTCGTCGGCCGTGGAGGAGCCGTGGACGTTGAGGGCGACGATCGTGGCCTCCAAGGTAACGGTGCCCGCCCCGACATCGATCCCGCCGCCCGTCCCGCCAGCGGCCACGGCGTTGTCGGCGACCGTGCTGTTGAACAGGCTGACGCTGCCACCGGCGACATACAGGCCACCGCCCCCGGCGGTGCCGGCGGCCGTGCCGCTTGACCCGGAGGTGCCAGTGGATCCCTGGCTGCCCGTTGCGCCCGTTCGACCCGATAAACCGGAGGGAGCCGTCGCTCCCCTGCCACCGTCGGAACGACCCCCCAGTCCGGCGGGTCCGCCCAAACCGCCCGTGCCCGCAGCGCCCACAACGCCCGCGGGGCCGCCGAGCCCAACAGCCCCTCCCGCCAGTTGATTATTGGCGACCGTGTCATTGACGAGCGTGACCGAGCCGCCGGCGACATACAAGCCGCCACCGTTTGCCGACCCGCCATTGCCGCCGTTTCCGCCGGTGCCCTCCGATCTTCCGTTTCCGCCGTTTCCGCCGGTGGCACCATCACCGCCGCGACCGCCCAGACCAGGGTGGCCGGCGTTTAGCAACGAGGCCGCGACGGATGGGGATCCGCCATCACCGCCATTATTGAACGGGATGATCGCAGAACCGTGAGCGGTGCTAGTGACGGCATACGATCCCCCGGTACCGCCAACGCCGCCCGAACCACCCAAGCCTCCGGTTCCACCATTGCCTCCGGCGCCACCGAAAGCGTTGTTGTTGCTGACGGTATCGCCGAACAACGTGATCAAGCCGCCCATGACGTACAAACCTGCGCCATTGCCCGATCCGCCGTTCCCACCGCCACCTCCGGCACCACCATAACCTCCGTTACCTCCGGCACCGCCATGACCATCTCTTCCTCCGTTGCCGCCATTTCCGGCGGTACCGGCGTAGTAATGGGTGGTCGTGTCATTGGCGTTCTGCACCTTCAGCACATTCACGTTCCCGCCTCGGCCTCCTTGACCACCAGCACCGCCGGTGCGACCCGAGCCGCCCAAGCCGCCGAAGCCGCCGAAGGCACCAGCTCCGCCGGAACCTCCCGCGGCTGTATTTCCGCTGATTGTGTTATCGAACAGGCTCACCCTCCCGCCGCCGACATACACACCGCCGCCCGACCCCGAACCACCATTCCCGCCGTTGCCTGCGCTCCCTGCCGAGCCACCGGAGCCACCATTGCCACCTGACCCACCAACTCCAGCCTGTCCTCCCGCACCTCCGTTTCCTCCGATTCCGATAACGGCACCGGACGAGGCCGAGCCCGGCGCTCCGCCCGTTCCTCCAGAACCCCCACTCCCACCAAATCCACCGAGACCGGCGTTACCGCCGGGAGCTCCGAAGCCTCCCACTCCACCATAACCGCCTTGGCCTCCAAGGGCGAGGTTGGAGGAGATTGTGACGTTGTTCAGGACAACAACGCCAGAACCGATATATATGCCGCCACCCTGGGCATGAGCGCCGTTCCCTCCGTCACCGCCGTAACCGCCCTTACCACCGTTTCCGGCGTATCCGCCCTGGCCGGCAGACGCACCACCATATCCGCCCGCGCCGCCGTTACCGCCAGTCGGGTTTACAGCGGTTCCATTCGCCCCAGCGGCACCATGACCGCCATTACCACCGTTACCTCCATTACCTCCGAAGCCTCCCGTACCGCCAAAACCTCCTGTGCCTCCTGAACCGCCAGGACCCGCTAAAGCCAGGTTGCCAGTGAGGTTGCTCTTGAGGATGTTCAAGCTCCCCCCGGCGACATAGGCGCCAGCACCACTCGCCGAGCCACCGTTGCCACCACGACCACCGTCGCGTCCTGCTCCGCCCTGTCCACCAGCCCCGCCAGAAGCTCCGCCGCCACCAGCCCCGCCAGCCACACCATTTGCGGTAGCCGCTCCACCATTGCCGCCATTGCCGCCATTGCCGCCCGAGCCGCCAGGACCGCCGTAATAGGCCCAGCCTCCACGCCCGCCTGCACCACCCTCAGCGATGTTGTCCTCGATCGTACTGCTGACCAGGGTGATGGAGCCGCCGGTGATCAAGGCGCCCCCGCCGTCACCCGCGCCGCCGTCACCACCGTTGCCACCCGCGCCGCCGTCACCACCGTCGCCGGCCCGTCCACCACTGCCACCAGGGGATCCGGCGCTGCTGGCACCACCATTCGCACCGTTGGCTCCGGCGCCACCAAAACCACCGGCGCCGCCAACGGCAGCCAGGCCACCATACCCGCCTTGGCCACCCACGGCCTCGTTCATGCGGAGGATCACGTTGTTGGTGGCCATCACCGTGCCATTGGCCACGAACAAGGCGCCACCATAACCCGTTCCACCGGTGCCGCCGGTGCCACCGGAGCCCCCAGCGCCGCCGGCAGAGCCGGGGCTGCCCTTGGGGTTCGCGATGGTCCCATGGAAACCGGAAAACCCGGCCCCACCCGGGCCGCCGGATCCGCCGGGACCGGCGCGACCGCCCACGGCGAGGTTGTTCTCGAGACCGCTCGTGTTCAGGGTGAGGGTTCCCTGGGCGAGGTAGATCGCGCCGCCGTACCCCAAGCCCCCCGCGCCGCCGTCGCCGCCGCTGCCGCCGGCCTTGCCCGCGAAGCCGCCGTGGCCACCGGACCCTCCGCTGCCCCCCGTACCGCCGACGGCTTTGTTGGTCGCGAACGTGTCCTGAGATACGATGAGGTTTCCGCCGGCGACGTAGGCGGCGCCGCCGGAGGCATTACCGCCGTTGCCACCGCTGCCACCCGAACCGCCCGTGGCGGCTCGACTGAAGGAGCCGCCGGTGCCGCCCGCGCCGCCGCGGCCGCCCGCGCCGCCCAAAGCGCGGTTGTTATTGACGAGGTCGCTGTTCAACGTCAGGCTGCCGCTGGCCAGGTAGAATCCGCCACCCCGGGCGTCGCCGCCGGCCGTGCCGGCCGTGCCGGCGCCGCCGGTTCCGTTCTTGCCGTTCTTACCGGCCGCGCCGGCGGCCCCGACGGCTTGGTTGTCGATCAACGCCACGCTCGTCATCGACACCGTGCCACCGTCGATCAGGACGCCGCCGCCCAAGGCCACACTGCCGCCGAGGATGCCGCCGCCGGTCGCGTAGCCCAACGCGACGCTCAAGCCCTGGAAGATGACGGTCTCGCTCCGCAGGGCCGTGCTGACGATCTCGAAGATGCGGTCGGTCCACCCCTTGGAGGTGCTCGCCTCGATGGTGGTGCTGCTCGAGCCCGGGCCGACGATCGTCAACGTCTTGGCCGCGACGCTGGACGAGGTATCCTGGATCACCAGTTGACCCGCGGCCGTGTTGTCCAACGTGTAGATGCCGGCCCCCAGCACGATGGTATTGCTGGCGAAACCGTTGATGTCGGCCGCGTTGATCGCCGCGCGCAGGCTGAAATCGGTCGGGACCGGGTAGTATGTCCCCGAACTGGGCGTCGGGTTGTGGATGACGTTGACGAGATTCGTCACCACCGAGGAGAAGCTGGGGCTCGTGATCTGGAACTGGTAGCCGTTGGCCGACGTCTTCAGGGTCAGTCCGTCAAAGACCGCCTGGCCCTGGCTGAACGAGACGGTCACCGGGCTGAAGCTCACGCCGCCGGGGTTGCTCGAGAGCGACAAGGTGGCAGTGCCGCTGAAGCCGGTATCCACGTTGCCGAAGGAATCCTCGGCCGAGACGACGACGCCGAAGCTGTCGCCGGCGATCACGCTGGACGGCGGCTCGAAGGTCACGGCCATCTTGGCTGCGAGGTCGTAGGCGGCCAGGTCAGGGACCAGGAGGTTGGCCTTCGGGGTACCCAACCCGGTGACCAGGTCGTAGCCCGGCTTGGCCGCGAAGCCGTTGTTGCCCGCGGTGATGTCGTGGAAATCGGTATAGCGCAGACTGTAGAGGGCCGGCAGGGTCTGGTTGGAGCCGGTCAGGGGCGTCCCGCCGGCCAGGGCCCGTCCCTGGTCGGCGATCGCGATCAGGCCGGCCATCGCGGGGGACGCCAAGCTGGTGCCGCCGACCTGTTCCCACGGGGTGGCGCTGCCGAAGTCATACGAGTCGTACACGGCCACGCCGGTGCTCGGGTCGGCGTCGAGCGAGACATCGGGGATGGTGCGCTGGCCGGTGCTCTGGACGGCGTACTGGTACGATGGCTCGGGCTGGTACGAGCTGACGCCGCCGCCGCTGCCGGACCAGCCGGTTTCGGCATCGTAGGAATTATCCGGGTTGATGAACAACGACGTGCCGCCAACCGCCACCACGTAGGACGAGTAGGCGGGGTAGATGCCGGGTGCACCGCCATCCCCCGAGGACGCCAGGAAAGTCACGCCCGGGTGGCCGGCGAAGTAGGTGTCGCCGTTGCTTTCGCCGGAACTGCCGAAGAAGGATTCGGGGAAGCCGAAGCTCATCGAGACGACCGGAGCCAGCGAGGCCGCCGTGCTGGCGCCGGCGAAGAGGTCGTTGAACGATTGATTGATGTCGTTGTAGTTGAAGTTGGTCTCGACGACGATGAGATTGGCCTTGGGGGCCATGGCATGGGCATATTCGATGTCGAGGGCTTCCTCTGGGCCCCACTGTTGGTTGGGATCCGGACCGGGCAGGTCGGCGGGGTTGCTGCTGCCGGCCTGGTTCACCTTGATGAAGCTGGGGGGATCGGGCAGGCCATACTGCTTGTCGAACAGAGCCAAGTCGCTGCTGCTGAAGTTGGGATCGGTGCTGTCGAGGAAGCCCGGGTTGTCGTAGGCGTCGACGACGGCGATGGTCTGGCCCAAGCCGTCACCCTGGATGGCCCCGAACTTGATGATGTTGGCCCCGTACGCCGCCTGGAGCTGCGGCGGGCCGTAGGCGCCGGAGGGCGGAGAGGACGATTGGTCCGGGACGGACTGGCCGCCGGACTGGTCGATGCCGCTGCCCGGGGGGTGGTAGATGATGTAGGTCGGGAGCATGTTTACCGGCAGCGAGGAGAGCACCAGGCGATTTTCCAGGTTTTCCAGGATGAGCTGGAGCGGCCGCCTGCGCCGGGACCGGGACCGGAGGGACCGATGAGGTGTTTGGTTGTGGATCGACATGAAGCTCTCTCCGGGTGAAAAGACACGCCGCCGGTCCAAGGACCGGACGTCGGCTCGCGTTCCATCCGACGTCCCTGTTTCAATCATTGTTGAATGCAAACTCGCGCAGCACTCTCATAACAAGCGTGATGACTGGAATCAAGTCACTGACCAACAAGAAAAGTATTTTTCCTGTCGAATTGAGCCCAAACGTTCACGAGAAACAACGCGGTCTCGAGCCGTTCGCCGCACGGGATCTGACCGGAGCGAACGGAAACGTCCGGGCCGCTGCCTGGAACGCGCGCGAAGTGCGCGTTGGATGATGAATTCCTTCGGAGCACGCTGAATGGCAACAGGGTGAGAGGCGCTCTCGACTCACGGCGCGATATGCGGGGGTGGTGTCGTCGCGATCTTCCTGCGCGACTTGCCGAAGAACTGTTGATCATCGCCACGACACCGGGATCGGTGGGGGCGTTGACTCCCGAGAAGCCCTGGATGAAACCATCTCCGCCGATTTCGAAGTCAGAGTTTGAGGAATAAGTTGTTTTTTTCGAGGTGGAGGTTGAACAGGGTGCAGATTGCGAAGTAGAGGCCAAACCCCGCCGCGACGTACCAACTCGGCGAGTCGTTGGGAAGGTACGGCTTGACCGCGTCGGCCACCATGGGGTGAATGATGTAGGCCGCCAGGGCATTCTGACCGAAGATGCGGAACAGGGCGGACTGCCAGCCGGCCCGGTCGCAGATCAACACGAACAGGGCATAGACCGCCAGCGAGAAGCCGGCGGCGAACGTGAGGTACGAGATGCTGCCGGTCCGCTGGCTCATCGTCCACAAGTCGACGGCCTGGGAAGAAAGTGGTGGCACAAAGGGGGGAGGGGCCAGCCGGCCTCCCAGACACGAAAGCGCATACCCCAGGACCATCAAGACCACGGACCAGGCTGCCAGCTTCGAGACGGAGTGACTGTGATCGCGGCTGCTCGCCACGAAATCGTAGGCGAGCGAGCCGATCAGCGTGGGGATCGTCCAGGTCAAGAAGCCGAGCGGACCGCCGTCGATGACCCTCGGAGGTTGCCAGGCCCAGGCGAAATAGAAGAGCGACGACAGCCAGAGATGAAGCCCCGCCGAGGCGATCGTGAAGACGACCCGCGGCACGGTTCCGGCCGCGATCACCGGCAAGACCCACACCGACGTGATCGCAATGTGGACCAAGGTCTGGAAAAGCTCGCGGTGAAATGCCTGGGCGAGGAAACCGAGGACGCCCAGCTCGCGGAGCTGGACCCAGGACTTGACCTCGCCGTCAAGGTGGTAGATCACGAAGCCGAGCAGAATCAACCCGGCGTTGCGCTTCAGGACCGCGCGAGCGGCCGTCCAGAAGCCGCTCTCCGCCAGCCGCCTTACAAACGTCAACCGATAGGCGAACCCGACCGCGAAGAAGAACTGCGGCATGATCGTGTCCGCGTAGCTGCAATACGTGTTGTGGTGCTTGAAGATCGCGTGCACGACCTGGTAGCCGCCCAGGAAGTTGACGAACAACATGCCGGCCACGGTGTAGCCGCGAAACTGATCGAGCGAGACGATTCGTCGACGCGAGGCTTGATTCGGATCCATTTTGGTTCACTCTCTTCACAGACCGGTGGTTCTAAGCCCGTGGCAGGTCGCGAACGTCGATTTACAGCCACCATCCCCGAGCCGCCAGCCATGACCCACGAGTGGCCTGTCAATCTTGGATTGACCGGTGGACCAACGCTCGCACATAAGAGAAAGAGTAAGATGAAGAGTAAGATTTGGAAGAGGACTAAGAGCACGAGCACGAGCAAGAGTAGGACAGGCGCGTGCATGAGATCCTACTCTTAATCTTGATCGTGCTCTTCATCGTCTTCCTAATCGTAATCTTCCTCCTAATCTTGCTCTTCTTTGGAGACCTGTCGTCGCCGTTGTCTCGCCGGTCATGTTTGCCCGTCAATCGCAGATTGACGGACCACTAGCAACGATTCGTGACTCCCGGGGCCGATGTCGAGTGGTGCGATCGCGGCGGCTCAGATCCGCGCCAGGGTGGGGACGACCGACCGGAGATATCCCAGGGAGCTGGCGAGCCAGTCGAGGTCCCGGCTGGCCCAGGGGATCGCTTCGATGACCTCGGGCCTGGGCAGCGTTCCCTCCGCGAATCGGTTTTCGCACAGTGCGGCCAGACGGACGACCGCCGCCAGCGACTGGGGCCCGAGTGCGGGGAAATGGGCCAGCCACTTGCGATCGAAAATCGGCAAGTCGTAGGTCCGGGGATGAAGCTCGATCGACAGCGCGATCGCGCTGTTCGCCCGGATCACCGGGGCCAGGATGTCCGGCAACGGAAGGATGCCTGATCCGACCGGCCGAGCCTGCCAGCAAAGCCCGCGCGGCGTGAAGGCCAGGACCGCGTCCTTGATGTGAGTGGCGACCACGCGCGCGGCCAGCCGGTTGGCCAGCTCGACGGGATCGTCCAGCCTCATCACCAGGTTGCCCGTATCGAGCGTCACGCCGGCGACCTCGGGTTCGAGCTGGTCGAGCATCGAGATCAACTCATCGCCGGTCAGATCGGCGTGCGTCTCGATCGCGAACCGGACTCCCAACTCCTTGAGCCGCGGCGTGAGGTGATCGAGTACGTCGACGGTCGACTTGATTTGACCGATCCAGGGCGAGTCGGTGCGAAAGCGATCGTGGCGATCGCCTACGTAAACGCGTGCATGGCGGCAACCCAGAAGCGCCACGGCTTCGACCTGGGGCGCGAGCTCACGAGCCAGCTCGAGAGGGTCGACCCTGCGACCCAGCTCGCGAGAGCGGCGAGCTGGGTTGGGCGACGGCAGCCCCACTTCGAGATAAAGCCCCATCACGGCGGCCTGGTCTCGAAACGCCGTCAGCCGACCCGGATCGAGATTCGGGTCAATCGACGAGGGCTCAAGAAACTGAACGCCGTCGAAATGATGAGCCTGGGCAAACTCCAGGGTCTGCGCGGCTGTGAAACCGCGGTGTGCGATCGTGTAGTGATCAAAGCCGATCCGCGTACTCATCGTCGCTCGCTCCGTGCCGTGCCGTCGCCGACCGTCGTTCGCGCGGATGCCGTGCTGCCGATCCCCGCCTTGCATTCGCCTGGTCTGCGAAATCGATTGACATACAAAGGAATGTTGACTGGACGGTACCCGAGTGTATATTATGGCGTTTTCGGACCTGCCTCGTTTGTCAATCAAGGACGGGGTCACGATGCGATTCCGTGACGCATAGGGGACGCGTGAGTTTGACATGGAGTGCGAGGCGACGCAACGGTCCGCTATCCCGGCGCACCAGGAGGGTGGACGAACAGGGGGATGGGTCCGGCGGTTCGCGGTCGGTGAGGGCGTCCTCATGCGGTCGCCCGGCGCGGGCGCGACGACCGCCCGCGGGAGAATCCGCGAGAAAAGAATCGAAAAAAAATCCCGGGAGAGGGTTGACGCGCGAGCGGAATCGTCGTATTTTGGCGCTCGTCTTGAGGGAGTAAATCAACGATGATCGCATGGATGAGCGTTCTGACCTATGGTGGTATATAGATCCAACTCCCATTCACAGGCTCTGTCGAGTCGGGTCTCGACTTCACCCTGATCCGGCAATCGCTCCCCAAAAAAGAAAGGCTGGATTCCAGGCGGCATGGATGCGCACGCCCGGCTCGGCCTTTTCGTTGTGAGGACGATCGAGGTCTGCGCCGAGATCGGTTTCCTCAGTACTTGGCCTCACGGTCTGCGGTCTGATTCGGCATGGATGTCCGAATCACCGCGGACCGCGATTGGCCAATTTAAGCGATATCAGGGGACTGGGCGATCGCGGTAGGGGGCTTCCGCGATGTTGCGGAGGGTGTCCTCGTCGGGCGGTATTAATCGCGAGAACAGAGGGTTGGCGGCCGGCGCGCTGGGAGGATTCTCGGGGATGGCCGCCGGGGGAAGGGTCCCGAGTCGGACACCAGTCCGCTCGAGGAGTGCCTTGGAGAGCGGCTCGTCGCCCAGCCACCCGATCCGGCAACTGACGCGCGTCTGGCCCTCATGGGGTCGGACCGTGATCAAGACGGGGCGGTTGTCCGCCGTTTTGGCGTCGAGCTTGTAGACCGCTCCGGTCCGGCCGCCTTCGATGGACGTCATCTTGAGGTCGTCCATCGCCTCGCTGACCGCGCCTCGGACCACGGCGGCAGGAAACGCGAATTCCTGGATGGCCCGCCCCCCGCCGTACGATGCCTCGAGGCCGCTCCTGCTCTCGACGATCGGCGCGACCGTGGCGCAGCCGATCTGCCACAGCTCGCCGAGAAGCACCAAACCCAGAGCGATCCGTTGCGCAAGCATGGTCGGCCTCGCGTCCTGCCTCGGTTCAAGCCGGCGACGGGGCACGAACGGTTCTGGTTTGGTCGCCAGCCGCCGAAGGCTATCCCGGCTCGACAAAACGGTCAAGGCCGGACAGCCGGGCCGCGGTCGGCGAAAAGGCAGACCGAGGGTCTTTCCGGGCGGCTCCGGTTGGTTTATGTTAGGGCCCTGGCTTGTCCCGCTTGGGTTCTTGGGATGAGCCGATTTTCTCGGGATCGACTCTTGCCGTGGAGAGGTCGGGCGATGACACGACGAATCAGGCTGGCCGGTCTTGCGTCCTTGGTCTTGGCTCTGCTTTTTGGGTTTGGTCCCGGGCTTCGGGCCGAGGGGCCGTTCGCGATCAAGGATGGCGACCGGATCGTCTTCTATGGACACAGAATCACGGATCAGCGACTCTATACCACATTCGTCGAAACGTACATCGTGACGCGATACCCCTCCGTGAGCGTATCGTTTGTCCATTCCGGATGGGGAGGCGACCGGGTCACCGGCGGCGGGGGGGGCCCGATCGACCGCCGGCTGGAGCGCGACGTCTTCGCGTACAAACCCTCGGTCGTCACCGTGATGCTGGGAATGAACGACGCCGGTTACCAGGCGTTCAAGCCAGAGATCTTCGACGTCTATTCCAGGGGCTTCCAGCATTTGGTCGAATCAATCAAGAGCAACCTCCCGGGCGTCCGCATCACCCTGATCCAGCCGTCCCCCTACGACGACGTGACCCGGAAGCCCGGGTTCGAAGGCGGGTATAATCAGGTGCTCATCCGCTATGGAGAGTTCCTGAAAGAGCTGGCCGGCAAGCAGGGGGCGGCGGTAGCGGACCTGAACACGCCGGTCGTGGCGGCGCTCAAGAAGGCCATGGAAATCGATTCGACCGGCGCACGAGACCTGATCCGCGACCGGGTTCATCCCGGTCCCGCGGGCCAGTTGCTCATGGCCGAGGCCCTGCTCAAGGCCTGGAACGCCCCTGCCGTGGTCTCGGCGGTCGAGCTTGACGCCGGCTCGGGTCAAGTCGTCAAGCAGGAGAATGCCAAGGTCGACGCCCTCAAGGTGGACGGGACGCTCTCCTGGACGCAGCACGATCGGGCATTGCCGATGCCCGTCGACCTCAAGAACACGGTGATCGCTTTGGCGATGAAGGCGTCGGACGTCGAGCAGGCAATCAACCAGCAGATTCTCAAGGTCTCGGGGCTGGGCACCTCCAGGTACGCGCTCAAGATTGATGGTGACGATGTCGCCGAGCTCTCCAAGGACCAGCTCGCCTCGGGCGTGAATCTCGCGGAGCTGGACACGCCGATGTTCCGCCAGGCCAAGGCTGTCCACGAGCTGACGCTGCGGCACAACGACCTCCACTTTCAGCGCTGGCGTACGTTGCAAGTCCCCCTCGAGCGCAGCGGGTATCCGGGCCTGGCGAAGGCGATCGAGGCTCTTGACGCCCTCGAAGCCGACGTGGTCGCCGATCAGCGAGGCAAGGCGAAGCCGGTGCCGCACCGGTTCGAGCTCATCCCCCGCAAGTGATCAAGGGTTGAGCCGCGACTGGTCGTGACGAGGCCCAGAAATCACAGGAGACTCGACGCACTCTACTGTTGAATTCGGGCGCGCTTCAGGAGCGAATCCAAATCTGCCCAGAGCGTTCGCCAGCCTGGTTGCTCGGCCAGGGGCAGCCTTGCCAGGGCCTCGGCATCGCGAACGCCCGTGAGGTCGGAGTCCTGCTTCCCGTGCTCAAGCGTTCGGGCGACGCCTGGCCTGAGCACGGGCGATACAGTATCGAGGAACTTGACCCGGGTAGTCAGCTCGGTTTTCAGCCAGTCGAGGGCCTGTTGACGTAGCTTCGCCTTCGCCGCGCCATCGGGCGGCGGCTCATCCTTGCCTTGTCCTGGTGGCTCTCGAGCAGGACCTTGACGGCCAGGTCGCGGCCCAGGTCGCGGTCGCGCCCCTTGAGGACCGCCCCCATCCCACCGCGGGCGATCTCACCTCCGGGAGACGACTGATGCAATCCTCCGTGATGTGGGTGCTTGTCTTGTTATTATATGGAGGGCCTGAACGTACAAGGGGCGCCGCCGGCTCGAGATGCACGCCTCCTCGTGAAGAAACGATGGGGTGAGGACGCCCTGAAGCGACTCGGTCAGAAGAACCCCGAGTTCGTAGCCGGAGAGGCGGAGGCGCTCTTCGAGCGGGCCCTGGCGCAGTACGCCGATGTTTCCGCTTTTTGGCTCACGACGGCGTGCATCCTTCTGAATACGGCCAGGCGCTGCTCGGTGCGTTGATCGCCGTCGAGGTGCAAAAGATCTTGAGTGATAGCCGGTGAGGACCAATCCCCCAGAACAACCCGGCCCCTTTTTCCTCCGGTCAATCAGCCTGTGCGATCGGGCCGAGAGCTCGGTCGGATCACCCTGGTCACTCGGCCTCCTCATAGCCGGCGAGCAACTTGGCGTTGCGCTTCCAATCCTCTATGGTCAACCGTGTGTTGTTTTCAGCGGCGCTCACCCTATAATAGGCGTTTGCATTCCGTCCGCCCCTTGCGTGGAGGGGTGGATTTTTTCTCCACACAACGGTTTGCGCCGACGAGTCGCTTGAAGAACGATGCAGTTGGTAGCTCGATACCCGGATGGTTTCGGGCTCCGCGCCCGTTCGTCAACGAGGCGGCTCAGTGGGCGGTCCGCCGCTCTTGGCAACAGGAGGGGCGGATAGGGAAATGACATTCGAACATGGTAGATCGCAATTTACTTCGTGAATTTGACGTCAACGAAGATGAGCTCACCGCCCTGGTGACGGGGGAAGACGGCTCGGACACTCTCGCGCAGTTCTTGGGCGAGGGCCAGAGCTTCGTGATCGGGCGCATCGTCTCGGGTCGGGTCGTCGAGATCGTCGGCGATCAGGTGGTCGTGGATGTCGGCTACAAGTCGGAGGGCCTGGTTGCGCTCAACGAATGGGAGGACGAGCCGCCGCCCCAGACGGGCGACAATGTGGAAGTTCTGCTCGAGGGCATGGAGGACGATACCGGTGAGATCGTTCTGTCACGAAAGAAGGCGCACCGGATGCGCGCCTGGGAGACGGTCATCTCCCGTTACCATGAAGGGGACGTCGTCAAGGGGCGCGTCACGCGCAAGATCAAGGGTGGTCTGCTCGTCGATATCGGCGTGAACGTCTTCCTGCCGGCGAGCCAGGTCGACATCCGCCGCCCGTCCGACATCGCCGACTACATCGATCAAGAGATCGAGTGCATGATCCTCAAGATCGATGAAAGCCGCCGCAACATCGTCGTGAGCCGCCGCAAGCTCATCGAGATCACGCGCGAGCAGCAGAAAAAGCAATTGCTCGAGGAGATCGGGGTGGGACAGGTCCGCAAGGGGACCGTCAAGAACATCGCGGATTTCGGTGCCTTCGTGGATCTGGGCGGCATCGACGGGCTGCTGCACATCACCGACATGAGCTGGGGCCGGATCAATCACCCCAGCGACATGCTCAAGATCGACGACCAGGTCGAGGTGATGGTCCTCCACGTGGACAAGGAGCGCGAGAAGATCGCGCTGGGGTTGAAACAGAAGTCCGCCAGCCCATGGGAGAACGTCGAGAAGAAGTATCCGGTCGGCACGCGGGTCACGGGTGAAGTCGTCAACGTCATGAACTATGGCGCGTTCGTCAAGCTCGAGGAGGGGATCGAGGGCCTGGTCCACATCTCGGAGATGAGCTGGACCAAGCGGATCAATCACCCCAGCGAGCTGGTCAACATCAGCGACAAGATCGAAGTTGTTGTCCTGGGGATCAACCGCGACAAGCAGGAGATCTCCCTCGGCATGAAGCAGACTCAGGTCAATCCCTGGGACCAGGTCGCCGGCAAGTATCCGCCCGGGACCCTGGTCGAGGGGACCGTCCGCAACCTCACCAACTATGGCGCCTTCATCGAGATCGAGGAAGGGATCGACGGCCTGCTCCACATCTCGGACATGAGCTGGACCCGCAAGATCGGACACCCGAACGAGATCCTCGAGAAGGGTCAGCGGATCAGTTGCCAGGTGCTCAACGTCGACCAGGATCGCAAGCGGATCGCCCTGGGGCTCAAGCAGCTCAAGGACGACCCCTGGGAGTCCGACATCCCCGGTCGTTACGAGCCGGGCGACGTGGTCAAGGGCAAGGTCACCAAGCTGACCAACTTCGGTGTTTTCGTCGAGCTCGAACCCGGCCTGGAAGGGCTGCTCCACATCTCGGAGCTGGCCGATCACAAGGTGGATAGTCCCGAGGAGGTCGTCAAGGTCGGCGACGAGATCGAGGTCAAAATCCTGCGCGTCGACCGAGGTGAACGCAAGATCGGGCTCTCGCGCAAGAAAGCCCAGTGGAGCCGTCCCGACGCCGAACGCGAGGAAGCACCGCCGGAGGGCGAGCCGGCTGCCGAGGCTTCCGAGGAACTCAAGGGCGGACTCGGCGGCGGTGGTCCCTTGTTCAGCATGGGAGGACCGGCGCCTTCCTCCACCGAAGAACAGTCCCCAGAGGAATCTTCGTCGTAACCAGCACTCCCTGCCAAGTCGCTTCGAACCGTTTTGGCGAGCGGCAGAAAATGCCATGCCCGTAGCGGAACTCGCCAGAGTTCCGACCCGAAGTCTGGCGACTTCGGCTACGAGGATCATTCGACCTGCCACTCGCCTTTCCTCACGCGCCGTCGCCTCGACCATCGGGTCAGGCGGCGGCGTTTTCATTTCGCTCAGGTTGACCACATCCCACGATCCGCAGTATTTTCGTTATTCCTAATCTTCTCAAATTCCCAATACGCCCTAGATTTCCAAGCCATACTTAAGTTATCAAAGTCTATGGCCCGATAAATCGTGTGTGAGATCGTGAGCGGCGAAGGGAATGGAGAGGAGTTCGGGGAGCTCGGCCGGGGCCTTATTCCGGGCGAGTCTGATCTGCCCTTTCGACCGGTCGGGAGCATCGCTATCCGGGCCAAGCGGGCGCCGGAGTCGATGCAACGAGAGGGCTGAGCTTCGGTTGGGACGCCGAGACTTTGCCGGGAAGAAGCCTGAACCCGCGGGTTGGAGGTAGGGGGCGAGGACGATCGGCCGTCGGCGGTGTCTCGATCAAGCGACCGGAGGTTGGCGTATCGTTGATCGAGCTGCGCGGACCCTGGGCCGAGCCGGCGCCATTCCTCTTGCTCCGGACCCATTGACATGAGCGGACCCTGTTTCGACCGACTCAACGAGGATCTTCATGGCCCGTATTCGCCGACATCGCCGTGACACGGTCCAGAGCCCCCTGGAGACCTATCTCCGGGAGATCAACGAGGTGGCTCTGTTGAACGCGGATGAGGAGAAGGAGCTGGCCCACCGGATCGCGCACGGGGACAAGCTGGCGCGTGACCGGATGGTGCGAGCCAACCTGCGACTGGTGGTCAACATCGCCCGAGGTTACATCGGGAAGGGACTCGCGCTCCAGGACCTGATCGAAGAGGGAAACCTCGGCTTGCTGCGCGCAGTCCAGGGTTTTGATCCGGCGGTCGGCACGCGGTTCAGCACCTACGCGAGCTACTGGATCAAGCAATCGATCAAGCGAGCGTTGGTGAATACGGCCAAGCCGATCCGCATCCCGGCCTACATGGTCGAGCTCTTGTTCAAATGGCGCAGGATGGCCTCCGACCTCCAGGAGTCGCTCGGCCGGTCGCCCAGCATCGAGGAGATCGCCAAGGCCCTCGAGCTCCCCAAGAAGAAGCTGGCGATCGTCAAGAAGGCCATCAAGGTCTACAACCTCGTTCCTCAGACCGACCAGCCGGAGAACGGTTGGAGCCTGGGCGAGATGCTCATGGACGAGCGCATCCGAACACCCGACGTGATGATGGTCGAGGCCGACAATCTGCGGATGGTCCTCGACCGCCTCAATGAGATGGACAAGCGTGAGGCAACCATCTTGCGGATGCGGTTTGGGTTGAACGATGCCCCCCCCAAGACGCTCAAGGAGATCGGCGAGTCGCTCGGCCTGACCCGGGAGCGCGTCCGGCAGATCGAGAACGAAGCGCTGGGCAAGCTGTCCGCTTCGATGCAAGCGGACTGAGCCGGTCGGAACGCCCGTCACTTTTGACCAATGGTTCACGCGTCGCCGCGCCGGTGCCGGGCGCGAGTGAGGTAGCGGCGCAGCCGGCAGGCCAGCAGGCCCGCGCCACAGGTCAGGAGGGTGAGCAGGGCGGTCGGCTCGGGAACGGCGGCGGGCAAGCCCTTCCGCCAGGCCCGGAGGTTGGTCAACGGCTTTTCACTGGAAAAGTCGGCCGTGAACTGGCCGTTGAACGTGCTCTTGGCCTGGGGAGTGATCCTGAGATAGGCCTCGGGCCCAAATGCTCCGGCAAGTTGTCCGCCGGTGATCTCCACGTTCAGGTCGAACACCTCGGCGTTCTTGTTCTTGGCCGGCGATCCGTCTTGAGCCTCCGCGCCGAACGCCGTGGGTCTCCCTTCCAGGAGCGATCCCTCGTAAGTCCTGTCGCCGATCACCACCGTTCCGCGGATCTGGAACTTGTTGTATGGGCTTTCGATCAGGCGCCCGTTCCGGTCCAGCTTCATCCGCAAGAATTGGCTGAGGGTCCCGTCCTGCTCGGGCAGCATGTGGACCATGTCCTTGACCGAGGGGCCCAGCGCGATCAGATGGGGCGCGTTGACGACCTGGAAGGTGCCGGTCTGGGTGACAGGGTCGTACGTGTACGTCTGGGCGCCAACGATGTCGCCGGCGATGTCGGGGAACGACCGGGATGGGTTCGATCGGATCAGGTCACCGCGCGCCGGGGACCACACGTCCCCGAGCAGGACGATGAACGCGACGAGGCCCACTCTGGCGATGATGCTGCACATCCGTTCCATGAGAACGTCCTTTCAGCCGTTCGCGTCGCAGCTTGAGGGCGCGCGATCCTCGGCAGCCAATCGGTCTCCTCGTCGGGCGGCCTGCCGCTTTGTTCTCGCCGGCAATCGGTCGCCGATCACAGAGCGCGGGCGCACGCAGACGAGGACCTGGGGCGACTTGGTTGGTCGGCTCTGTCGTGATAGGGCGAGTGGTCCAGGTGACGGAGCTGGGATGTGGCCCGAAACAGGAGGAGCGCGATCAAGCCGCCCGTAATCCTTTACTCACTTGAGGTTGAACGATCATCCAAGCTGATCGAACGGCGGGGTGACCACGGATTGATCACCCCGAATCTCTTCGGGTGGGGACTCTAACCCAACGGCGTGGATCTGTCAATCCGATCGGTTTCGCGCCATCGCTTCATGTAATCGAGGCTGGCTCGGTACGATTTCACCCCGAACCAGAGAAGGACGGAAGCCGAGGCAAACGCGAACGCACCGACGACCAGCAGCGACAGATGAACGGCCTTCTTGTCGCGGAACACATCATCGGTCAGGATGGCCACCACGGTGGGACCGAGCCCCATGCCGACCAGGTTGATCACGAACAGGTAAAGAGCCGTGGCAGAAGCGCGCATCGTGTTCGGCATCATCTGTTGAATCGCGGCCGGGGCGACGCCGAAGGGCGCGCTCATGAAGAACACCACGGGCGCCAGGAGCGTGGCCGCCCAGTGCCCCGTCGGAGCCAGCGGAAACAGCACGACGAACGGCAGCCCCGCGGCCGCTGCCAGGAGAGCGACCCGCACATTCCCGTCGGGATGCCCGCGCCTGCGAAGCCAGTCGGCCATCTTCCCGCCGGTCACGATGCCGAGCGTGCCGCCCACCGCGACGATCAATCCGAATACCAGGCCGGTCTGACGCGGCGTCCAGCCATATCGCCGGATGAAGAGTGACGGAACCCAGGAAGTCGCGCCGTATCCGTAAAGCGCGACCATTCCAATGCCCAGGTTGAGGCAAAGGAACGTCGCCCGGTTGTCGCGCATGTAAGCCCACACCGCGCGGAGCGGCACCGGCGGCACGATGGACGAGGCGTTTTTGGTCGCTCCCTTGCGATCCGGCTCGCGAATTGTGAGCAGCAAGAGCGCCACCAGGAGCCCCGGCAAGCCCACGATGAAGAAGACGAGCTGCCAGGAATGCACGGCCCCGACCAGTGGCAGGACGGGACTCTGCTGCCCCGCCGCGAGCTGGGTGACGGATCCGCCCAGGATGAACGCCAGCCCGGCCCCGATGTAGATCGCCATCGAGTAAACGCTGATGGCGGTGGAGCGCTCTTCCGGCCGGAAGTAATCCGAGATCAGCGAGTAGGCCGAGGGCGAAAGTGTCGCCTCACCCACGCCCACGCCCATCCGGAAGACGGCAAGCTGCCAGAACGTCCCGGCCAGCCCGCAGCCGGCCGTCATGACGCTCCAGGCCGCGACGCCCACGGCAATCAGCAAGCGTCGACTCGACGTGTCCGCGAGCCGTCCCAGCGGAATGCCGAAGAACGTGTAGAAAACGGCGAACGTCAGGCCCATGAGCAAGCTCATTTGGGTGTCGCTGATGCGCAAATCTTGCTGGATGGGGCCGACCATCAAGCTGAGGATCTGCCGGTCGATGAACGAAAAGATATAGGCCAGCGTCAGCACGCCGACGACATACCACGCGTAACCGGCGGGAGCGTAGGATTCCTGCTCGCGCGCGATCGAGGAAAGTCCGTGGGCGACGGTTTCCCCGTTGCCGGAAGTCGTTTCGCCCATCATCGACTCTCCCGGTAAGCCGCGGCCCCGACGACCTGGTCGGGTCGCCGAAATGATGTGACTCCCAGGCGGTCAGGTGTGCTGTTTCTGGCTCCCTCTCCCAGGGGCGAGGGCTGGGGTGGGGTGATGAAAACTTTGGCTCGCACAAGCTGCGCGTTCATCCCGATTTCGTTCGCGCCGTCGTTCGATCGAGCGCAACAAAAACACGCGTCTCGAAACCGTTCCTCCAGTACGGTCAACACCAACTTTTCATCAGCCCAGGGCTGGGGTGAGGGGCGAGCGGCACCGAGAGTCTCGCCCAGTTGAATCGCAGCATGTGCGTCGTTTCTACAAACGGCATTGTTTTGAGCGTGGTCTATACTCAGGGCCCTTCTTCTGGAGAAGGAATCGACCTCGTTCATGACCCACTTGATCCCGACGGACGCATCGAGGACGTATCTCATTCCTAGTCTCGGACCTCGCGGATCAGGTCGACTGCGATGTTCGTGATACGGTGCTTCTCGAACATCTCGCGCCGCACTTCCTCGGCCCGCGCGTGAATGCGTCTCAAGAGCTCGGGATCAGTAACGCGTTTCCCCTCGGAGATCAGTCGGCACACCTCTTCCATGTCCGCGATCTCGTCGGGTGGGATGTTCAATGGTTTCGCGACGGCAGCCATATTGTTCTTCCTCCCAGGGGATTTTATCCAGAATGACAAGAGAAGGCGATGGGCAGAGTTTCCTCGTCATTGCGACAAGAGCCGAATGACGAGACTCCTCGCTGATCTCCCCCGTCCGGACCCCCTCACCCGGCCTTCGGCCACCCTCTCCCCACGTGGGGCGAGGGTAAGACGAGAGCGCCCGCGGCATCCCGACTTGGCCTGGCGAAAGGCAAACTCGTCGCCCTCGCCCCTTTTTGGGGAGAGGGTAAGGGGTGAGGGGGCGAACGACCGGGAGATCGCCGTTTCGCCGCGCCAAACCAGCAGGTGATCTGCGAGGAATCCCCGGTTTTCACTGCGTTTCACGCTCCCCCACTGTGTCCCATTCCAGGCTGGGGAGTTCGGTCTCGACAAGGACTGCGTGGCCCAAGCCGAGACGATCTCCTATATCGCCGTCGTCGACCTCGACATGGACCAAGGCGTCCTCGGAGTTCTGGACGACTTGCGGATGAAGGTTCTGATCAAGGCCATCGGGCACGCGATCGCCTCGGACTGCGAGCCCGTCTGACCGAGGGTTCATCGTAGGGTGGCGTCGAGGTCCGCGTCTCGCGGCCCGAGGCCCACCGACACTCAACTTGAATCCGAAAGGCCGAACGAGGACGGATCGCGAGTTGTTGAGATTTTTGACGGTTGGCCGACTCATCCCAGAGAAAGCCCTGATCCCAACTTCCGCCCCTTCGACCGCGTGGCCAGCGTCAGGTCGAACGCGGTCACGGTGCCAGCCCCCGTCACGTCCGCGGAGAGCGGCGTCCAGCCCGCGGGCGACGTCTCGTTGATGCTGGCGGCGATCTCGTTCAAGTCGTTCTGGTCGACGATCTCGTCACCGTTAACGTCGCCGAGAAGCCGGTAGAAGTGGTGCACGGCGGTCTGGCCGCTCGGCAGCTTGATATCGACTTCGTAGTAGCCGTCGGCCGCTGTCGTGTTGGGGTTGCCGCCGATGCCGCTCGCGCCAAAGTCGATTTCAATAGCATGGTCGATCACGTCGAGGATCGTTGGGCTTGAGAGCGGAACCACGGTCTTGCTCGATGCGTCGCCATTGAGGTCGTACTTGGTGATCTGGATTTCTGGCGACGAAGTGCTGATCGAGTTGACGATCGAGGTCAGCGCGCCACCGCTCTGGCTGTCGCTCTCGTTGAACCCGAGGTCGAGATAGCGGACATAAGACCGGCTCGGGCTGCCGTGCTCGACCGTGAAGCCGACGACCTGAAGCTGGCCGGGCACAGCGAAGACCTGGTTAGCGAAGGTCACATTCGGGCTCGAAGGGACACTTTGAAGGTTGCCGGCGGAGTCGAGACCAATGCTATAGAACGAATACGTGTGCGACTGGCCATCGGTGAGGCCCTGATAGATGATCGTCGAGTGGTCGTTCCCCTTGCTGTCGGCCGCGCCGGCGGGGATGGCATACGGGCCGACTTCCTGGTAGATACCTCCATCGACCGAGGCGAACACCGTAAAATAGGTCACCAGGCCGCCGCCCGGATCGCTGCCCGTGAGGTCGAGTGTGAAGGTGCCGGTGGAGGAGTTGACCGAGCTCGGGTTGGGCCCCGTCGTGCCGTCCACTGAGGTAACCGGCGGAGTGAGGTCGGGCAGATAGGTGATGGCCTCGATCAAAGGCGTCTTGCTCTCGGTGTTGCCCGCCAGGTCGTGGGCGATGCTGTAGAACGCGTAGGTCGTGTTGCTCAGCCCGGTGAAGTTGGCCGTCGGGCTGGACGCCGCGACGTTGGTCCAGAACGTCCATGGGCTGCCATTGGTGGAGGCATAGATGTCGTACGACGCGACGCCCGAGGGGGGCGAACCGGCATCTGAGCCGGTGACCGACACGGCAAAGACGAGGCTGGTACCGCGCTTGGGCAGCGGGCTGACCGAGCTGGTCGGCGGTGCCGTGTCCATCAGCCACGAGGTCGATAGCGAGTTGGTGCCCGGGTTGCCGAATGGATCTTGGATTCCAGCGGCGTTGACGGTCAGCGCGTAGTTGCCGTTGCTCGCGGTCAGGCCGGAGAGCCCGTTGATCTGATAGGTCGAGCCGGAGACGAGGCTGGTCGTGACGGCACTGGTGATCAGGTTGAAGCCGCCGTTGTCGGTCAGGGTGAGGTCGGAATCGGTGAAGGTGGTCGGGTTGATCGGCTCGCTGAACGTGACGTCGATGGAGGATACCGCCGTGTTCCGCGGGTTGGGCGAGACCGCGGCGATCGCGGTGACGGTGAGGGGCTGGGTGATGACATCGGTGATTGTTCCGCTGGCGCTGTTGTAGTTGCCGTTGCCCGCGAACGTCCAGGTGTCGGTGTAGGTGCCCTCACTGGTATGGGTGGTGCCGATCAAGTTCAACAGGCCGCTTAAGTTCGCCGGGTTCGGCGTCTCGACGCCCGTGGCCGTGCCGGTGGCGGTGTGCGGGTTGCCGTCGTAGGTGACGTGGTACGGTGTGACCACGATCACCGCGGTGGCAATGGTGATCATCTCGCTGACGACGTTTGATGGGCTGCCCTGGTTGTCGGCGTCGCCGCCATAAACCGCCTCGATCGCATACGGACTGCCGCTGACCGTCAGGGCCGTGGTGCTAAATGTCGCCTGGAACTGGCCGTTCTCCAAGATCAGCGTGCCGCTGCCGATCTGATCGGCCGGTGTGACCGGCCCGGCGTAAAACGCTACGGCGCCCGTCGGGGCCCCCGCGCCGGCCACGGTGGCCGTAAAGATCAGCGACTGGCCGTAGACCGCGGAGGCCGTCGACGAGGTGAGCGAGGTCGACGTGGGCTGCCGCGTTACACTGATCGCGACGCTGGCGGTCGCCGTACCACCGGCGTACTCGGAGACGGTCTCGCCGATCGTGTAGTTCCCCGCCGTCGCATACGTGTGAGCCAGGGAGAGCGGCCCGGAGCCCGTGGGTGAGAAGGTCGAGGTCTGGCCGTCGCCCCACTGGACCGTTTCGGTGAATGGACCAATGCCCGTGATGGCGAGTGTTCCGAGATTGATCGACGTGCTCACGCCCGCGAAGGCGCTCTGCGAGGTGCTGGGGGCGGTCAGGACCGGCGGGACGTCTAGGGAGGTGATCACCACGTCGGCCGAGTCCCAGCCGACGCTGGGGTCGATGAACTCGTCAGTCACCGTGTAGGTTCCGGCGTTGCCCGGGGTGAACGTGAAGGTGGGGCCGGTCCCATCGACGATCTGCTGGCCGGAGGACGCGAACACGTGCCAGTCGTCAATCGAGTTGGTGTTGCCGGAGGGGTCGACGACCGAGCCTGTCAGGGTGACGCTGGACCCCTCGTTGACCGTCTGGTTGGAGCCGGCCGAGACGTTCAAGGAGGAGGCAGCCGGCAGCATGGTCACGGTGCCCGACCCGTAGACGATCGTATCCTGGGGATGGGCCGCGATCGTGTCGTCGGCCGAGCCGGCGATGATCGTGTCGTCGCCCGAGCCGGCGTACATCGTGTCGCCGGCGGGCGGGTCCGCGCCCGTGGCGAAGGTGTACATGAAGAGCTCGTAGTCTCCCGTCAAAGGCTCGCCCAGCGATACCGACTTGGGGGAAGAAGTCACCATCGCGTAAAAAGTGCCCGTGGTGGGAAGGGTCAGGTCGATGATCGAGGAATCGGAATTCTGGAACGAGTCGTCATTGTAGGCGATCACCTGGCCGCTGGAGTCGTAGATGGTGAGGGAGGTGTCGAAAGGCCCCTGGTTGTAGTCGGACGGCGGGGTGCCGGGAGCCGCCACGGACCGTGTGAGGAGGGCCGACATGAGCTGGAAGTTGATCACGGTGCCGGCCTGGGCGGTGAACGAATAAAAGTCGGTGTTCGACGCTCCGCTCGTCTCGCCAAGGTATCCGACGACATCGGCGGCGGTGACGTCGAAGACCTTGTCGGCGTTGACGCCCTCGAGGGCGGTGTCGGGCACGACCAGCGGCTGGAGCAAGAGCGGCTGGGCCTCCGGCATGGAATAATGCGCGGTGGTCACTTCGTTGGTCGGTGAGCCATTTTCGCCGTACGACAGTGCGATCGACTCCCGTTCGCCAAAGAACGGGTTGTTGATCGCATCCTCGAGGGTCGCGTTCACCGAGGCACCGGAGGCCATGATGTGCAGGATCGCCTCGCCGGCATCGGTTGGTCCGGGATAAGGAGGGTTGTACAGGTCGGGGTTGACCCCGGCGTAGATCCCCGAGCCGATCGGTCCCAACGAGTCGGTGTGCTGAAGCCCGGAGAGGTGCCCCAGCTCGTGCGCGGCGATGGTGGCCGACAGGCCGATGAAGTCGGCGCTGGTCGCGGCGGGCTCGCCGGGACCGCCCAGGAAGTAATTGACGTTGACCCCGCCGGAATCGGGGGGGATGACTTCCAGGCCCGCCGAGGTGAGCGTCGTCGTGCCCGAGATGTGGAGATCGCGCCAGTCGATCTCGGACGAAATTCCTCCCTCGAGGCCGACCAGCGTCGGGTCGTTGAAAGTGATCGGGGTGTAGGGCCCCGACTGCGGCTGTGTCTGGGTGAAGACGTACGAGAAGGCGGAATAGTCGGCCGTGATCTGCGCCTGGATCGCGTCGCGCTCGGCCTGGGTGTAGAAGTGCTGGCCTGGGAGCTCGTAGGTGGCGAAGTCGAGATAGATGGTGCGGGTGACGGCCCCTTCGATGAGGTTATTGCCGCCCACGCCGGCGATCACGTCGTCGCCGCCGCCCCCGATCAAGGTGTTGTCGTTGATGTTGCCGAATATGGTATCGTTGTACGAGCTGCCCAGCACGGTGTCGATTCCGAGCGGGTCGGCCAGGGTCAAGAAGAGCGCGCCGGCATTCAGCGTGGCCGGCATCACGGCCTGGGGCCCGGACTGGCTGAGATTGATCGAAATCCCAGCGGGGGCCTGGGAGAAATCGAGCCCGGCGACGGCACTGCCCGGGGGCTCGAGGGGCTCGAAGATCGTCTGGCTGCCGCTCGAGCCGCTGTTGAAGGCGAAGGTATCGCCGCCGCCGCCGCCCACTAGCGAGTCGTTGCCCGCACCTCCCGCCAGGGTGTCGGGGCCGCCCGCGCCGATCAAGGTATCGTTGCCGGTCCCGCCCTGAAGGATGGCGCTGCCCGTGAAGCCAGAGGCGTCGAGCGTGAAGTCGCCGGTGCCGGCCGCCAGGATCGCGTGCTGGAAGCCGCTGATGGTGGAGACCGAGGCGGGCAAGCTTCCGCCCGAGGTCGAGAAGGTCGTGTTGGTGAGCGTCATGTTCGTCGAGCCGTAGAACATCAGCCACGAATCGAACCCGCCGCCGCTCAAAACGTCGTCGCCGCCGCCGCCGGAGATCGTGGCATTGCCCGTCCCGCCCGAGATCGTGCTGTTGCCGGTGCCGCCGTGGATGATGTCGTCGCCGGTGCCGCCGACGATCGAGTCGTTGCCGGTGCCGGCGTAGATCGTGGTGTCGCCCGTCCCGCCGTCAATGATGTCGTTGCCGTAGCCGCCCAAGATCAGATCATTGCCGCTGCCGCCGGTGATCGTGCTCGACAGGTTGCCGGCGATCAAAACGTCGTTGCCCGTGCCGCCCACGATCGACTCGGCGCCAAACCCGCCGACGATCGAGTCGTTGCCGTAGCCGCCGTAGATGATGTCGTTGCCGTTGCCGCCGACGATTGTATCGTTGCCCGACCCGCCGGTGATCGTGCTCGACTGAAGGCCGCCGTGAATGATGTCGCTGCCCGACCCGCCCACGATCAAGTCGCTGCCGCTGCCGCCCACGATCGAGTCGTTGCCCGTGCCGCCGCCGATCAAGTCGTTGCCCGTGCCGCCCGTGATCGTATCGTTGCCCGTGCCGCCCGTGATCGTGTCGTTGCCCGTGCCGCCGTCGATCCAGTCGTTGCCCGTGCCCCCCAGGATCGAGTCGTTGCCCGACCCGCCGAAGATCGAGTCGTTGCCCGAACCACCGACGATCACTTGGTTGCCCGACCCGCCGTTGATCGAGATGTTGCTCGACCCACCGATGATGAGCCCGGAGGCGGTGTTGCCGTAGATGATGTCGTTGCCCGAGCCGCCGGTGATCGAGTCGTGGCCCGAGCCGCCGGTGATGGTCGTGTTGCCGGTCGTGGCATAGATGATGTCGTTGCCCGACCCGCCGACGATCG
>JBIOJM010000049.1:0-41228 GCA_044450785.1 Isosphaerales bacterium
CGTCATGAAACACCTCTATGCGTGCTTGGAATTGATCTTGTCCGAGGCGGACCGAATCCGCTTGACCCGTCTGTCAACGGCAAACACCGACACTCCTAATTTCCGCGCGATCTCGGGGTATGTGTCACCTTTCATCAGCAATGTGAGGATGGTCTCCAGCATCGGGTCGTTCAGGAGGAAGACGAGCGCTTCACGATCGTCCTTGGCGACGCTCAAGTCGACCGGCGAGGGCTCGCCGGTGTCAAGATCGTCGAGGGCACCCTCGCACTGATGGAACCCTCGACCCGATGCCGGGCGGCCTCCCGTCGTTGCGTCTTCCTGGTCTTCACGGCCAGGCCGGGAAACCCCCGGTCCGCCATGTCTGATCGCGGCGTCATGTCGGCGCCTAACGAGGATCCGTCGCTTCAAGGCGGAATGGATGATCTTCAATAAGTGGTCGGCGGTTCTCACCGAGCCGAGCTTGCCGGCCCTGGCGTCCTCACAGAGCTCGGACTCGGCGTCGTTGATCGCGTCATCCTCGCCGTAGACAGACGTGCTGACGCGGTGGCGGCGGAAGAGCCGCTTCGCCATGCCGGCCATCACCCTGGCGAGGCGACCCTGAAGCTCGCCGATCAGGTTGGCCTCACCCGCGGCGAACCGCCGGATCAAAGCGGCGTCTTCTTCGCTCGAAGTTTCGTTCCTCATCTGTTTTGTCCAAGTCGTTCAACGGCAGCCGGTCAGTCCGGACCCTCGGCCGTCAGTTCACTGAGTGATGCCGGGATGATTTGATGGAAGCGCCAAACGGAGCCGTGGGCTCAATCGGCAATCTAGGTGAGTGCACCCAGGCCGAAGTCTGGAATATGAACCATTTGTCGAAATGTTAGAACGGGCCCAGCCCAGCGCTGGGGCGGGTGCGTTGGTCCACGATTGTATACAATCGGGACGATGATGGAGCCTTGCTCCGCAGCGCGGAATCGTGCGGAGCGGCCGGCGATCCCTCGCTCCTCCCGGACGGGTGCGCGCGGTGATGAGCGCACTCCGACCGGCCGAAAAAGTCCCGGTGAGTTGATGAGTGCTTGAGGCGACTCCGTTCCAGGATGCAGAGCCTTGTTGGCAGCCGAGGTGAGTCCGTCCGTGCTCTTCGGAATCGGCGACAAGGGCCGCGAGCAGAGTGGATGATCGCGAATCAGGTCTATTTAACGATCAGCGCCGATCAGCTTGGTCAAGTTCCGTTCGAATTGCAAGTGAATTCCTTCGGAGTTCCCAGAGGACGAAGGATGGAGGATGAAGAAGGGCCCAAACGCACTCGTCTTCCGCTGAGATTCCGGTCGATTCAGGAATTTTGCCCAGAGCACCCAAGTTTCGAAACACGCTTTCACGGCTTCAGGGTGCGGCCTGGATTGGCATCTTGGCCGCGTTCTCGGTCCACCTGGGGATCAGGGCTTCGAGCCGGATACGGACGGTTTTGGGCAGCTTCTTGTCCTGATGCGGCGTGATCCGGTCGAGCCGCAGCGCTTCCGCGGCTTCCGTGACCGCGTCCTTGTACATGGAGATCTCGGCGCTGGCGTCGGCAAGCCGGGCGTGGAGGTCGGCGTTGGTTGGATGGAGGAGCGCGGCAGTGCGCGTCGCCTCGACGATGTTGCCGCGCAACTTCAGGGCCTCGAGGGGGTCAAGCCGCGGGCCGACCAAGCTCAGCAGATGGAGGATCACTCGGGCGCGGTCGGCGTGCAGCGCCCATGAGCCCGGATTGCGTGGAGCGCTCGCGGCCTTCTGGTAGAGGATCGGGACCTTCCTCCACTCCTGGTCTTCGACCTTGGAGCCATGCTCTCGCCAGACCATCCCATAAAACGCCGCCAACTGCAGCCAAGGGCGCGCGTTGTACCGATCCTCCTCAATGGCGGTCAGATAGGCCTGCTGGGCGCGTTCGAAGTCGGGGGGGTGACGGTTGATTGACGCCTCGGCCGCGGCGATGGCGGCTTCGGACCGCCAGAACGGCCCGACCTTACCGACGAACGTGCCCAGAAGCGCCGCCCACCCGAGCGCCAGGACAAAGGCAGGCATGCGGCTTTCGTACTCGCGGAGCCTGCCGCACGAGAGGTCGTCACGCAGATTCAATCCCAGCGCCAGCATCGACCACAGACAGAGAGCGACGGTGGGGATGCCGATTCCTCCCGCTGCGAACAGGTTGATCACGACGGCCACGAGTGCCGCGCCCAGTGCCGCGGCGGGGATCGGCAGCCGGCGCCAGAGCGGCGCGCCGAGCAAGACCGCGGCCAGCCAGCTCGCTCCCAGGATCAGCCAGCGGTTGAACAGGTCGCCCTCGAAGGGATTCAATCGCCCGAGGATGACCACAAGTGCCCAACCGGCTCCCGCCGAGGCGATCAGCCAGCCCAGCCGGCGCGGGGGCACGTCGTGTTCCTCGTCGTCGTCATGCGGGTTCGGCCCGCGCGGCGGCGCAGGCTGCCGCCTTGCATCTCCGCGCGACCGCGTCGCGCCGGCCGGGTCGTCGCTCGCGGCTGCGCGCGAAGAACGGCCGAGCAGGATCCAGATCGCCGGGGCCAGAGCGGCCACCAGGGCGAGCAGGGCCCATGCGCCGCCCGTGGCCCAGACCTCGAGAAACAGGTTATGCGGATCGAGGATCTCCTCGCTGGACTGCGGAAGTTTATGCATCAGATAGGGAGCCGCGAAGTTGCCCGGCCCGACCCCCCACCAGAAGGTCGGCGCGCTCAAGGCACCCATCACGGTGGGCTTCCCGCCGGTGATCACGCCCCATGCACCTTGCCAGTATTCCCAGCGATAGCGGGCCGACATCGCCGACTGGGTGAGCACTTGACGATCGAGCCGGCCCGTGGCCAGCCCGGCGATCACCAGCGCGGCGACGACGCAAAGACCCTCCAGTCCCATGGCCAGGAGCATGCGCGCCGGCACTTGCCGGCGCGCCCGCCAGGCCAGAAGGGCGATCCCGACGATCAACCCCAGATAGGCGCTGCGGCTCTTTGTCAGGATCAGGCAGACCAGCAGGACGAGGAGGAGCGGGGCCGCCATCCCCAGCACGGTCCATCGCGATCCCGGTTCGTCGCGCCGCACCCGGTTGTGAACCCACACGGCCAGCGCGAGCACCAGGGGGCCGACGATGAAGCCCGCGAGCGAATTGGCCAGAGCAAAGGTCGACCAGGGCTCGTTCGAGGACATCAGACGGTTCTTCAGCATCAATTCACCGCGCGTACCCGGCTCGATGTTGAGCTTTTCAAGCATTTGCCGCGGGTGAAGCTGGAATTCCGCCTGGATCAGCGGCAGTTCAACCTTCGCCTGGTAGAGACCATACGTCGAGACGGCAACCGCGGTCGCCACGAGCGCGCCGGCCAAGGCCGACGACTCACCTCGAGTCCGAGGCAGGTTGCGCATCAGGACGTAGGCAATGCCCAGCGCAACCCATTCCCAGGCCAGGTTGATCGCCGGACGGCGATCGACCGCATGCGATGCGCTGATCGCGACCAAGAGAATGAGCGCGACGACCGACGCATCGATCCACGACCAACGGAATCGAAAGCGGCCGGCGATGAGCGATGCGGCGAGGCCCAAGCCGGCGACGACCAGCAGCACGAGTACCCAGGTCAAACCCGCGCCGGCCCCTTGATTCAGGTCGGGCTCGCTGGGCCAGAACGCCCGCGCCGTCACCAGGGCCGCCGTCAGGCCGAGAGCAACTCGGCGGATCCGCTCCCTGAGCTGGGAAGCCGCCCGGCCCGCGTCCTCGTCGTCTCGGTCAGCCGGGCCGCGGGCCGGCGCCTGTCCCGAGCCCGGCCGGGGGGTTGGCCTCGGTCTCGGAGGTACCGAGGATTTCGCGCCGCGTCTGGCCATTTCCTCGCTCCGTACGGCTCGCCGAGAGTTCCAGAATGGCCACAACACCCAGCAAGCAACAGGTCTGTGCCAGGACGATGGACGCGCCCGCTCCATCGAGCCGGTGCAGGAGCAACGCGCCCAGACCCCCCGCCAAGGTCACCAGATCAATCGTCCAGACCGCCTGGGGCGGCGTCAAGCCGCGCGCTACCAGGCGGTGGGAGAAATGCCTGCGATCGCCGACGAACGGGCTGCGACCCTCGCGCAATCGGATGAGCACGACCGACGTCATGTCATAAAGGGGCACGGCCATGACCAAGAGCGGCGCGAGCACTCCGTACCGTGAGAACGTGCTGCCCGCTTCATCACGCGTGAACGTTCCGACCACCGTCAAGGCCCCGAGCAAGAAACCGATGAAGTTGCTCCCCGCGTCCCCCATGAACAGCCGCGCCGGCGCGAGATTGTGCACCAGAAACCCCGCCAAGGCGCCCACGACAACCAGGAGCACCGCCGGCGCGAACAGGCTGCCGACGGCGACCTCCGCTCCACAGAACAAGAGCGCGGCGATCAGTCCGACGCTGGCCGCCAGCCCATCCATGTTGTCCAGCATATTGAAGGAGTTGGTCAATCCCACGACCCACAGCACGGTGACCGCCCCCCCCAGGAAGGGATGCGTGAACGGCCCGAAAAGCGTGACGCGGACCCCGCTCGCGGCCAGCAGGCCGGCGCAGGCGAGCTGCACTCCCAGCCGGATCCGCCAGTCGAGACTCCGGAGATCGTCGACGAGCCCCATTGCCATGATCACGCTGGCCAGCACGAGGATCCGGACGAGCACTTCAGCCCTGAGGGCGACGCCGCCGGCGTGGCGCGCCAGCGGCTCCGGCAAGCCGGCTCGACCCAGGGCGGAAAACGCCAGCAAGCCGATCCCCAAGATGGTCACCGTCGTCAGCCAGATCGCCACGCCTCCGCCCAGTGGCGTCGGCGCGCGGTGCCCCTTGTGACCCCCCGGTCGATCGACAAAGCCCCATCGCGGTGCGTAACCCCGCGCGAGATAACCAAGACCGGCACTCAAAACAAAGGCCAGGGCGACCACGCCCAGGGCCATCCCGACCAGAACGGCCGCGTCATTCGAATCCATCGTCTGGTCGATTCTCGATTAAATATTACAATCCGATAATGTCAATATGACGAGCCGGCATTACTGATTTGGCGGTCCCTTGGTCCGGCGCGGCTCGGGATACCACCAGCCGATCGTCACGCAGGCGAAGAAAAGCGCGATCACCAGGCTGAAGACCAAGGCGATCGTGATCCATTCAAGGGGGCGATCGGGGGGCCATTGGGCGCTCGAGCCTCCGCGGACGACCACCAAGATGAGAAAGGGCCCGCCGAAGGAGACGAGGGTCATCGCGCCCAAGAGCACGTAGGGCAGGTGGGGGAGGCGGGCTTTGGCACTCATGATCTCCTCGCCGCCGCGCGGGCCTGGCGGCGCTCGTGGCAATCGGCGTCGTGGCGCTCGCGAGCCAGGGCGATCTCGGCGAGGATCGCTTCGGCGGCCGAGGCCGCCGGGATATGCCTGGCCTCGGCCTGGCCCCGCCACTTGATCTCGATCGTGCCGTCCTTCAGTCCGCGCTCACCCACCACCACGCGCAGCGGGACCCCGATCAGGTCGGCGTCCTTGAACTTGAACCCGGGCCGCTGATCGCGGTCGTCGGTCAAGACGTCGATCCCCGCAGCCGCCAGCGACTGCGCGAGCGCCAGCGCGTGGTCGAGCACCGCCGTGTTCTGGACCTGGAGCGGAATGACCAGCACCTGATAAGGGGCCAGCGAGAGCGGCCAGATGATGCCATTGCCGTCATGGCCGGCCTCGACGGCCCCGGCGAGGATCCGGTTGATCCCGATTCCGTAACAGCCCATGATGATGAGGACCTCATTTCCCTTGTCGTCGAGGTAGGTCGCCCCCATCGCCTTGGAATACTTGGTCCCGAGCTTGAAGACGTGGCCGACCTCCAGGCCGGCCTTGATCGCGAGCGCGGCGCCGCAACGCGGGCACGGATCGCCGGCATCGGCGTTTCGCACGTCGTGCACCCGCTCCAGCGGAAAGTCGCGCCCGGGAACGACCCCCGTGAGGTGGACGTCCACGGCGTTGCCTCCCACCACGACCGTCGTCATCGCGGTGATCGCGCGATCGATCACGAGCGGGACCTTGATCGCGATCGGGCCCAGGAAGCCCATGGGCGCGCCCGTGGCCTTTTCGATCGCTGCCGGGTCGGCCGGGACGAGGGTCGTCGCGCCGATGACCCGGCGGAGCTTGGCCTCGTTCAACTCGTGGTCGCCCCGCACGAGCGCGCCAACTGCCTTGCCGTCAGTCAGGTAGACCAGCAACTTCGCCGAGGTCGACTCCTCAGTTCCGAGGAACTCGCAGACCTCCCGGATCGTCCGCTTGCCGGGCGTCGACACCGCCTGGTAAGGGGGGGCCGCGGCGGCCGGCCGCGGGGCCGGTTCGCCTGGCGACCCGATCTCGGCACGCTCCTGGTTGGCGGCGTAGCCGCAACCGGCGCACTGGATGACCTTGTCCTCACCCGTGGAGCAGGGGACCATGAACTCGTGGGATGAGTCGCCGCCGATCGGCCCGCTCTCCGCCTCGACGATCACGTACGGCAGCCCGCAACGATCGAAGATGCGGCAGTACGCTTCGTACATCGCGTCGTAGCTCTGGTTGAGCTGAGCGAGGTCGGCGTCGATGCTATACGCGTCCTTCATGATGAACTCGCGAGTTCGAACGATTCCGAACCGGGGTCGCGGCTCATCGCGAAACTTGGTCTGGATCTGATAAAGGGTGATCGGCAACTGCTTGTACGAGCGAATGAGGTCGCGGACCAGATCGGTGATCACTTCCTCGTGGGTCGGCCCCAGCGCCATCTGATGATTGCCGCTGATCGACAGCTTCATCAGCAAGTCGCCGTATGCCTCGTATCGCCCCGATTCCTTCCAGAGCTCGACCGGCTGAAGCGCGGGCATGAGCAGCTCGATCGCCCCCGCGGCGTCCATCTCCTGGCGAACGATCTCAACCACCTTCCGCAGCACCAAGAGGCCCAGGGGCATGTAGGTGTAGGCCCCCGCGCCAAGCTGGCGGATCATTCCCGCGCGCAACAACAACACGTGACTGGGCGCCACGGCGTCGGCCGGTGTCTCCTTCAACGTCGGAATCAGGGCTTGCGACCACCGCACGAGATCAGACCTCCTGGACTTGGCTGAAACCTGGCACCGCGGCCGAACCACGCTCCCAATCGGGTCGCGCCTCGACAGGTCAGATTTCTAATCTATCACATCCGAGGCGCAAGGCGGAGTGTCAAGGAGGGAACCACTTGCATCTCGATCGTCGGGACGCTCTACGCGGTCCTGCTCGGTACTCATACGGGGCCGTACGTCGTATAGAAGCTGGAAAAGTCGTTGTCGAAGACAAAATTGGTAAAGGAAACCGTGACCGAGATATCGAGCCCCTGGACGTAATGAAGGCAGCCGATCGGCAGGAACAGGATCTCGCCGGGATTGAGGATGAATTCGAGAATCTGGGGTTCAGAGAGCGGTGGTCGAGGCGCGGGCGGTGTGACGCGACCGTCGATCCCAGAAAAGCAATGAAGATAATTGAGCATGAGAGGCATGTCCCAGGACGGAGCGATCTTGAGCCGCTTGCGACCGATCACCTGCGCCATGAAGTTATTCGTGAGGTCGTGGTGGAACGGCGTGATGGTGCCGGCGGGGCCCATCCAGAAGAAGCCACCCGGATGGTCGCTCGCCAGATACTCGGGAATCTGCACGATGTCGTCCCATAACTCGGTCAGGACCTGCCGGTTGGCTGAGTTGTTCTTGGCGGTCAGGTAGAAATCGTTGGTCTCGCCCGCCGTGCGCACATTCTCGACAAAATCACGGAATCTGATCCTGCTTGTGTATTTTTCTTGCGCGGTCTCATAATTGGCGCCCGCGTTCCTGCCCATCTGCACCTCGACCTCGCGGTCGCCGAATGTCGCCGCGAAATAATCGAGGTTCCACTTTCGCATGGCCGGCCAATCGTCCATCATGCCGGTGATGATGACGGGCCGGTTGGTGCTGTAGTACTCGCGGAGAAACTCGTCGCGCGACAGCCTGTGCCGGTGCTCGATCTCGGCTGAGCTGGGATGCAGGCGGTTGCACTTTCGATAGACCGCCAGCAGCCAATCTCGCTTTTCCAACCGGTTGTGCAGCAGCTCCGAGCCCTGGAAATAAGGGCTATCGATGGCCAGGTTGATCTCCTGGACCGACTCGTCCTGAGCAAAACCGTTGGATTCCATGGCCTCGAGAATGCTCTCCGGGGTTTGGCCGATCGTCAGATTCTCCGCGATCCAGCGGCGCCATTCGTCGTCGACCTTGCGGCTGCCGGCAGAATCGGCCGGTGAGGCCGAGCGATCTGGGCCGGCGTGATGTCCAAGGCTTGCATGTTCAACGCCCGCCTGCGGGGTCCGCGTGTCTGGTTCCACGTCCACATCCACGGCCGGCTCCAACATGGCGGCCGCGACGTACGCCTGGAATTGGATCAGTCCGCGAAGCGGCTCTTCGGATTGGTCGGCGAGCGGAGCGAGAGGCGTGGGGCGCGTGAGCAGGTCGTCACCCTTTCGACCGCGTGCCGAGGCAGCGGTGCGCACCCGAGCGGCAGCCGCGGTCGAGTCTTGCGAGTGGTCCGCCGTTGATGAACTGAGCCGCACGTGGGGCGGCTTCACTTTCGTCATGTGATACGAATCCGCATCCCGTCCCATGGCGTCGCGACCTTGAAAATAGTCCTTCTGCCAGTCGTTCGGCTTGACATAACCCAATGTCTTCGCATCGTGGAACCGGCCGCGTTCCTGGGACCATTCCTGATATGCGCGGAGGAGCTCCGGGTTGTCACTCAATTTCTGATAGGACACCGATGCATCCTCCAGGTCGGCGCAGACGTTGCTCGCCAGCGGAATCGCCTGGAAGAGAGGTTCGCCAAGCTCGAATCGGACGGGTTGGTTCGGAACCATGATTTTCCAGTTCATCGTGAACGACATGCTGATCCAGTCGCTCTCGATGAGCGCGGAGAGCGGATGGACATTGGTCTTGAAGTAGTTGGCTGGGCCGCAGATCAGGAGGCGAGAGCCCGCCGGTTTCGTCCGGAAAAGGAATGGCGTGTTCCACGTGATGATTCCCTCTCCGAACTGGCTGTTGATCCATCTCCCCCAATTGTCGGCCGAGTTGTCGAAGCGGAGATCAACGGTGCCTGGCTCGCGTTGCCCGCGCCAGGTCGCCGTGAAGCCGATCGGGTTTTTGATCCACCACCCAGTCTGATTCATGATGGTGAGCGGCAGGCAGCGATATGCATACCGATGCGGCGTGGCGTCCATCCAATCCCGCTGCAAGTCGGCCCAGCACCAATCCCACCCCGTCCCATCGGTGCGATTTTTCTTCAGCATCGCATCGTCCACGAGCTGATAGATCTCGACCTCGAGTCGCGCGCGATCCATGACCCTAACCTCATGTTAAACGGGTGAGCGACTTGTTCATGATACGAAAGTGCGATCGGGCCCTCTCGGCAACCCTCTTGTCATTGAATCACCAGTGCCCGGCAGTCGCGACTCGCGGCGCGCCATGAAAATAGCAGGTTTCAGGTTTCAAGACGAGTCTGATCGGGGAGTACAGCCCGAGGGCAGGGGAGATGACCCGGAGGGTGACCAGCAGGAATTCGTCAACCTGCGACACGATCGTTCCTGCTGGGACGCCCGTCAAAACGCGGTCCCTTGGTAAGGTCACACCTGCCTGTCGCCTTTCCTCTTCCCTTGGCGCTCTTGGCGACTTGGCGGTTGATGTCTTCTTCGCTGCCGATTCCGTCCGTCCTGTTTCCACGTCGTGGCGGTTGATCCGCGGCTCGGCTCACGAGCTGGCGGTCGGCGCGCGGGGCGGCGTAATCGGCGTGCGCGCGAGTGCGACGAGCCGGGGGAGATTCCGCACGAAGACGCGGATCAGCGAGCGCACCAAGACCCAGGCGATGAGCGCGCCGACCAGCAAGAATGGAATCCAGATCGCCCAGCTAACTGCCCAGAGCACCAGGGACTTGCCTTGGTTGACCAGGCCGAGTATCGCGCCATCCCAGGTCCTGGCGACCTGGGTCGGGAAGTCGGCGACGGCCGGCGCCGGCGGTGCGTACTTCTCCCGCTCGCGGATATTCAGGGTCAAGGTTGCCAGTGACGAGAGGTTCTCGAGCACCCTGATCTTGCCCTCGAGCTGTTCGATCTCGCCCCGGACGCGGCTCAACTCGATTTCGATTTTGAGCACGTCTTCCAGCTTTCCCGAACGCTCCTGGAGGATCTTGTTGAGTGTCTGTTCCTCCAGCTTTTTGTTCTTGATCCGTGCCTCGATGTCGTAATACTGCTCGGTAACATCCTGAGACGTGCGGTTGTTCCGCTCGAGCTCGCCGAGTGCAACGACCGACTCGACGAACGAATCGAACTGTTCAACGGGAACGCGGAACCTCCAGCGCATCGAGCGCTGCGATCCGGGCGATCCCGTCACGTTCTGCTCGGCGATGTAGCCGCGGGCTTCCTGAACAAGCGTGCCGACTTTCTTGGCGATCGGGTCCACGCTTTCAACGACCAGGTCGACCTGAGCGTCGTAAATGATCTTGCGCGAAATCGCCGACGTACCGGCTGGGGTCGAGGCGGGGCCAGGCTGAACGGCGACGATCGTGCTGACGGCTCCATCCGTAACCATGTATCCCGCCATGCCGGCCATGCCGCCCGCCATGCGACCCTCCATGGCCGATCTGGCTGGTGGGATCTGCGTCTGAAACGCGTCTCCGCGAATTGCCCCCTTGGCAGCGGGGGCGAATTCGGTGGACTTATCAACTACGGTGCGATGGTTGATTTGCGGCTCTGCGTAACCACCGCAACCGAAGAGAGCCAGGACGAGCAATGTCGAGAGGGACCTGAGAGGTGTCATGGCATTCGGGCCTCGCGGGGAACGGGAATCAGAAAGGATCGGTGGCGGATCGAACTGGTCCACCAACTCTTAGACGCACGAGGAGCCCTGAGTCTCAGATTTACTCTTCGAATTCCACACATCCATGAAAAACCGTACGACTCCCCTTCCGGTTCTCACCGACGTGGGTGGCATCAGATGGAACGAGATTGGCGCAATCGTGGCCCCGGAGGATATCCCGGACAACGTTTACCTCCTGATCTCGCTCGGTTGTGAATCCTCGGTGTCCCATGTCCTTCGGCAGATCAATCCAAAATCCAATACGATCCCATCGGCTGACGCCACTGGCCATGAACCGTCGATTCTATTGATCGGTTACGCGATTTCGCCGAAAATGGTCTGAAGCTCTGGCGACCCGGAGCGATTGTTGCGAAGGCAAGTTGCCATTGAGGTGTCGAAATGAGTGAAGCTGTGCGGGAGATCATACACCGCATTGAGCAACTCCCCGAAGAAGACCGCCTGCTCCTTGAAGAACGCCTGGCGGAATTCGCTGAGGTTGAGTGGAAGCGCGAGGCCAAAGATGCACGGCGGATTGCCCGCGAACGGGGCCTGGATCAGGCGGCGATCGACCAGGCCATCCATGACGTGCGTTATCCGCCATGAAGGTGTTCTTCGACACGAATGTCTACGTCGCGGAAGCCCTCCTCGGCCAGATGGCTGAAAAACTGCTCGAAGCGACAGAACGAGCTTCCTGGCGGATCTTCGCGAGCCCTTACATCCTCGACGAACTCGAACGCGTCCTGACGGAGAAACTCGGCTTCTCGCGTCGTTTGGCCTACTTGTCCCGCAGGCGAATCATCCATCGGGCCAAGCTGTCAGAGCCGGGGACGTCCCATCATGCAGTACCGCAGGACCCGGCGGATAGCCCTATCCTTCGCGCCGCCGTGGCCGCCGGTGTAGATTATTTGGTCACGAACGATGCTCATCTGCTCTCGCTCGATCCCTATGAAGGACTTCGGATCATTTCCATGGACGTTTATTACCGATTGCTTCACGACCAAGGCTACTTGGGGTCATGAGAGCTGCTTCGACGACCGCTGTCCTCTACTTCGCTTCGAGCACGATCACCTCGTCGCGCACGACGACGTGAAGGCCCAGCGGCGCGACGAGCTTTTCGAGCGCCTCGCCGAGCGGCATGTCCTTGCCCTTGCCCGTGACTGTCACCTCGGGGTCGATCTTTCCCTGCAACCGCCCCCTGGGATCAAGCACGACGTTCTCGGTGCTCTGCTGCTCGAAGAATGCAGCGACCTTGGACAGTGGGGTCTTGTCGAAGTCAAAGCTGTGCTTCGACTCCTTCAGCTTCCGCTCGATCCGCGCGGCACATGTCTGCTGCATCTTCGAAAGCGCCGCCTCGACGCTCGAGTCGGCCTTCGGCTTGCGCGTGATCACGTAGCCCTTGGGACCGATCGTGGCTGTCAGGTCGAGCGGGTCGAGCAGGAGCTCGAGCGCACTCCGCAGCGAGACCAAGCCCGTGATCGTGAGCGGCACTTTTGTCGTCTCGCTCAGTCCGAGACTCTTGAGCGCGTCCTGATCGAGCTCGTATTCGGCGTGCGTCGACATTTTGAGGTTCGCCAGCGCTTCCTTGAGCGTCGGATTGTTGAAGTAGACCGAGGTGTTGCGATCCAGCTTGCGCGGCAACGTCGCTGTCAGCGGGACTGTCTTGAGCTTCGATTCGAGGTAGTCGGGCGTAACCTCGCCGACCAGCTTGCCCGCCGGATCGAAGAGGAGCGTCGTCGGCCAGTGACTCACGCCGAAGGTTTCCTGGATCTTGCCGTCGGCGTCGAGCAGGATCGGGAACGGCATCATGCGGCCGGCCCACGTATCGCGCACGACCGGTTTGACCTTGTCGTCCAAGTCGGTGAAGCTCTTGGTGTCGGGGGCGTGGACCGTCAGGACGACGTACTTATCGCGCTCATCCTCGTGGTCGTCGTAGATCTCCATCATGCGCGGGATGGCATAGCCGACACAGGGCCCGCACCAGTAGCCCCAGAACTCGAGCGCGACCCACTTGCCTTTGTAATCGGCGATCTGCACGTTCTTGCTCACGCCCCGCGCGTCGGTGGCGAGCAGGCTGGGCGCCTCTTTCCCCGTGAGCCTGGCGATCTTGGATGCGGCCAGATCGATCGCGCCCAGGTCGACGTCGGGTTTGCCGGCCTCGAGGGTGAACTCACGTTTATGCTGCGCGACGTCGCTGGACCCGTACCCCTGGAACAGATACGTCCCGGGCGGGAGCCAGAAGTCGAGCTGCGAATCCTTCGATTGACATTGCGAGAAATTGACCCGGCCCGGCATGGCGAACAGCATTGTGTTGGTCCATCCGACTGGTTTGCCGAGATCCTTGCACTCGTATTTTCCATGCAAATGCACGAGCGGCCCGACCTTGATCGAGACCGGCTCCCCCCCATTCTTGGGCTCGATCAAGACCAGTCCGCCACGCTGCCGATCCGCGTCGATCGTCGCGAGCACGTTCGGCCGGCCGTAGAAAAAGGTCATTTCCAGAGAGAAGGAGCCGTCAGCCGCGGTTTTTGTGGGCTCGTAGGGTGTGAGCTTGCCTCGTTCGTTGCTCATCCAGAGGCGAGAAACGTCGACCCCAGCGATCGGTTTGCCGGCCTCGTCGACGACGCGGCCGCGCATCGTCTTCGTCACCGACTGGGGCTCGGCCGGAGTGTCCTTCGCTTTATCCTGTCCCCATGCGGACGCGGCAAGTGCCCCCAGCGTGATCAGGATGACTCCATTCAAGCGCATGATCGCCCTCATGATGCTGTTCTCCTGTTGAATTTCCGCGATGATTGGCCCGCTTCGATTCAAGAATTCTCTGGTCCTAAAAAAAACCGCCCAGCGATCTCGCCACACTCTAGCAATCGCCGGGTGAGTGATCTACTGCTAACGCGGCAAAGCCGCAAGCGGTAGGGTGGGTCGACCGATGCTCGGCATCGTGAGGCCCACCGATCGCCACTATGCATGTTTCGATCGCTCCAACCGGCAAAGACGTGGCAAACCCGATGTCCGATCTGGACGTAACGCCGTTCATGACAAGACCTCGAATCGGGTGGATCGTCGATTTGCGGCCAACTTCGCCGCAATCTCAGACGACAAATACACCAGCGATCGTCGTTTGTTCGTCTGGGGCCTCGACAGGCATGTCGGCGGCTAGGTAGGATTTGGATTGGAAATCCTCACCCGTTCGGTCAACCGAGTTCATGGTCGGGGGTTCAGGCCGGCTTTCCCAAAAGCGTGGGAAAGCCGGGACCCTCGGGTATAGGGAGGTGTTCGGTGCTGCCCAGGAAATTTCGACGTATGCACCCAGCGCGTCGCGCTCAACGCCGGACCGACCTGCCCGCCCTGGTGCCTCTTGAGCAGCGAGCGCTCATGTCGTTTTCCCCGCTTGGGTTCTCTCTTCCCGACCTCACGATCACCGGCGAGGCCGGTCCGAGGGCCGCGTGGGGAGGAACCTTGGACGTCTCCGTCTACCTCCAGAACATCGGCGCCAGCACAACCACCGAACCGCTGTCGCAGGCCCCGGCGACATACACGCCGATTCCGCAGTCGCCTTACGGCTCGACGAGCACGGCGGACGCGCCAGCCTCGGTCGTCACCGTCCTGCTCTCGCGCAGCCCAAAGTCCTTGAAGGGGGCGGTCACGCTCGGGACGATCCCGGCGGGCGCGGTCTCACAGAACAGTGTGGAACCGCTCACCGCGGCGTTCACGCTTCCGTCCCGCCCGGCAGGGTTTGCGGGAGCGGGTGGCAAGTTCTATGTCTGGTTCGTGGCCAACTCAACGAACGCGTTCCCGGAAGTGACCCTGGCTAATAACCTGAGCAAGCCGTTCCCGGTGATGGTGACGGGCCAGGCCTTGCCCGAATTGCGGGCGATCGCCCTGGGTATCCCTAACAGCCTGCACCCGGGCGACACCATCGTCCCCGAGATCCAGATCGAGAACTTCGGCACGGCGAATCCGAATGCACAAGGGCCGGTTACAGTGCAACTGGTGGAGTCGGTCACTCGCACCCTCAACCCCTTGGCTGTCAATGTGGTTCTCGCGTCTTATACCGTCACCAGCATTCCCGCGGTATCGCAAACGCCCACCAAGGGGAACTACCAGACGTTCGCGCAGCTCATCGTCAATTCGCCCGCGAACGTCGTGACCATCAACGGCTCCGCGGTCACGTTGTCGACGAGCCCGAGGAAGTTCTATCTGGGCGTCGTGATCGATCCGCAAGGTAAGATCAACCAGCTCAGTCCGCCGCCCAACAACTTCAGCCCGCAGCGTAAGATTAACCAGTTCAGTTTGCGGCGCAACAACTTCGGCCCGCACAGTAAGATCCACCAGGCCAGTGTCACCGGCAGCAACTTCAGCTTGGTCCATGTGGTCGGTCCTCCGGACAGGTATCTGCCGGCGTCTGGCGTCGTGAGCACGGCCAACGGGAAGGCGTTCCCCAACCCTCCGAGTGGCCAGTTAATCGGCATCGTTTCCACGCCGACCCCCACTCCAACGCCGACGCCCACACCGACGCCCACACCGACGCCCACACCGACGCCCACACCAACGCCAACGCCAACGCCAACGCCCACACCAACGCCCACACCGACACCGACGTACCCTTGACATCCCCGGCCACGTAGTCGACTTGAGGCGTCCGATGTCCGCATCGGACATCCCCGGCATATCCGGGGTGTCCGGTTCGTCCGACATCGTTGCAATCCCTGGTCCGCCGCTGGCTCAGACCGGGCGTGCCACGCGAACGCGACACGGCCGGGCTCGGCGGAGTCCCGCACTGGTCCGGCCGGCGGAGCCCGACGATCCGGTCCCTAGGGACAACCGGCTCCCTTGACCCCGCCCTTGGCTCGTTCCTACAATCGATCGCTCGTAGGACAACGTGCCCTGCCTGACGGCCGCAGCCTCGTTTCATCGAATCGATTCGCCGCATGACCCGCCGCTACGTCAACCAGTTGGTCCATGGCGACTCGGTCGACGAGGCGTTTCTGGTCGCGGACAAGCAGCTTCGGGCCAATCGACAGGGTAATCTCTACCTGCACCTGGAGCTGCGCGACAAGACCGGCAGCGTCGGAGCCCGGCTCTGGAACGCCACCGAGGATCTGGCTCGCTTGTTCGAGCCGGGCGACTTCCTGCACGTCCGGGGCAAGACGCAGGTCTTTCAGGGATCGCTCCAGATCATCCTCACCCACCTCGACGTCGTGGATCCCGAGCGCATCGAGCCGGAGGAGTTCCTCCCTCAGAGCTCACAGAACGTCACCATGCTGATGGCGAGGCTGCGGGAGCTCCTGCTGGCGATGAGCAACCCGCACCTTCGCGGCCTGGTCGAGTGCTTCCTCATTGATGACGTCTTTGTTCGCAAGTTCACGACCGCTCCGGCCGGAATCAAGAACCATCACGCCTATCAAGCGGGATTGGTCGAGCACGTCGTGACGCTCCTCAACGTCGCGGACCGTATCACCGACCTCTACCCCGAGATCGACCGCGACCTGCTCCTGACGGGGATCTTCCTGCACGACGTCGGCAAGGTCGACGAGCTGTCGTACGACCGCGCGTTCGCCTACACCGACGAAGGCCAGCTCGTGGGGCACCTGGTGATGGGAGTGGAGATGCTCGCTGAAAAGGCGAGGCAATCCGCGGACCTCACGGGCGAGCCGTTCCCGGCCGAGCTTCTCCTCCGTCTCAAGCACATGATCGTCAGCCACCACGGCTCGTACGAGTTCGGCAGTCCCAAGCTGCCGATGACGCTGGAAGCGATCGCGCTGCATTACCTGGACAACCTCGACGCCAAGATCCACACTTTCAGCCGCGAGATCCGCGACGACCCCAGCCGCGACTCGACCTGGACTCCGTTTCAGCAGAGCCTGGGCCGCCGCTTGTTCAAAGGGAGCGGGCCGGCGGACGGGGACGCCGGCGCGGGCGCCGGCGCGGACGTTTGACGGTAATCCAAAAATGGCCGATTTCGCCGACAGCGTCTTGAAACGGGTGGCTGAGCCGGAATACAAGCCCGCCACCCTGAAGGCGCTGTCGCGCCAGCTCGAGGTGTCCCCCGACGATTACGCCGAGTTCCGCGCGACCGTCAAGCGGCTGATCCGTGAGGGGAAACTGGAGCTGGCCAAGGACAAGACGCTCCGCCGGCCCGACCAGTCCGGCCTGATTGTCGGCCTGTTTCGCCGTTCGGCCAAGGGGTTCGGGTTTGTCCGTCCTCACACCGCGGCCGCCAAGACCGACCACATTCATATACCGGTCGAGGCCACGCGCGACGCGTCCAGCGGCGACGAGGTCGCCGTCAAGATCACCCGGCGGTCTCGGCGCGAGGGGATGAATGATGAAGGACGCATCGTCCGGATCCTGACGCGCGCTTCGGGAATCTTCGTCGGGAATTACTTCGAGGCGGGTGACACGAGCTTCGTCCAGATCGACGGCACAACGTTTCGCGAGCCGATCTCGGTGGGTGATCCCGGGGCCAAGGGGGCCAAACCAGGCGACAAGGTCGCGCTCGAGATCGTCCGGTACCCGACCCCGTATCGCGAAGGCGAGGGGGTCATCATCGAGATCTTGGGCCGGCGCGGGCAGCCGGGCGTCGATACGTTGTCGATCATCCGCGCCTTCAACATCCCCGACACCTTCCCAGAGGAGGCCCACGACGAGGCCCGCGAACAGGCCATGCTGTTCAACGAAGGGCAGATCGGCGAGCGCCTCGACCTCCGCGATCTACCCACCGTGACGATCGACCCGTCGACCGCGCGTGATTTCGACGACGCGATCTCGCTGTCACGCGACGAACAGGGCCACTGGAGCCTGGCGGTCCACATCGCCGACGTGTCGCACTTCGTTCGAGCCGGCTCGGCGCTCGACCGCGCGGCCCGCCATCGCGGCACCAGCGTTTATCTGCCCGATCGTGTCATCCCCATGCTTCCCGAGGTCCTTTCGAACAGCCTGGCCAGCCTCCAGGCCGGCCGCACGCGCTACACCGTCAGTGCCCTCCTGGACTTCAACCCCGAGGGGATCCTGACCGCGAAGCGGTTCGCGCGATCGGCGATCAAGGTCGACCATCGCTTCGCCTACGAGCAGGCGCTCGTGGTCATGAAGCAGCCCGGCACGGATCACGCGGGCGTCGGTCCCGAGATCGCCGCCATGCTGGGGCAAATGCTCGAGCTGGCGATGATTCTCCGCCGCCGCCGGAACAGCCGCGGGGCGCTCGAACTCTTTCTCCCCGAAATCGCCATCGAGCTGGGCGAAGCGGGGCAGGTCACCGGCGCTCATCTCGCGGTCCACGATGAGAGTCACCAGCTCATCGAGGAGTTCATGCTGGCGGCCAACGAGGCCGTCGCCACCAGCTTGACCGAACAACACATCGGCTTCTTGAGGCGCGCGCATCCCGACCCCGAGCAATACAAGCTCGCCGAGTTCGCCGAGTTCGTGCGCAGCCTCGGTCTCGTCCTCGACCAGCCTCAAAGCCGCTTCGAGCTTCAGAGGGTGTTGAAGGAGGCCATCGGCCGGCCCGAGGAGTATGCGGTCCACTACGGACTGCTGCGCAGCCTGAAACAAGCCGGCTACACCCCAGAGCCCGAAGGGCACTACGCGCTGGCCAGCCAGGACTACTGCCACTTCACCTCGCCGATCCGCCGCTACCCGGACTTGCAGGTCCATCGCCAGTTGATCGCCTGGCTCGAGGGGAAACCGTCGCGGAGCCGGCATGACGAGCTGATCGTTCTCGCCCAGCACTGCACGCGCACCGAGCGACGCGCCGAGGCGGCCGAGCGCGAGCTGATCCGGATGAAACTGCTCTCCTTCCTCGAAAATCAGGTCGGCAAAGCCTTTCACTCGATCGTCGTCGGAGTCGAGGATTTCGGACTCTTCTGCCGGCTCCGCGAGCTGCCCGTCGAGGGATTCATCCACGTCACCAGCCTGGCTGACGATTTCTACTACCTCGAAACCGGCACACACACCTTGGTCGGCCGCCGCTCCGGCCGGCGCCACCGTCTCGGCGACCGAGTCCTGGTCCGGATCGCCCACGTCGATGTCGACCGCCGTGAGCTCGACCTGATCCTCGCGGAGTCGCCCGTGCCGCCGGGACAGCCTCGCCGGCCACCCCGGGGCACAGCCCCAGCTTCGGCCCGCATCGACGCACCAGCGCGAGCCCCAAGCAAACCCAGGCGGGCCGACGCCACCCAAGCCGACGGCTCGAGCAAGAAGCAACGCCCCGGAACCAAGAAGAGGAAAACGACCGAGAAGGTCAAGAAGTCACGAAGAAAGAAAAAGCCGTAGGGCCGACACGATCCTCCTGGCGAGAGAATGCCCCGTTTCTTATTAAAGCCATTTTGCCGATGTGCGACGGTTCAAGCATCACGGCACACCGCGTTTTTTGGCACTTCTTGACTAATCAATGCCTTCTGCCGGCCCTCGCGAGCCCGTCACTGGGCCGTTGATGGGGCGAGCATGGCGCGGACGGTGTCCGCGCAGGGCAGCTCGAACAGCAGCGTCCCATTCCAATCCTGCTCGATCTCCACCAGGAAGAACCACTTCGAGCAGTCGTCGCAGATACCCAGTAACTGCGAGGGCTGTTCGTCATCAGGCTGGTGGAGATCCAGCGGAACTTGGCAATCGGGACAGCAAAGCGAACTGGCTCCGGGCTTCATCGTGACGGGACGAGTAATCAGCTCGAAGGTCATTGGGCTCGGCATCGTGAGCCCGCGACGGGAAGGTTGCACCGATACCTCCCTGCTTTCCACAGCATCATGGATTTGATGGATGAGCATCCTGCACATCATGGCGTGAGATCCGCGACGTTCTTTAGTTAGGCGGTTCGTTGCCTTAATTATCATATTCGTCTCATCCATTAGGGCAATCCCTGAAGTGACCGAAATTGCGAAATTTTCGCGGTGATGACCCACCCTACCATAAAACACGAGTTCGCCGATGGCAACTTTCTATCAGAATATCAAGTGGTCAAAGGCTTTATGATCTCTGATCAGCGTGAAGGCCTCAGAATTTGCCCTTCACAAAATCGCCAGTGAACGGCACAATCCCGCTCCATTGAATCACCAAAAACAAAGAATTGCATGGATGATATTGCATTTCGGCGATGCCGAGATGAGCAGGGAGGGGGAGTCGGATGATCAGGAAGAAGAGTCTTTTCGGACTGTTGATTGTGGGGTTGGCGTGGTGGCTGCCGGCCGTGTCAGCGCGGGGCCAGACCGTCGAGCGCGATACGACCATCACCGGCCCGCGGGGGCGAACGCTGGAACGTAAGGTTGAGACCCAGCGGGGACCGGGCACGATTGATCGGCAGGTTCAGATCAAACGTCCCGGGGGAACCTTGACCCGGCAGGTTCAGATTCAGCGGTCACCGGGCGTGGGACCTTGGAGAGGGTTCCCTGCCGTCGCCGGTCCCTGGCCGCGTGGTCCGTGGTTTCCCCGGCCGGTGCCGGTCGGCCCGGTCGGGCCGGCCTTTGGGTTTGGTCTACTCGCGGCACCGATGTTGAACTTCTCATTCGGCGGCGGCGGACCGCTCCCACCGCCCGGCGGGATCGCCGGCCCGATGGGCCCGGGCGTGCCGGCGGCCGGTGTTCCCCCGCCCCCTGACCAGGTGGCCCTCATGACCCAGCGGCTGCAGAACTTTTATGCCGGCAGCCGCAAGGACGCAGCCTACACCTTGGGCCGGCTGGGAGATCCGCGGGCCGTCCCTGGGCTGATTCACGTTCTGAAATACGATCTATTCCAGGATGTGCGGATCGCCGCGGCGATCGCGCTGGGCGAGATCGGAGGATCGGAGGCCGCGATCGGCCTGGAACGGTGCTCGATTTACGACAAGAGGGAAGCGGTGCGCAAGGCGGCGACGACCGCTCTTGATCGCTTGAACGCCAACGCCAAAGCCTCGCCGCCGATCTCGTCGCATGTTGGACCACCGGTCTCCACGCCCGTGCCCCCGCCGCCGGCAACGTCGTCACCGTTCGGTGGGTCGCCACCCCCGGGCGGACCCGCTGCCGAACCGCCGGGCGCGAGCCCCGAGGCCCTGGGCGAGCCAAGATCGCCGCAGCCCCCGCCACCACCGACGCCGGTTACGGTCGGCCCGGGTGGGCCGGCCGAGCGGTGATCAACGGATTCTGCTGGTAGCCGGCCACGCCGTGGTAGTCGTGACAGATCGAGATGTCCCACGCGCCCACGATCAAACCGCGCTCTCGCACGACCACTCGGTCGATCGACTCCAGGCGTCCAAAGACGCCCTTGCGGACGTTATGAGTCGCATAACTCGGCGGCATGTTGGCATCTTCCACCACCACGAACGGCCGGCGCCGGAAGGCATCCGGGTCATGACGCGGGTTAGGATGCCAGAGGTCGTGCTGGTTCACCGGTTGAGGCGTCATGCCGAAGTTCCAGCTCAGGCAATACGTCTCGGGCTGGCCGGGAAGGTAGAAGGAAAGAGTCGATGTCAGGGCGTAGGTCGGCGTCAGAACGAACGGTGACGATCCCTGGGCTTCCAGGGCCGCCACCCGCTCGGCGACGGCTCGAGCCAAAACCTGGTGCCCGCGCAGCCGGGCCGTCGGGTCATAGAGGCGTAACGGTGCCGCCCATCTCTTCGTGGGAGAAGGAACCCAGCGCGCGACCGCCGGATAGAACCACTCTGTGTGATGGATCGCGATGATCGCGATCAAGCACACGCACCATAGGGCGACGTAGCCCCGGGCTATCGCCCCGCCGCGCGCGAGGATCCGGTCGAGCCGCATTCCGATCAAGACCACGAGCGAGACATACCCCGGCACCATCCAGTTGACCTCGGTCTCGCCGAGCAGGCTGGCGGCCAGGCAGGCGGTCCAGATCACTCCCCACAAGCAGAGAAGATAGAGGAGCCCCGCGCGGTCTTCCGAGGCAGTCGCGTCGACCCGAAGGAACTGGCCCCTGTTTGCAGAGGGGGAGGAGGCGCGCCCCACTTTTCCCTCCCTTGCGAAGGGGGGGGCAGGAGGGATGCCGTCGGTCTGGCTCCGAGTGTGCGCAATCCGTGAGTGAATCGCTGTTGGACCGCGGGCGACCCGGGCCAGCGCCCCACGAATGGCCAACAGCCCCGCCACCCACCAGATCCCGCCGAGCGCGGCCGTCTCGCCACCGAGAAAACTGAGCACGGGCCAGATGCTCGCCCAGGTCGCGCGACTCGACAGACCCACTCGATCGGCCAACTGGCCGGCACCCGCCCAACCGTGCTGAGCATTCCAGACCAGGATCGGGGCGAGCCCTAAACCAGCGCTCAACAGCGACATCGCCCAGAACCCGGGCCGCGCCAACTGGCGGCGATGCAGACGGCTGAGCACCAGAAACAGACCGACCGAGGCGGGGAATGCCAGAAACGAGTACTTCGCCAGGACACCGAGCGCCCCGATCGAGCCGGCCGCGACCCACGCTCGCGTGTCGTCTCGAAGCACTCCCCGATACGTCCACACGGCCGCCCATGCCCAGCAACAGACGAGGGGAGTGTCGCAAGTGATCACCACGCCGCCGATCGCAAAGATGGGGATGGCCGGCAGAAGCAAGACTGCGAACATTCCGGCGCGCTTCGCTCCGGTCGTCAACGAGGCCAGCCGGAAGATCCCCCAGGCGGTCACCCCGCCCAATACAACAGCCGGGAGCCGGACCGCCAGCATCAGCGAACCGGTCAGCTTGAGGCTCAACCCCCCCAGCGATTCCGTGGCCAGTCGGATCAGCCAAGCGATCCCGGGGCCTCGGGCAAAATAGCTCCACGCCAGCCGGCGCGACCACGCCCAGAATTCCGCCTCATCCCCGCAGAGATCCCAGTCGCAGCCAAAGACGAGGAAGGCGACCTGACAGATCATTACGGTCAGGATCGCCGCCGCCGCAACCCGCGCGGAAGGGTCGCCACTCAATCGACTTGAATAGGCTGCCGAGGGTCGGGCAACGACTCCAGCCCTGGTTTTTCCAGTCAACCGTGACATGTTGATGTGTGATTCTCCCACCAGAACGGGAGGTAGGCACGGATCCGACCGTCCTGGAGATCGGCACCTCGATCGAACGGCTTTCCCGCGGCGTCGCGGCAAACCTCGTCGAATACACGGTGTCACGGTTATCGGCAGTCCAGGGCTTCAACTCGATGAAATTATTGTTCACTCGCAAGTCCTGGCCAGGCGGAAACCGTAGCTCGAGTTGCGGTCCGAAGGCGCGAACTCGGGACGGAACGCCGCGCGGACCTGCGCCGGTCGATCGGTGTACGACCCGCCCCGAACGAGACGAAGGTTTTTCTCGCCAGTAGATGAAACTCTATTTATGATATCAATATACACCCCTCTCCTCTCCGGCCGCGACGCGTTTGAGCCGTCCTGGCACCATTCAAACACGTTCCCCAGCATATCGAACAAGCCGAGATCGTTCGGCAGCAAGCTGCCGCACGACCAGGCGCGCTCGCGGCTGTTGGACTGATACCAGGCATACTTGTCGAGCAGTTCAATCGAGCGACCGTAGGAGCGACTCGTCATCGCACCGGCCCGGCAGGCGTACTCCCATTCGGCCTCGGTGGGCAGGCGATAGCCGGTCCGCTCCAGGACGTTGGCCGGGATCGTCATCCCCTCGACGTACGCCCCGGCCCCGTTGGCGAGGTAGCACCACTGGTCCTTGGGCAGACCCTCCCGCTCGCTCAGCCAGTTGCAGTATTGAGCCGCGGTGTACCAATCGGGACCGATCCACGGGCCGTCGGGGTCGGGGCTGTAGTGGTTGAGGAAGCTGCCGGGGAGGTTGAGCCGGTGTTCGGTGTAGGGCTTGACGAACCGCTGAAATTGCTCGACCGTCACCTCGCTCGCGGCGATGGCGAACCGACGGGGGATCACGGTGCGGCGGGGCGGCTCGTTCCCGGGGTTTGGCTCGGTCTCACTCGGTGGCGTGCCCATGTGGACCTCGACAGGTCCGTCGATCACCACGAACGTCTGCCCCTGTCCGTTGACATACCAGCGGCGCCCGCCCGGTTCCTTGAGCCGGGCCAGCTCGGCGGTGACGGCGTCGACCTTCTCTTTCCGACCCCACTGCCGCAAGGTCCAGGCGGCCGCCCCGTGGATACCCGCGTCGGGGTCGTCGCGGTAGAGGTCGAGCAGGCGGGCCGAGAGCGGCTCCCGCTCGCCGGGCGAGAGACCCTCCGTCCCGTACGTCCCCAGGGCCAGAATCAGCGCCCGCCGCGTCGAAATCTCGGGGTGGAAGAGGATCGCGTCCATCCCTCCGGTGGCGGGTGGCGCGACCCTTCTGGTGCCCGGGGTGGCGGGCGAATCCAGTCGGGCAAGCTCGGCGGCGGTGGCGTGAGGATCAGCCCCCAGGGGTTTGAGCCAGTTGACGATGAAGCTCCGGAGCCGGGGATCGGAAGTGTGCCGCAAGAGGGGCCAGACCTCGCCGGCCTTGCCGAACCGGACGAGGGCCGCGGCCGCCCGGGCCTGCCGCTCGGCGAGCCGGTCCTTGGCCTCCTCCTTGACTGCGGGCCGGTGCCAGACCGACGCCGTCAGGGGTGGTCGCTCGGCCGTGATCCGGGTCACCGACCAGGAGACGGGGCGATATCCCTGCGCGGCGAGCTCCCGGCTCCGTCGCAGGTGCGCATCGGGGTCGAGGCTGGACACCGTGACGCCCTCGATCGCCGGGTCAGTGCTCCAGACGGCGGCGTACCGCCGTTCGGCGTGTCCGGCCGCCATCAACTCGGCGAACGCCGAGTCGTCCCGGATCGGGTCGAGGTCAGGGTCTTCGTCCATCCGGCCGAAGTCGGCGTAGCCGCTCTGGACCACGTCCTTGAGCAGTCCGAGGGCGCGGACCGCGCGCGCGGGCCCCTTGGCCGCGTTCTTGCCGCCGGCGGCCTTCGAGCCAACCGCGAAGGCGCGGGCCGCCATGTAACGGAGCTCGATGTCGTCTCGGGCCTTCTCGAGCGCCGCGTCGAGCGCCTCGAACGCCGCGTCGACCGGCTCACCCAGCTCCGCCGCCACGACGGCGGCCATGGCGAGCTTGACGCCGTCGGGCTCGTCGCGCTTGCGGAACTTGGCCAGCTCCGCCAGGGCGTCGTCCTTCTTGCCCAGCCGGGCCAGCGCGATGGCCCGTTCCCAGAGGGCGTCGACGGCGTCGGGGTCCTTCTTGAGCACGGCGTCGAAGTCGTCGAGGGCCTTCCGGATCGCGCCGAGCCGGAGGTGGGCCCTTGCCCGGGCCGTACGGGAGTCGGCGTTGTCGGGCCTGGTGTTGGGCACCTGGTCCGCACGCTCCACCGCGGCCCGGGCGCGCTCCGCGACCGTCTGCTGCCGGCCCGCCGCGCTGACCGCCACGTCGACGAGCCACAGGTCGCTGCGCTTGAGCTGCTCGGCTACGAAGTTGCCCTCGAACAGGTCGCCATACCCCTTGGAATCGACGTCGGCCGAGGCACGTTTGCCCCAGACGCCGCAATACCGCGCTTGGCCGTCGGTCCCGCGCACGGCGTGCAGGGTTCGGGCGATCAGCCCGGCGTCCTGCAGGGGCTTCTGGACGTTGGCCAGCTCGTTGTCGGCCGCCCCGACGTAGAGCCGGGCCTCGTCCCCACCGGCCACCTCGACCCAGAGCGCCGCGTAACGGTCGGCGGGCTGGCCGTCGACCGTCGTCACGTATCCGGCGACGTCGACCGGGAGGAATTTCTCGGTCCGGTTCGTCTCGTCCTGCCGGCGGACCTGCTCGGGGGTCAGCCCCGATCCGATCCGCCAGTTTCGCCCGTCTCGGGTCCAGACGGCCGCCACGCGCACCGCAGGGCCGTCGGCGTACGGGCGGAATCGGACGGGGCGGTAGCCCGACTTACCCAGGGCAAGGGCGGTCGCGGCGAACTCGTCCAGGGACATCGCCTGGCAGGCGGCGAACCGCTCGGCGAGCAGGCCGAGGGCGGCCTCGACCCGGCCGGCCAAGGCTGGGTCGGGCTTCGACCAGTCCGGATCGAGCGGCCGGTCGTTCCAGTCGAGCACGACCGTCTTTGCCAGGTCGGCCTGGAAGATGGGTACAGTTTGCTCGGCGACGCGCTCGGCGACCGGGAAGAGGGTCCGGTACGCCTTGGGGTCGGCGGCCATGAGCAGCTCGGCCAGCCGCTGGGGTTGATCAGCGGCGTAATCGGTCAGGATGCTGGTAGCCAGGGTATGCTCGGTCTCGGGGCGGGCCGGGTCGCGGAAAATCGCGGCGAGGGAAGCGGACAACTGGCCCCGTACGGGGCGCAAGTTGTCGAGCCAGGTGCCCAGGAACGCAGGATTGTCCGAGACCAGCGCCTGGGACACCTTGCCGCCGAGGTCGGCCCAGCGGTGGTCCTCGGGATCGTAGAGGGCCAGGGTGCCGGCGACCGGGAGGAGGCGGTGATCGCCGGGCTGGGACGCGCCGAGGACCGCCCACAGCCTCGGGATCAGCGCGGCCCGGTGCGGCCGGAGGGCGTCCCTGAGCACGGGCAGCTCGGACGGCAACGCGGCCAGGAGGCGCGACTCCAGGTAGGCGGCCTGACCGGGGTCGACGGGCAAGAGCCCGAGGCTGGCGTGGAGCTTCGCGCGGGAGTCGTCAGACCCAATGGCGACGGCCCGTTTCAACTCCGGATCGGTCCAGCGGCGGTAGTCCCGCAGCGACCGGACGATGTCGGGGACCCTGCGGGTGTCTGCCTTGAGCAGTTGCTGGACAAGGCCGTCGGCCGTCGTCGCCTGGTTGGCCTCGACGACGCGATTGCGCACGTACAGGCCCGCGGCCACCAGCACGGCGGCGACAGCCGCCAGACCGAGCATTTGCAGGCCGTGGAACCGGCCGGCCCGCGCAATCATCCGCCGCTGCGGCTCGGTCCAATCCTGCTTCCTCGTCAGCAGGCGGATGTTCACCCACTCCAGCGCGGACGGCAAGTGGCGGTTCTCGGGCTTGGCCGACCACAGCGCCGCGCGCTCCACCAGCCGCAGCTCGGCCCGGCCCCGTCGGGTCTCGCGCTGCTTGCGAGTCAGCCAGTCGCGGAGCGAGTGCACGAGGTAGTCGTGGGTGAGCTGGTAGTAACGTTGGCCTTCGGACCTGCCGGACTGACCATCGCCGGGGGTGCCCTCCGGGTCGGTCGGGGTGATCAACCGCAGCTCCGGGTCGAGGATGTGGACCAGGTCATCGAAGTCGCGGGGGCGCTCGGCGTAGCCCGAGACGTCGCGCAGCTCCGTCTCCGACCGCATCTGGCCCTTGATATCGGTGCCGCTCCGGGGCAGCAGGGCTTTCAGCACGGCCTGCGCCGCCTTCTGGTGCAGGCGGTGCTCGCCGGGCGCCGTCGCGGCGCTGAAGGTCTCGTCGAGGAAGGTCACGCCCACGCCCTGCGCGCCCCCGACGGCGCGGAGGGTGGCCGGGGTCCACGGCTTCCCCTTGACCATCTCGGCGAACAGGGCCAGTCGCACCGAGATGACCTTGCCGTCCTGGACCAGCCCCGCGACCGACTGGTCGAGGAACGCGCGCTGCTCGGCGGTCAGATCGGCCGACCGGTCGGGCAAGACACCGTAGGCACGGCCGAATGCCGCCAGGACCTTGCGGGCGTGCAGCGGGTCGAACAGGTCGACCAGGGCGCTGGTCTCCCCCTCCAGGAGACGGATCTCGAGGTCGCGCATGAACCGGCTGGCGGCGAGCCAGAAGTCGTCGCGAACCATGACGATCGCCTGGACGTGCTCGCCGTCGCAATGCCGCAGCGCGGCGACCAGCTCGGTTTCCGCCTCGTTCCGCCTGGCGAAGAGCCATTGCTCGAACTGGTCGAGCACCAGCAGGACCTTCGCGCCGGGACGAAGCACTCGCCCCCGCCGCAGGGTGGCCAGCGCATCGACCAGACCGAGCCCATCGGGCCGCTCGGGGCACGCCTTGCCGATCGCCTTGAGCAGCCGCGTCTCGGTCTCGCCCGGGGTCGCCTCGACGTAGACCGCAACGACATGCGAGGCCAACCGCGGAAGCAGGCCCGCCTTGACCAGCGACGACTTGCCGCAGCCCGAGGGGCCATAGATCAGCCCGACGTGAAACGCGGCGTCGGGGTCCGTCGCCTCGATCCGGGTCTTCCAGAACCGAAGGCTCTCGGGCAGGCCGTCACGGTCGCGCGGGCCGGGGAGCAGCTCGAGGAAGAAGTCGGCGTCGTGCCGGTCGAACGACCGCAGGCCCTTGGGGACCACTTTGTTGAGCCGGGTGTAGGAGTCGTGCCGCACGGAGCCGGGCGCGCTCGGGGCGGCCTCTCGGGTCGAGTCAGCGGCCGAAATGACCCGCCCGGGGACGGACGCGGGCGTCCCGGCCGCCGGCTCCGAACCGAGGAAGTGCCGCAGGTCCTCGGCCAGGTCGCGGGCCGTGCTGTATCGCTCCGACGCCCGCTTGGCCAGCATCTTCTGGCAGATCCGCTCCAGCTCGCGCGGGATCGTGTCGTCGATTTGCCGGGGCGGACGCTCCTCGGTGCGGAGGACCTGCTCGATGATCTCGACGAGCGTGTCGCCCCGGAACGGCCTGCGATTCGTGAGCAGTTGGAAGAACACGACACCGAGGCTGAAGATGTCCGAGCGGCCGTCGACCCGGTGCCCCTCGCCGCGGGCCTGCTCCGGGCTCATGTAGGCGGGCGTCCCGGCGAGCCCGGCCTCCTTGCCGTAGTCCTCGTCCCGCAGCGCCAGCCCGAAGTCGGCGACGCACGGCCGGCCCTGGAGGTCGAGCAGGATGTTGGCCGGTTTGACGTCGCGGTGGACCAGGCCGCGGGTGTGGGCGTGGTGCAGCGCTAGGGCGACCACCGCCACCAGCTCGGCCGTCTCCCGGAACGGCAGCCGGTCCCGGCGCATCCGCTCCGCCAGGTCGGTCCCCTCGACGTACTTGGAGACGACGAAGCAGAGCCCTTCGTGGGTGCGGCCGACGTCGTGGACCGGGACGATGTTGGGGTGGTCGAGCCGCGCCAGGGCGCGGGCCTCGGCCAGGTAGGCCGCGACGTCGTCGGGGCCGGCGACCCGATCGAGGTTGGGGACCTTGATGGCCACCAGGCGATCGAGCTCTTCGTCCCGGGCCAGGTAGACCCGCCCGAAGCCCCCCTGGCCGATCCGCGTGATGATCTGGTAGCGGCCGATCGCCGAGGGAACCGCCGGCTCGGATCGCTCTGACCCGGCGGGAGTCGATCCATCCCGGGCTATCGTCCCGGTCGAGTCCGTCGTCACCTCCGCCGAGAGACCCACACCGCCCGGCTCCGAGCCCCCGCCCGCGACGGAGGTGGCTCGTTCCGATGCCCGCGGTAGAGCGCGGCCGGTTGTCTCGTCCATCGGATGAACCTCGCCGGGGGTCGGTTGCACGTCGGATCCCGGCGAGCATTATCCCAGCAACGGCCCAGTTCTGCCAGCGACGGCATCGTGGGAGTGACAATTGACGCACGCAATTTCAGTAATTGCAAATACTTTAACATTGACGATGTTAGACAATTTCGATAGTATGATTAGTGACGAAAGAGACAATCTGTTCGGATAGACTGTGACACCGGGATGCTCAATCGCCCGGTGTCGATGATCTGTGCGATCCCCCTCTCTTCCGGCTCAGAAAACCTCTGGTCTCGGAGACCCCCCGGCGGAGAGGGTGATGTATCCTCTTACCCGCCAACCGCTCACATTCCTTTGGAGACAGATTCCGATGGCGACAGCGACCCTTAACATGAAGAAGGCCACGAAGACCGCACTGGCCAAGAACGAGATCCTGCTGCGTACAAAGGCCTATCAGCGGGCGGCGATCCTGCTCAAGCAAGTCAGTGACCCGACTCGAATCCAGGTCGTCACCCTGCTTTCCGAAGGGGAGTGCCATGTCGGGGGGCTGTGCGACCAGTTCAAGATGAGCCAGCCTGCTGTGAGCCACCACCTGGCCATGTTGCGGCACGGGGGAATTGTCGACCGCCGCCGCCAGGGCAAGAACAACTTCTATAGCCTTACCGACACCGGCTATCGGCTTTCCAAGATCGTCAAGGGCGTGGGTCGTTGACCTGCCCCTTGCCAATGCCCAAGGCAGTGTCACCTCTTGGACGAGAGGATCAAGGACCCACGGGAGCGTTACCATGTCACAACCTCGATCAGCCCGGGGCCGAAGAGCTGATCGCGTTCCTGTGCAGGCCGGTGCGGGCGCGAGCCCACATCGGCCGAGCCCAGTCCCCGAGCCAACTCTGGGTAACGGCAAGCCGGGGGCAGGCACCACGACGGGGCCGGGCCTCGGCCAGCCCGCTCCTGAGCCCGAATTCGCCGCCAATTGGGATCGGCTCTTCCGCGCCGGGATCGGCCGGGTGAGCCTCGGGCTCTCCCCCGTCGGGCTCGTGCTGGTTTACCTCGACTGGCTGCTCCATCTGGGCCTTTCCCCAGGCAAGCAACAGGACTTGATGCGGAAGGCGCTGCGCAAAGCCGTGAGGTTCAGCCTTTACGCCGCCCGCGCCGCGTTTCAGCCGGAAACCCCGCCCGCCATCGAACCTCTGCCGCAAGATCGGCGGTTCGCCGGCCCAGCCTGGCAGCAGTGGCCCTTCAACGTTCATTACCAGTCGTTCCTCTTCGCGCAGCAATGGTTGCATAACGCCGCCACCGGCGTGCACGGCGTGTCGCGGCACAACGAGGCGGTCGTCACCTTTGTCGGGCGTCAGCTCCTCGATGTTTTCGCACCCGCGAACTTCCCCTGGACCAATCCCGAGATCCTGAAAGCCACCTACGACCAAGCGGGGACCAACCTGATCCGAGGCGCGGCGAACTTCCTGGAGGACTGGGGACGGGCCGTGCTGGGCCAGAAGCCCGTGGGCACCGAGGCCTTCCAGGTCGGCAAGGCGGTGGCGGTCACGCTGGGCAAGGTGGTTTACCGCAACCGGCTCATCGAACTCATCCAGTACGCGCCGGCCACGCAAGCCGTCCAGGCCGAGCCGGTCCTGATCGTGCCCGCCTGGATCATGAAGTACTACATCCTCGATCTCTCCCCCCAGAACTCGCTCGTCAAGTATCTGGTCGATCACGGGCATACCGTGTTCATGATTTCCTGGAAGAACCCGGGTACCGAAGACCGGGATCAGGGCATGGAGGACTACCGCACCCTCGGGGTCATGGACGCGCTGGCGGCCATCTCGGCGATCACGCCGGGGCGCAAGGTTCACGCCGTGGGCTACTGCCTCGGAGGCACCCTGATGGCCATCGCCGCCGCGGCCATGGCGCGGGACGAGGACAACCGGCTCCAGAGCCTGACCGTCCTCGCTTCGGAGACCGACTTCACGGAGCCGGGCGAGCTGAGCCTGTTCATCGACGAGACGGAGGTCTCCTTCCTCGAAGACGTCATGTGGGACCAGGGCTTCCTGGACACCCGGCAGATGGCGGGTACCTTCCAACTGCTGCGGTCCAATGACCTGATCTGGTCACGCATGGTCCATGACTACCTCCTGGGCGATCGGCCAGCCATGACGGACCTGATGGCCTGGAACGCCGATGGGACCCGCATGCCGTACCGCATGCACTCGGAGTATCTGCGCGCACTTTTCCTCAATAACGACTTGGCTGAAGGGCGTTACGAGGTGGTCGGTCGGCCCGTCACGCTCACGGACATCCGTGTGCCCATTTTCGGGGTCAGCACGGTCAAGGACCATGTCGCACCCTGGTGTTCGGTTTACAAGATCCATCTGCTCACCGATACGGACGTCACGTTCGTCCTGACGACCGGCGGCCACAACGCCGGCATCGTGAGCGAACCGGGCCAAGCGCACCATCGCTACCAGATGGCGACGAGCACGGAGGGTGACCGCTACATCGACCCCGAGACCTGGCAGGCCGTTACCCCGCACCAGGAAGGATCCTGGTGGCCGGCCTGGCAGGCGTGGTTGGAGAGGCATTCGAGCGGTCTCGTTGCGATCCCCCCGATGGGTGCATCGGATCGAGGTTATCCTCCGCTCGCGGATGCACCGGGATCGTATGTCCTCCAGGAATAGGGGAAGCGCGGGGAGTGAATACACTCCCAGCCGTCTTCACTGCCTACTGCCTATTGCGCACCATCAAGGCGGCGCAGCGGGTTGAGCACCAGGCCGGTAAGGACCTTGGGATAGAAATAGGTGCTCTTGGCGGGCATGGTTTCAAGGTTGGACGCGATACCCTCGACGTGGCTCATTCGCGCGCACGCGACGAGGCAGGCCAGGTCGCAGCCGTGCACGGCCACATCGTCCACGACCTCGCGAGCCGAATGAACGTAGCGGCACGACGGGTTGCCCAAATTCGCGAGCAGTTCCTTGAGTACCAGGACATGGAGGACGCTCACACCGAGGCTGCGCCAGTCGGCGCTCTGGGTTGGGGCGAGTCGATCCATGCTGGCGTCGGAACGAAGCCGCGCGAGGAGCCATTGGCCGTCGGCCACTGTCCCGAAACCGAGCAGGTCCTGGTCACCGTCGTTTTCGATCGTGTCCCAGGCGGCGCGGCAGCCTGCCTCCCCCGCGCCGGTCGTCGTGACCTCGAATTCGGGCCGCAGCCGCGCTGTCAGCTCCTGGGCGGTCAGGCCGGGGAAACCTGAGACCAGCCGATGCGTCGGCAGGATCAGAAGGCCCGGGTCGCTCATCCCCACCAGCATCATCTGGCAAAAGTTGGAAGGGTCGTCGTGGCCGGACGATTGCCCGCGCTCGACCAGCTCGTCGCGATACTTCAGCCCGGTCTCGTAGCGGTGGTGGCCGTCGGCGATGAAGATCGGCTTCGCGGCCATCAGCCCCCCGACCGCGGTGTGGGTCTCCTGATCGGTCAGGATCCAGAGCCGGTTTTCAACCCCCAGGTGATCCGTCGCCACCAGCGGAGTGCGGTCGCGGAGGCGTGCCTCGATGGTGCGCTGCACGTCTCCGTCAGTGTCCGGATAAAGCCCGAAGATCGGGCTGAGTTGAAATCCGGTCGCGTGATAAAGGGCCAGCCGGTCGGCCTTGGGCCCGGACATGGTCTGTTCATGGGGGTAGATTCTCCCATGCCCGATCGGCTCGAGCCGCACCCGCGCCAGGAACCCCTTGCGGGTATGTGTCTTGCCCTCAACGTCGAAGGTCTGGTCGTACACGTAGAGCGCGGGGTGTTCGTCCTCGCGAAGGATGCCTTCGCGCAGCCAGTCCCGCAGGAACCGGGCAGCGCGTGCATAGCGATGATCCGTCTCGGTGTCGCCGGGCTCGTCCCGGTTCAACTCGAGGCGAATCACGTTATGCGGGCTGGCTTGATAGAGACGCACCTGCAAGGCTGGGTCGATCACATCGTACGGGGGAGCCACGACGTCGGAGAGCGTTCCCACGCGTGCGACGTCGTAGCGGACCCCACGAAAAGGACTCACCTCGGGCATCAGGTCCCCATCTCCCAGCTCTCGAGGTATTTCTTCTGTTCGGCGGTCAGGGTGTCGATCGAGATACCCATGGTCTGGAGCTTGAGCGAGGCGACGAACTCGTCGACTTCCTTGGGCACCTGGTAGACCTTGTGCTCGAGCTTGCCCTTGTTTTTGACCGACCACTCGGTGGCGAGGGCTTGGGCGGCGAAGCTCATATCCATGACGCTGGCCGGATGGCCGTGAGCGGCGGCCAGGTTGATCAGCCGGCCCTCGCCCAGGACATAGAGACGGTGGCCGTTCTTGAGCACGTACTCGTCGACGAACTCACGGACCTTGTTGTTGGTCGTCACGGCGAGCCTGGCCAGATCGTCGAGGGCCAGCTCGACGTTGAAATGGCCCGAGTTGCAGATCATGGCCCCGTCTTTCATCACGGCGAAGTGCTCGGAGCGGATCACGTGGATGTTGCCGCTGACGGTGATGAAAATGTCGCCCAAGGTGGCCGCCTCGGCGATCGGCTTGACCTGGAAGCCGTCCATGGCGGCCTCGAGGGCGCGGATCGGGTTGATCTCGGTGACGATGACATGCGAGCCCATGCCGCGAGCCCGCAACGCCACTCCCTTGCCGCACCACCCGTAGCCGCAGACCACCACCTGGCGGCCCGCCAGGAGCGTGTCCGTCGCCCGGATCACACCGTCGATCGTGCTCTGGCCGGTGCCGTACCGATTGTCGAAGAAATGCTTGGTCTGCGCGTCGTTGACCGCCATGACCGGGAGCTTCAACACGCCGTCCTTTTCCATGGCCCGCAGCCGGATGACGCCGGTGGTCGTCTCTTCCATGCTGGCGACCACGTTGGCGACCAGCTCCTTGCGCTTCTGGGGACTCAAGGTCGCGGCCCATTTGCGGACCTCGGTGTGGACGTCATCGAGGCGATCCAGCGCGATGAAGATCATCGCGCTCACCAGGTCGGCGCCGTCGTCCATGGTGACGTGGGGCGCGTGCTGTAAGGCCGCGGTGATGTGCCGGTAATAGCTGTGCTCGTCCTCCCCCTTGATCGCATAGACCGGAATGCCGTCATCTTTCAGAAGGCTGGCCGCGACGTCGTCCTGGGTCGACAGTGGGTTTGATGCGCACAGCAAGAGGTCGGCGCCGCCGGCCTTGAGCGTCTTGGCCAAATTGGCGGTCTCGGACGTGATGTGCAAGCACGCCGACATCCGCATGCCGGCCAGCGGTTTTTCCTTGGCGAATCGCTGGCGGATCGCCCGCAGGACCGGCATGTCGCGCTCGGCCCACTCGACCCGTTTCCGGCCGCCTTCAGCCAGTGAAAGGTCCTTGACGTCGCCCAGAGCGGGTGCAGCAGCCACGGTTGCCAATGCAAGTTCTCCTTCTCAAGATATTGTAAACACAAGAAACCGGGGACGGAGCCGTCATTCGATCGGTCGAGGCGGCCCCGGCCCCATTCTTGACCATAGAACAAACACGCCCGCGCCGGGCGGGCGGCATCCTCGGCCCGATCAGATTCGATCCACTCGAGCGCCGTTGGGCATGAGCAGACGAAGCGTCTTGCGACGCTCCCAGTCCATCCAATCCAGCGGTCCAGGCTCGGGCTCTGGTGGTGGGACCGCATGCAACAGGCCCGAGAGCACCAGCCCGTGGGCACGTGCCTGCGTCGGTACCACGGCGGCGCAACGGGCCACCCGTGCCTCGAACTGCGCCCAGTCGGATTCCGACATCGCGACCCGCAGCACCCTGCTGACCCATTCCTCGGGCAAGAGGGGATGCAGGGGACGTAACCCGCGCTCCTGAAGAGGACTCCGCCGCCGGCCCAGCCGATCGCGTTCCATGCCTTCCACCCGTTCGTGCCCGTGATGTCAATACCCGATCTCAAACCACGATTGAGACACACCCTAGCACACACGTACGCGTGTATCAAGAGGAGTTCTCCGTGATTCCGCGCAGGGGCGGATGGGCCGCCGTCTTTTCCGGCAGCACGTCGAGCAGAGGTTTTGACCTCCTGCCATGGGGACCGGTAAGATCGATGTCGTTGCCATGGTTGCGAATGGTCAGTGACACAAGGATCAACGAAACGAGGGAGGGACGCTCGCCGTGGTTCCCGCCAAGGACTTCAAGCGTAGGATGGTCGTCGAGATCGACGGCGCGCCGCACATGATCGAGCAAATCCAGGTTCAAACCCCTTCGGCCCGCGGCGCGGCCACGCTCTACAAAATCAAGGCCCGCAACCTCAAGACCAACACCAGGACCGAGAAGTCGTACCGCGGGACCGACGCGCTCAACGAATCGAGCTTCGAGCGCCGGCCGGTCCAGTATCTTTACCGCGATGCCGACGCGCTCCACTTCATGGACTCGGCGTCGTTCAACCAGTTTTCGATGTCGCACGAGGAGCTGAGCGACCAGGCGCCGTTCATGACCGAGAACATGGAAGGGGTCGAAGCGCTCGTGGTCGACGACGAGGTGATCGCGATCGAGCTGCCCGACACCGTCGAGCTGCCGATCGTCGAGACGGCGCCCGGCGTCCGCGGCAACTCGGCGACCGGCCGCACCAAGCCCGCCACGCTCTCGACCGGGTTTGTGGTCCAGGTCCCGGAGCACCTCGACCAGGGTGCGACCGTCCGGGTGGACACGCGGACGGGCGAGTACCTTGGCCGGGCGACTTCTTAGTCCTTGGTCCTTAGTCCTTAGTCCTTGGTCCTTAGTCCTTAGTCCTTGGTCCTTGGTCCTTGGTCCTTGGTCCTTGGTCCTTGGTCCTTGGTCCTTGGTCCTTGGTCCTTGGTCCTTGGTCCTTGGTCCTTGGTCCTTGGTCCTTGGTCCTTGGTCCTTGGTCCTTAGTCCATGACGTCCTCGCGGGCGGAATCGGTCACGTTGAGGACTTGCACCGCCTCGGTCGCCAACCCGGAGAAGTCGACGCATGGGACACAGCTCACAGGAAGGCGCCGGTGGAGAGCACGGCCGTCGACTCAGCCTGGGGCGTCTCCTGATCCTGGCCGCGGTCGTCCTCTCCATGACGTTCGCCGGGTTATGGATCTGGGATGGATTGACGAGCAGCGATCCCGTGCGGCTGATCCGCAGCGGAAGCGTCACCGAGCGACAGAAGGCGGCGAGCGATCTTGGGGGGGCTGATGAGGACACGGATGTCGACCGGGTGATGACCGCTCTCGTTAGCGCCATGGAAGACACGGATGTCGTTGTGCGGTCAACGGCGGCGCAGGATCTCGCCGGTGTGGCCGCTGAGGTCCTGCGCCGCCCCGCTCGCACGCCTGCCGAGCAGAAATCGGCCGAGCAGAAGGTGGCCGTCGCGATCCGGACGTTGACCAAGGGTTTGTCTGATCCGGAGCCCACGATTCGCGCGTCGGCCGTCTTTGGGTTCGGCCTGTTAGGGCAGAGCAGCAAAATGGATCTACCGCCCGAGCTGATCGCCGCCTTGAGTGATGAGTCGAGCTCCGTTCGCCAGGCGACTGCCAAGGCCCTCAAGGCAGTCCAGCTCACCCCCGGCGTCGTTCCCGCTCTGATCGAAGCCCTCGGGAGTCGCGATCGGGAGGTTCGATTCCATGCGGCGGAGATTCTGGAACGAGTCGGGCCGGGGGCCGAGCCGGCCGTCCCGGCCCTGCTCGCGACCATGAAGGAGCCGTTTGACCTCGAGGAGAGCAAGCGGACGCGGGACATCGCCTGGCGTTGGGATCCCGCCTGTGGCGCGGCGAAGGCGCTGGGGCGGATCTCGGCGAGTCGAGAGGTGATCGCCGGCCTGGCCGCGATGCTCTCGTCCGACGTCGCGGAGCGAATTAGCTCTGCCGCCGAGGGGCTGGGCAACGTTGGGCCGGGGGCCGTCGCTGCCGTGCCTCCCTTGATCGCGGCGTACGACAAAGCGCTGAACTCCGTGCAGCATCGAATCGGTCAGTCTGCGATAGCCGCCGCTCTTGGCCGGATCGCACCCAAGTCGGGGTCGGCCCCGGGCGCCGTCGCGATCCTGATTCAGGCGCTCGACTCGAAGGATTGGACCGTCCGCGTGGGAGCCGCCCAAGCGCTGGGGCAGTTTGGTGTCGATGCCGCCCCGGCCATGCCCCGGCTCGGCGCCCTCAGACAAGACTCCGTGAACTACGTCCGCGATGCCGCCACCGCCGCTCTCGCAACGATCGAAGCGGCATCCGGAACCAACGATCCCCACGCAAAGAACGATCGCTAACCGCCGGTTTACGTTTCCGTGAGCGGCACGGCGCTAGCCGCCGGTGATTCCCTCTGTCAGCGGCACGGCGCTAGCCGCCGGTGATTCCCTCTGTCAGCGGCACGGCGCTAGCCGCCGGTGATTCCCTCTGTCAGCGGCACGGCGCTAGCCGCCGGTGATTCCTCTGTCAGCGACACGACCCTAGCCGCTGGTTTACGTTTCCGTGAGCGGCACGGCGCTAGCCGCCGGTGATTCCGTGGATCGTCGATCGCCAAACACCGGTGGCTAGCGCCATTCCGCTCAGAATTCAGGCCGCCTCCGATTCCGCTAACCGGGAAAGGGGCAGGAGCCGATTTACGGAGAACGGCTCCCGACCCCGTTTTCGCTTGGCCCCGTCGCGCTTGAACGCTGGCAGCACCAAAGCGTTCTGCCCGAGTCGGCGCGGACTCGATTCGCGAACTGTTACCCAGGTTTGAACCAGGTCTAACCGAGACCGTTTGGGAGTCGCGAGATCTGGGTTCAATCCGGCACGACCACGTACTCCCGCCGGCCCTTGCGGATGACGACGCGGGGCGAGAGGACCTCGCGGGTCCTCCGGAGCAGCCAGTGGCCGCAGGGGACCAGGAGCGGCCGGACAAGGACGGCGTCGATCAGGATGCCGACCACCAGGGCGAAGCCGAGCTGTCGCAGCGAGCCGAGCGGGCTGAACAAGAACGACGCGAAGCTGCTCGCCGTGATCAGCGCGGCCGAGCTGATCAGGCCGCCCGTTTGGCCGATCGCCCGAATGATTCCGTCCCGCAGCCCACGCTTTTGAGACTCCTCGTTCAGCCGGGCCATCAGGAAGACGTTGTAATCAACCCCCACGGCGATCAGCAGCACGAAGAGGAAATACGGGACCTTCCAGTCGAGCCCCTCCGCGCCCAGCAGCGTGACGAACACCAGATGCGTCGCCCCCAGGGCGAAGGCGTACGTCAAGACCATGGTCACCACCAGGTTGAAGCAGGCCAGCGGATCACGCAGTGCCAGCAGCAAGACCAGGAACACACCGATCGGCACGATGAACCAGCTCTGAACCTGATCGGCGTGAGTGAGCGCGCGGATGTCGGCCGATTCGGCGTTCGCGCCGGCGATCTTGGCGGTGACATGGATCCCTTGGTACTCACCGAGATAATCATTGAGACGGCGGCGGAGGGTCAAGACCTGGTCCATTGCGGCGTGCGAGAAGATGCGGTTGGCCTGGGTCAAGTCGATGCGGGCGCGGTGTCCGTCGGGTGTAATGTAGGCGGCGAAGCTTCGCAGCAGCTCGGGATTGTCGTGCACGGTCTGGTCGTTGATCAGCAGGCGATCCAAGGCGCGGCGGCCGACCGGATCGTTGAGGATGGCGGTCACTTCGCGGTTTGCCCGCAAGGCTCCATCGGTGATCTGGGAAGCGCCGTCGGCGGCGCGAGTCAGCTCGCGCAGCAATACCTCCTGTGGTTTCTCGACAGCCTGTTTGGCGGCCGGGCCGCCGGCTGGCTCGGCCCTGGCCACCTTGGCGGGCGGCTGGGCCGTCTTGCTCCCTTCGCCGGCGCCCCTGGCGGCCGGCGCGGATGTTTTGCCGGCATCTCCCAGGGCCTCGAAAGCATGACTGAGCGCGGGCAGGTTCCAGGTCGCCGGTATCCCCGGGCTCCACTGGAGCACGGCCGAGGCCTGCTTGAGGCCCGACGCCAACGTCTCGCGGTGATGAGCGCGAGTCACGGCGTCGTCGGACTTGGTCTGCGAAGCGGGCACGGGCTTTCCCGTGAGCGCCAGGCCGGTCGTCTCCTCGAGCCAGATCGCAGCGCGCAGCTTGGCCGCCCCTTCGGTAAGCCCTTTCTGGAGCTGCCCGGCACCATCAGCGAGCTGGTGGAACCCGGCGTTGACCTCGCCCAGGCGGGACGCAATCCGGGCACGGTCGAGCCGCTCGGGGCTGCCCAGCGGCTGAGTCGCGGACCGCACCTCGGTGAGCCGGCGCTGGTGCGACAACAGCCGGCTGACGTCATCGATCAGCGCCAGGCCTTCCGATCCCCGAAAGTCGGTGTCCGACTCCAGGACCACGGTCAAGGGGGCCAGCATCCCCGGATCGAACTTCGAGGCGACCAGCCGGAAATCCCGGGCCGAGGTGGCGCTCGCGGGCAGCTCGGTCATCAGGTCCTGGATGAAGTGGGTCCTCACTCCCAGGATCGACAGGGGAACCATGGCCAGGATGGTGAACACCCAGCTTCGCAACGGACGGGCCATCACGGCCCGCCCCAGACGATCCCAAAACTCCCTCGACCCGCCGGCCAGGCCCTCGAACGCGAGGGGGTGGATCCGGGCCAGCAGGACCAGGAGCGCCGGCGTCAGAGTCAGCGTGGCCGCCAGGGCCAGCGACAAGCCCATGGCGACGCTCGGCCCGGTGCTGGAAAACAGCTTGAACCGGGTCGTCCCCATCAGCAGCAGGCCGACGATGATCGTGCCGGCGCTCGTGACCAGCGCCGTGAACGAGCGAGCCAGAGTCACCCGCATCGAACCAGCCGGATTGTTCGGATTGAGGTGCTCCGCGAACCTCCACGATAAAAACAGACAGAAATCCGTGCCCGTGCCGAACAGGATCGCGATCATGAAGAGCTCGACCAGGGACGAGATTTCCCAACCGGCCAGGATCATCCAGCCAAGGACCCCCCGCGAAATGATCAGGCTGACCCCGATCGTCGTCAGGGGCACCAGCGCCAGCCAGAACGAACGATAGACGGCCAGCAGCACAACCATGAGCAGGGCGACCGTCGCGATGGCGGCGCGGTCGAGCGAGGTTTGGACGTTGGCCATGTAGTCGCGGCCGATCACCGCGTCGCCCGTCCAGCGGACGTCGAGTCCGGCGGGAACCGCCAGGTCGGCGGAGCTGGCCTGGCGCTCCATCCAGGCGACCGCATCCTGCGACGCCGGCGCGACGAACGGCGTGGACAGCGCGACGGCCACCAACAAGACCGTGCCATCGGGGCTGACCAGGCGCTGGGCGACCTCGGGCTCCGACGCCGGCCCCAAGACGCGGACCATTTCCTTGGGCCGGCCGGCCGCCTCGAATCGCCTGGAAAGCCGCAGCGCGAGCTGCCGGTCGGCCTCGGTCAGCCCGCCTGCCCGGTACAGGACCGCCACCGCCATCGACTCGTAAGCCTGATCGGGCCACGACTGATTGACCAGCTCCTCCGCGCGCCGGCTCTCGGCGTCCGAGGCCAGCATCTTCGCCTGCCCTTCGGCCGCCAGCTTCGTCAAATTGGGCGAGAGGCAGCCAACAGCCGCGGCCACGGCCAACCAGATCACCACGACCCAGCCCGGCTTGCGACTCACGAACGTCCGCATTGCGTCCAGCCACATCTCAGCGTGACTCCTGGGACAATCGATGACTCCAAGGGATATTCAATCTGGGGAATATGGGCAATGTAATCCGTCTATTCGAGCATAACTTACTATAGGGCATTCTGATCCCAGATCAAGAACAATATGTCAGCCGCCGATCGCACACAAGAGCACGAATCGGGTTCGCTTGAAGACAGATTTATGCACATTAGTGAAGTCGGGTGCTGGGAATGAGCGCGAAAAAGGGAGAGTTCTCGCTGAAGACCACCAGCAAACCCGGCACTCGCCGGTCCAAGTCCGCTACGAGAGTCGTCCGACATACGAACCCGAAGCGTGAGCGAGGGCGCTGGCGTCGCGCCGCAAGAGACTTGCGGCATCCCTCGCTGACGCTTCGGGTTACCCGAAGCGTGAGCGAGGGCGCTGGCGTCGCGCCGCAAGAGACTTGCGGCATCCCTCGCTGACGCTTCGGGTTAACGGATCGAGCCGCCTTCGGCGGCGCCCTCACGGCCCGTGAACTGTTTTTCGACGTACTGGGCTCCCGCTGTTGTTGGTGTTTATCGTACTTTACCTTACGGCGTCGCGAGTCAGTGGCCCTATATAC